>NZ_JACHYB010000002.1:984139-1312186 GCF_014192515.1 Microbacter margulisiae
ATATGAATAGGAGTGTTTATTAAATCAAAGCAATAATACTGTTGCAATAAAACCATATTTTACTGTTTTTTTATGTAGCTCTCAGAACAAACAGAGATTTGTTGATTTGATAAATGCAGATTGTTATAGAATTCAATTGTCAGGGTATAAAAATATGTTGTTTGATAATCATTTATACTTTGGAGATACGCTTTGATGGGTTACAGTGGTGATCTAGTATAGATGCTTATTGCCTAAATTTATTGAAGGGAATGATAGTTCTAATATTACAGTTAACCAATTATATACAAAGAATAAACACGAACAAATTAACATAATCAAAAACATGCAGAAAATATTTCATTTAACACTTGTATTACTACTCATTTTTTCTGGCTCGCTAGCTGCACAGGAGAAGTATAACATTAACAAAGAGGATTTTTTTCCTTTATCTGTCTGGTACAGTGGTGGAAAAGCAAGAGCTCCCATGCTGTCTTCCATATCTATAAATTCAAAAGAAGAATGGAAACAGGACCTGGAACAGATTAAAAACCTTGGATTTAATTCAGTTAAGACTTGGGTTGAATGGTCTCAGTGTGAACCACAAGACGGAGTGTATCATTTTGAAAACCTGAAAATGATTTTGAATTTAGCTAATGAAATAGGCCTTAAAGTAATCATTCAAGTTTACGCCGAAGGTGCTCCCGAATGGGTAGGTAAGAAATTTCCAAATGCGTTATTTGAAGCACAAAATGGATATAAAATTCAACCACAAATTGTACCAGGTTATTGTGTTGATAATAAAGGAGTGCGAAATGTCATAACAAACTTTTATCAAGAGGTAGCCAAAATAGCGATACAATATCCGAGTTTCTATGGATGGGATTTATGGAGCGAGCCTCATATGGTACAATGGGGACACCCAGAGTGGATCAATAATGTTCAATATGGATTTAATCCAGCTACACAGGAGCGATTTCGGCAATGGTTAAAAGCAAAATATGGCACTTTAGAAGAATTAAACAAAGTTTGGCATCGTAATTTCGAAAAATGGGAAGATGTTGAAGCTCCAAGGTTTAGCACAATCCTCACCTATTCAGATTTTATTGATTGGAAGGACTTTATCTTCCAAAAAATGGCAGGAGACCTTAAACTACGCTATGATGCCATTAGATCAATTGACAAAACCCACATTACCTCTTCGCATGCCTCTCCGGTATCTTTATTTGAAACCCCGTTTGACCCAGAAGGCCCTGCGAATGATTTTCTTATGGCAAAACAGGTCGATTACTATGGACTTTCGCAGTATCCGAAACATAACCAACCGGGAGATTGGATACCTTGGAGGTTTATGGCAGCAGCTGATTTTTCATATAGTGCAAACAAATCGAATGGAGGCTATTATGTAGGAGAACTTCAAGCTGGATTTGGTACTGTAGGATTAAATGTAGGTGATCCTGTAACCTCAGAAGACGAGCAGATATGGGTATTATCCAGTTTAGCAACAGGAGCTAAAGGAATTTTCTCTTATGCCTATTACCCTATGTCATCCGGTTATGAATCAGGTGGATATGGTTTGATTAATTTAGATGGATCAATTACAAAGAGGGCGGTTGAGCTTGGAAAACTAGCAAAGATGATTAATAGTAGAATGAACATTTTTGCCACAGCAACACCAGTTAAAGCAGAAATTGCTCTTCTATATAATCCATTATCTCAAATGGTAGGAGGTGAAAATCGTGTAGGAAAACAAGGAGGCCTCACAAATTCACTCATCGGATATTACCGTTACCTGACAGATCAAAATATTCCCGTAGAATTTATTGATTTAGCGGATCTGGAGAATGGGGATTTATCTCAATATAAATTGATCATAATGCCGTATGCTTTGATGATATCTAAAAAAGCTGCTGAAGGGCTTGAATCATTTGTGGAGAAAGGTGGATATGTCATGTCTGAAGCACGATTAGCTTGGAATGACGAACATGGCAATACGTCAACCGTAATTCCTGGATTAGGCCTCAGTAAGATGTTTGGAGTACGTGAGAGCAAAGTTAAATCCTTGCCCATTGTGCTGATGAAAGTATCTGATCGGGCTAATCCTTCAATGGCAAATTTAAAATTAAATGATACACTAAAAGGTTCCCTTTTTGCAGAGTCCTTAGAGCTATTAAAAGACAATAATAGTGTAAGAGTGCTAGCCAGATTGCAAGATAATACGCCTGTTATTGTTACTTCTAATTATGGAAAAGGGCATACGATGTATGTAGGGTCTTTCCTTTGTCTTGCGGGATCTACAGGTTCTCTATGGGATCAATCAACTCAACACCTTACAATTCAGAATCCAGCCAATCAAAACACAAACAAGTTTATAGACGGGTTAGTTAAATGGGCAAAAATTCAAAGGCCATTTAATGTAATTCAGGGTGATAAAACAGAGAATACCTTAGTGGTACGTCTTCAAAACTATCCTGAAGGCTATCTTTTGTATGTCTTAAATCAAGGAAAAATAAGTGCAAGAGCAAAAATTCAGTTATTTGTCAAGGAAAAAGGAACTTATTTATTAGAAGAACTTATGCAGCATAAAAAAATAAAAGTAGCCACTCAAAACAAAACAATTGAGTTTAGTACATCAGAGATATCTGTAAAAGATGGAGAAATATGGCAGATTGAGAAGGTAAATGATTAGCCATATTTGTGGCTGATAGATGATACAAATTGCACTCAAAAAACAGTTAAGATATAATTATATGAAGTTAATTGGCATTGATCTGGGTGGAACCAAAGTAACAGGAGCAATGTTTGATTCCAATGGTTCTTTGTTGTATAAAACGACAAGATTGATAGAAGGGCGTAAGGGCTTGGAGGTTGGATCTTTAATGAAAAATATAATTGACTTTTTGATTAAAGTTCATTCAGAAGGCATTGATGCAATAGCTGCCATTGGGATCTGCGTACCAGGCATTGTTAATTCTAAAACGGGAAAAGTTTGGGCGCCAAATATCTCCGGGTGGGAAGAATATGCATTGCAACAAGAAATTGAAGAATATATTAACCAACCACATATCAAAGTGAGCGTTGATAACGATCGTACCTGTTATATTTTAGGAGAAGTTTGGAAAGGGGCCGCACAAGGATGCGACAATGCCATTTTTGTTGCAGTTGGTACAGGAATAGGAGCGGGAATTTTGATAGATGGTCGCATTCTTCACGGGTTGGGTGATATTGTAGGAGCTGCTGGATGGATGGCATTGGAAACACCTTACTCAGAAGAATATAAGGCTTGTGGTTATTTTGAAACTTTAGCATCGGGAAATGGGATTGCCAAACAAGCAAAAAAAATGATTCAAAACGGTGTGTTTCAAAAAAGTATCATGAACCAAAAACCAACGGATAGCCTCACCGCATATGATGTATTTGCTGCTTACGAACAAGGAGATGATCTGGCAACTCAAATTCTAGATAAAGCAGTCCAGGTATGGGGGATGGGGGCTGCCAACCTAGTAAGCCTTTTCAATCCTGAGAAAATTATTTGGGGAGGAGGAGTATTTGGCCCTGCAAAACAATTCATTGAACGTATTTACGACGAAGCTTACAAATGGGCACAACCTATTAGCATTGCTCAAGTTAAGTTTGAAGCCTCAAAGCTATCTAGTGATGCAGGTTTATTTGGGGCAGCATATTTAGCTTTGTCATCAAGTAAAATACAATAACAAAAACAGATACATATAAGACTTATGTATAATAAAAAGTTAGTGTTTTTAGCTGCTTGTATTGGAATGGCTTTTTTTGGAGTCGCATTTATTGTGATGGGGTCCGTATTGCCATTGTTAACTCAAAAATATAACCTTGATGAAATAGGAGCATCTTCTTTGGTTACATTCTTACCTATTGGTATTCTATTGGGATCTCTTATTTTTGGCCCTATTGTGGATCGATTTGGATATAAAAAATTACTAGTAGTTAGTTCGCTAATTACTATTATTGGGATCGAAGGTCTTACTTTTTTTGATAAGCTAAACGTGTTGCGTTCATGTATCTTTCTAATTGGATTTGGAGGCGGTATTCTTAATGGAGAGACTAATGCTTTGACTTCCAATATTTATGACGATCATGAACGCGGAGCTAAATTAAGTTTACTTGGTTTTTTTTATGGGTTAGGAGCGCTAGGAATTCCTCTCCTATTAGGCGTATTATCAAAGATATATTCTTATGAAGTAATTTTAAAAGGAACAGGGGTAGTTATGCTATTGTCTGTTGTTTATTTTTTATTTATTCAATTTCCACGGCCAAAACAATCACAGAGCCTCTCAATAAGGGAGAGTTTTGCTTTGATAAAAGCACCAGCTTTACTTTTGTTTAGTTTTATCTTGTTTTTTCAAAGTGGAATGGAAGGTCTATGTAATAATTGGACAACGTTGTATCTTAGTAAAACAACTTCAATTTCAAGCGATAAAACAGTTTTCATCCTTACATTTTTTGTAACAGGTATGGTGCTTGCCCGTTTGCTAATGTCGTATATATTACTTCATTTAAAATCCTTTTTAGTGTTATATACCGGCATGTTGATAGCTCTATCTGGCTTTCTCCTACTTTATTTTTCAGCTAGTTTTACAATGGCAGCTATTAGCTTATTTTTGATAGGATTTGGTCTAGCCGAAGGCTTTCCTCTAGTACTTAGTTTTGTGGGTAATACTTATAAAGAACTTTCTGGCACAGCATTTAGTATTGCATTATTCATCGCTCTTGTTGGTAATTCATTATTAAACTATTTAATGGGGTTTGTGGCAAAAACATTCGATTTTACGGTCTTCCCATTGTTCCTTGCCATTAATTTGATATTACAAGCAATTATTTTATTCGTAGCTTTGAGATTATTTATATACAAAAATTAAATTAAATTATTATGTTAGCATTAGAATGGTTAAATAACGCGAGAGACGTTATGCAAAAAATCGAAAACACTCAGATCGAAAACATCAAAAAAGCAGCGCTAGTTATGGCTGATAGCATTGAGTCTAAGCATTGGGTTCATACCTTTGGCTGTGGTCATGCTACAATTCCAATTGAAGAGATGTACCCCCGTATCGGTGGGTTTGTAGGATTTCATCCTATTCTTGAATTGCCATTGACTTTTTTTACTCATATTTTTGGCGAAATGGGAATTCACCAATTCTTGTTTCTTGAAAGAGCAGAAGGCTTCGGAAATGAAATTATGAAAAACTATAATTTTGACAAACAAGATACGATGTGGATATTTTCCCATACTGGAATCAATAATGTTAATATTGATGTCGCATTAAAGGCAAAAGAAGCCGGCATGAAAGTTATAGTATATGGATCAGCCGCAGAAGCAGTAGGAAAAACAACACGTCACTCATGCGGGAAGACTTTATTTGAATTAGCAGATATTGTTGTAGATTCTTGTGTTCCAGTTGTCGATGCTTCTGTAACTCTTAAGAATCATATTGACAAAATCGGACCAATCTCTACTCTCGGTTTTGTTACTTTGGTATGGATGACAATTACAACCGTAGCTGAAATTTTAGCTGATAGGGGTGTCAAATTATATATTCACCCATCCCATAATGTACCAGGAGATGTTACAGCCCACGAACGCCTTGATGCATGCTTAGCGGAATATAAGAAACGTGTTGCTTGCATTTGATTGCCTTAATGGAGTCTCTTGATTTTTGTCGTATCGCTCGCTCTTGCAGAGCTTAAATTTGTATATATGATACTTTAATGCTACACTGATCTGCTCTTATTGGTATGTTCATGAATTCTCAAAGCTTCATAGCATATAGTAAGAAATTGAAGTATTAAACAAACTCAAGTTTAGCAGGAGCGAGATTACAACTTAAGCTGATTGGACATTTCAAAATAATATATATGATAACGCAAACTGAACTCAACACTACTTCACTGACCGTAATACAAAAGAAGCACATCGATCTTGTCTTATTGCCTTGGGGAGCCACAGAACCACACAATCTGCATTTGCCTTATGGAACTGACACCATCTTAAGCAATGATATTGCGTTAGAAGCTGCTAGTAAAGCTGCATCGAAAGGAATTCATGCGATAATCTTGCCTGCCATCCCTTTTGGATCTCAAAATCCAGGCCAAATAGACGAACCCCTCTGTATCCATGCTCGCTACGAAACACAGAAGGCAATCCTAACTGATATTGTAGCCGCCTTGGATCGACAACATTTCCGCAAACTAATTCTTGTTAATGGGCACGGTGGAAATAATTTCAAAAATATGATCCGTGATTTAGCTATTGACTTTCCCAAGATTACCCTGGTAGTAGTTGACTGGTTTGCTATCGAACCTCAATCGTCCTATTTTAAATATAATGATGAGCATGCTGGAGAGATGGAGACCTCAGTAATGATGCATTTTCATCCTGAATGGGTATTACCTTTAGAGCAAGCAGGAGAGGGTATTGGTCGTCCATTTGCTATAGCATCTCTTAATAAAAAAATAGCATGGACACCTCGTCATTGGAATTTTGCTACGACTGACACAGGTATAGGTAATCCTAAAGAAGCAACAGCAGAAAAAGGAAAGCATTATGCTAAAGTGGTGACTGATAAAATAGCAATTTTGTTTGAGGAAATGGCAAAAAGCGAAATTTACCTCGATCTATAATATAAATTATATCACTAAGCAAAAATGTATTGTAAAGTTATATTCATTTTGGTAGTTTCCTTGAAAAATAAGACGAAAGCAATATGATTGAAACTATCCAAGTTCTATCAGAAACAAATTACTCCTAGAGAGCAAAGCCGATAAATCTACACAATGTCTCATCATTAAATCGAAAGAATGCTGCTCCGTGAGGAGCGGCATTCTTGTTATATAAGAAGCGACACCAAAAGAACTCAGGCTCATCAACAGGCATGGTACAAAAGAAAGCAGCAAGATAATTCTCTGTTTTACATTTGACAAATTATGCCTTCTTTTTTGACATTTTATTCTCTTGGCTTTGAAAAGGAAATGCTATGTTTGCATCCAATTAATATTTTTAGATTTCCGGATCTTCCATTTTAGCCATAGATACATAAAAGATGTATCATTCAACAATTTAAGCACAAAATTCAAAATACTGGTACCAATGAATTACATTTCCTCAGCATCGTTTTCAGACAGTAAAAGCCACTACGAGATATTGGATGGGTTGCGTGGCGTGGCAGCAGTCGTCGTCGTCATGTTCCATCTTATGGAAACCTTTACGGGAGGAGACAACATGAAACAGATCATCAACCATGGATACCTGGCTGTTGATTTTTTCTTTGTCCTTTCCGGGTTTGTGATTGGCTACGCCTATGACGACCGTTGGGGAAAAATGAGCTTAAAGGGTTTTTTCAAGCGTCGTCTGATCCGGCTTCATCCCATGATTATTGCCGGAATGGTGATCGGAGCCATCACATATTATTTTCAGGCAGGTGCAGCTTTCCCAATCATCAGCCAGACCCCTGTCTGGAAACTATTACTTATCATGCTGATTGGATTTACCCTGCTTCCGACTCCTCCATCCATGGATATCAGAGGGTGGGGAGAAATGCATACGCTGGATGGACCTGCCTGGTCGCTTTTCTTTGAATACATAGCCAATATCCTTTATGCACTCATCATCCGTAAATTTTCAACTAAATTGTTGGCCGTATTTGTATTCCTGGCAGGATGTGCTTTAATACAACTTGCCGTGTTTGGTCATCATGGAGACATTATCGGCGGCTGGTCACTCGACCCCGCAGAGCTACGTATTGGTTTTACCCGATTGCTTTATCCGTTTTTTGCCGGATTGCTGCTTTCACGCATTTCCAGGCCAGGGCATATCAAACATGCCTTTTTATGGTGCAGCCTGTTGCTCGTTATTATCCTTGCTGTACCAAGATTGGGCGGGACAGGACATGTTTGGGTGAATGGTCTCTACGATGCGCTGAGTATTATATTCGTTTTTCCTTTCATTGTTTATCTTGGCGCCAGCGGCGAAACAAAAGGACGATTTTCATCAAAGGCCAGCAAATTCCTCGGTGACCTCTCTTATCCATTATATATTACGCATTACCCATTTATATACATGTTTACGGCCTGGGTGGCAAATCATCATATTTCGTTGATACAATCATTACCTGTTGCATTCCTTACCTTCATTGCAAGTATAACTGTTGCTTATGCGTGCGTAAAACTATATGATATTCCGGTCAGGAAATGGCTGACAAAACGGTTTATGGCTGATACAAAAAGATAACAACAAAAGGATGGGTCATTGGAAAGAATCTTTTGTATTTAAACAACTGAAAACTTCCGTTAACAAGAAATCAGGATAACAACCGCCTTGTTGCTTCGGTAATCTTTAAGGAAAGATCATCCATTAAGGCGTATCGCCGGAGATGAAGCGCCCGTCTGCTTGTCTTGATTTCATGAATGTCACGACGAACCAGTTTCAATGGTAACTCATACCACCCATCTTTTACCAGAGTTCCACCCGATTCTTCCCAAAAAGCATCGTAGTCAAACGGGATTTTGTGAAACATGGGAATATGGATAAGGTGTTTGCGCCGATACGCCTGAATAGAATCCGACGTCCCATAAATAGCCGAAAAGCCCAATTCTCTTACCAACTCCTGAACAGCAAATACAACCAATGATTTCGGACGAAGGCCATGTAGCAGCTTTTGTGCTGTTTTCGCAGCATATAAGTCATTTTTTTTATGTCCCTGAATACACCCGACCCAACAAACCCATTGATCAATAGCTATTTCTTCAAAAGAAAACGCCACAGAGGCAATAGACCCTCCAAGTTGTTCGCATTCAAAAGATAAAACCAATTCACCTTCTTTCCGATACCGGGTATCATACCCTAACGCCAACAAACCCTCCATATCTTCCTGTAGTTGAATGCGGGCTATTTCAATATGCTTATCTGTGATTACAGGGACGAAGGCTTGATGTTCCAGAATAAACCGATAGGTATCCAAAATGACCTTTACCTTTTGCCATCTTGTCCACCGGATTGAAATATACACCCGGAATGGTTTAAAATAAAGACGTGGTCTATATTTTGTAATAAAAAGAAAATCAGGAGATTTCAGAAGATCAAACCACCAGGAAGCAAAACGTGGGCTGAGCAAGGCATAAAAGAAACTTTTGTGCTCCTGCTTTCTCCGATAACTTTTATGTTCATTAGCAAATGCATGTGATGCAAAGTTCCGTCCCTGAACGGCAACTGAAAGGAAATGAATGTGTCTTATGATAAATCCAGCACAAACATGAAATTTTCTAGCACAAGTTGTAGCTTTTAACAATGCCTGCTTAACGATATTTGCCATCTTTATTTTTCGATTACTTTAATGCAATCTGATCAATCTTTTTGCTCAGAAAACGCCAATATCCAATTAAGCAAATATCTCACTCACAAAGCAATAGAAAGAATAAAATTTGAGATATTTCAAAGATAATCTGGCATATTATTTAACAGCAAAGTTAAATCACAAGAATCTTACGTTGTATATTAAATTCTATGATTTTTATGGCTCAAATTATTAAATAAAATCATTGAATTCTGCATAAACAGGAGGTTTGACTAATGCAGAAATCTTTTCCTACAAATCATGAGACCCAAATACAGATAATTAACATTTGAATTTTAAACTTCTCATCCTCTTGCTAATCATATACATGACAATAGTCATGAAAAGAACAACAATTCAGTATTTATTCATTTAAAACGTATTGATTATGGCAACAAAGAAAGTAGTAGTTTTAAGCGTATTGTTTTCTGCCTTCTGTGTAGTAGTGTCATCTGCACAAGTAACCAAAACACCCCCCACTCCCCAAACCAGAGCAGAAAAAGCAACAGTGCGCATGAAAAAAGCGCTGAACCTGAACGATGAACAGGCAGCTAAAGTGGAGGCTTTGAACGTAAAGATGTTTGAAGCTCAAATGGAGATGAACAAGGCTATGCGGGAAGCCGCTAAAGAATTCAGGACAAAGGTTACATCCCGTAATGCTGAAATGCAAAAAATCCTGACTCCTGAACAGTTTAAGGAGTGTCAGCGGATGGAACGTCACATGCGCCACCATTGGCAAGCTATGCAACAACATTGGAGACACATGCAGCGACCGGGATACAGGACCTCCAATCATTGGGGAAATATGCGCGGCCCGGCTCATCATATGCCTTACGGAATGCAATGCAAAAACGACAGTATGCAATGCATGAAAGGGAATATGCATCCCATGAACAGACACCGGACAATGCAACGCGACACCACTCAAACAACAAATTAATCAAAGGTTACTTGTGATTGAAAAGTCGCTCCAAAATCGCGGGCGACTTTTTTTTCATTTTCCGTCGGGAAAACTAGAACAAACCGGGAAAAAAGTCGTTAGTAACACACCTGAATAAATTTCTTTCATAACGGGCTCTTGGTTGATTGTGCAAATAACGTATCTTTGCTTTCGTAACAAGTAAATTGTATCCCTGAGGACATTGAGAGTAAGCTCCATCCAAAATACATATCTCATTGCATTTTTATAGAGAACAGATTATTCATAATATACTTAAAAACAAATTATCCGCATGAAACGCACCTGGTTTTTATTCGTTTTTCTATGGGTTTCGCTCACGGGAATGATGGCACAACAAACCGTTGCACCAAAAGATACACTAAGTAACGCGCATGGGTTTATTGTAAAAATAGGAGATTGGGCTCCTCCGTTTATCATGACCCTGACCGACGGGCGAACCATACCTTTATGGTCTTTAAAAGGGAAAGTGGTAATGTTACAGTTTACTGCGAGCTGGTGTGGTGTTTGCCGAAGAGAGATGCCTTTTATCGAAAAAGATATCTGGCAGAAATATAAAAACAATCCTCATTTCGCCCTGTTTGCCATCGACCGTGACGAACCTCTGAAAGTAGCCAAATATTTTATTCTTTCAACGGGTATCACCTACCCTATGGCATTGGATCCCGGCGCGAAACATTTCCAATTGTATGCCCACAAAGAAGCCGGTGTAACACGTAACGTACTGATTGATAAAAATGGACGAATTGTTTTTCTGACCCGGCTTTATACTCCGCAGGAATTTCATGCATTGACTGAAAAAATTGCTGAATTGCTACACCAGTAGCCTTTCTCAATCAAAAATATACAAACCGGATGGCGAAGTTCGGTCGAGAGTAACCAGTTCAACATCCCGACCTACAACAAAACCGCGTTCAGCAAGGAGATCGCTTACAGTGCAATAGGCCAATTCGGGAAGATTATTGGCATTGCTTAAATGGCAAAGGTATATATATTTTAAAGAGGGAGGCATGTTTTCAGCAAGATAATTTCCTGCGGCACTATTGCTCAAATGACCTCTGTTTCCGCGGATACGTTCCTTAAGCAATGCAGGATAAGAACCTTTTTCGAGCATTTCTTCATCGTAATTTGCTTCAATAACCAAATAATCGGCCTTCGAAATGTGATTGGCTGCGTTTTTGCAAATATAGCCTAAATCCGTAAGCAACGTGAAGCGCTTCCCCTGGTATTCTACCGTGTATCCGACATTATCAGTGCCGTCATGTGAAATCTCAAACGCAGTAACAGTTATATTTTTAAGCTGCATTGGAACATTCTTTTGAATGATCTGTCTTTCCGGAATCGCATCGTGTCCAAGTCGCTGATGAATCACCGATGTTGCAAATACCGGCACATTATATTTTTCCTTCAACGGTGGTATAGCCTTCACATGATCAAAATGATCGTGTGTGATAAAAACGCCCAAGATATTGGGAAAATCAAGTCCAATGGATTTCAATTCTTTCCTGATAGTTCGGATTCCAATGCCGGCATCAATCAAAATACCTTCGAAGGAATTGCCTATAAAAAAACAATTTCCATTGCTTCCGCTCGCAAAACTTCTAAAACGCAGTCTATCCATATCTCTTTTTAATACAAGACGCAAAGGTAAGAAAAAACACCTGCGGGCGGATTCTGTTCCGGACAAGAATCAAAATGGCAAAAAGTGTCGTATTTTTGTTTGAAAGAAATTAAACCCGGATCACTTATCAGAATAATCTGAGGGGAAGTGGGTTAATAACATCTATTCAAGAGATTGTAAAAATTCTTCTAAAACTATGAGTTATTCAATTGCCTCATTTTCAGATCGACTGGCTTCCATTTACAATAAATCGGAAGCGAATGCCATTGTTTTGCAATTAATGCAACATATCACGGAATGGTCAAAAGCGCGACTGTTGGCTGAAAGAGAAATTACACTAACTCCTTCCCAATCAGATGCGATGGAGGATGGGATCAACCGGATTTTGAAACACGAACCCATTCAATATATCTTGGGAAATGTTGATTTTCATGGAGTAACCCTGAAGGTTGATCCACGGGTATTGATCCCCCGCCCTGAAACAGAAGAATTGGTGGAATGGGTATTACAGGATTCAAACTGCGGACACTGCATGATTTTGGATTGTTGTACGGGAAGCGGTTGCATTGCTGTTGCTTTGGCACAACAACTTCCGAATGCCACTTTGTTTGCATGTGATATTTCGCAGGACGCGTTGAATGTTGCCCATGAAAACGCTTTACTAAATAATGTAAAGGTGAACTATTTCAAGGCAGATGTCCTTTCTCCTGTTTTTTCAGAAAAAGTACAGCCTATAGATATTATCGTGAGCAATCCTCCTTATGTCTTAAAACAGGAGAAAAAAAATATGCAAGCCAATGTCCTGGATTTCGAACCACATAAAGCCCTTTTTGTACCCGAAGATGATCCACTGGTATTTTATAGAGCAATTGCCCAAACGGCTACACGTAAATTAACTCCAAAAGGGAAACTATTTTTCGAAATCAATGCAAATTTTGGACAGGAAGTGGTTCGTATTTTGAAACTTGCTGGATTTAATCATGTCGAACTGAAAAAAGATTTATACAGCAATGTACGTATGGTAAGTGCGCATCGCTAAACTAAGAAATTAACCGAAATATTAATAATGGATTACATTACAACCAAACTGCTTAGAAAAGCGGCAGCTTATGCATCGCGTCGTGAAATGTGCCGATGGGATTTGCAAGGAAGGCTAAGGACATGGAAAGCCTCTCCGCCACAGATTGAAGCTATCATGGATTATCTTGAAAAGGAAGGATATATAAATGAAGTTCGTTTCTGCCAGAGTTTTGTGAATGACAAATTCCGATTTAACCAATGGGGAAAAATAAAAATTGCACAGGCACTACAGGCTAAGCATGTCTCGCCAGCCATTTATCAACCAGTGTTGGACGCAATAGATCCGGAAAAATATACTCAAGTACTGGACCTATTGTTAACCCAAAAGGCTCCATTGGTAAAGGGGCAAAGTAAATTCGAAAGGCAAGGAAAATTGATTAATTTTGCGCTTCAGCGTGGCTTCGAATTTGAAGTCGCCGAGCATATTGTAAATTTGAAAAATTATGAATGAATTTCTATCGATCGAAGAGAATATCGTCAAAATGTTACGAACAGTCTTCGATCCCGAGATACCGGTCAATGTATATGATTTAGGACTGATTTATAAAGTAGATGTTTCTGAAGAAGGTGTTGTTACTCTCGATATGACGCTTACTGCAGCAGGATGTCCAGCTTCTGATTTTATTCTGGAAGACGTACGGATGAAAGTAGAATCAGTCGAAGGCGTGAAGGAAGTAATTATTAACCTGGTATTTGAACCCGCCTGGAACCAGGATATGATGAGCGACGAAGCAAAACTCGAACTAGGTATTCTTTAATCACAATAACATTATATGCCATGAAAAAATATATTGTCTATGCATTAATGGGCATACTGACCATGATCATGGCTGGCTGTGCCATTACAGTGTCTCCCGGATATGTTCAGGAAGGAGGAATTTATGGTTATGCATTTTACTACTTCCCCGCATATGGTCTTTACTATAGTCCTGACTTGAATCGGTTCTGGTGGTATCAGGGAGGGATGTGGCAATACGCAGAACAACTTCCACCAGGGTATATCATTAATCCTGATGCCTATTATGTTGTTATTAATTCGAGAAGCGCCAACCCAACTCAATATAACAATTATTATCATCAGGCTTATGAACGTGGAGACTATAGGAACAGGCTACAAAGAGTAGGAGAAGCGCCTGCAGGGAGATTGCCATTCTATCAACGTCCATCCGATCAAGGTAGAGAACCTGGATATAACCAGCAAAATCCGAACTATGACAATAACGGGCGAAGAAAAGAAGTGCCTTCGCAAACACCTGGCTCACGTCAGCCAGGACAATATCAGAATCCTCCTCAAAACAATAATAATGAAGGAGTAAGACGAAATGCTCGTGAACAACAGAATAACGTGCAACAAAGAGAAACACGCCAACAATCAAACGAAGGCAGACAAATTCAGGAACAGCAACGGACTACAAACGAAGCTGTCAATAACCGACAATATCAGAAAGAACAGCCACAACGCTATACAAAAAAACAAACACCAAAACGAGCACAACGTCCAGCCCGTCGTACCACCCAGGAAGAAAAACGTCGTTAAAAAGCTCATTGAACCACGGAATTACCCCAAATGACAAAAAAAATATACTTTGCTTCCGACGCACATTTTGGATCATTGTTAGTGAAAGATCCTCATGAACAAGAGAGAAAAATGGTGCGTTGGCTTGATTCCATACGTACCGACGCAGACGAAATTTTTTTAATGGGGGATATCTTCGATTTTTGGTTCGAATACAAGAAAGTCGTTCCAAAAGGTTTTGTCCGGATACTGGGAAAATTAGCCGACTTGACAGATGCTGGCATTAAAATTCATTTTTTTACCGGAAATCATGATATCTGGACTTTTGGATATTTAGAAGAAGAAATAGGTCTCATCGTACACCACAAACCAGAAATCATCGAACGAAACGGGAAACATTTTTTTTTGGCTCATGGTGACCGCTTGGGAGACCATTCGTTAGGGGTGAGAATCATACAATCTATTTTTCATAATCGTCTTTGTCAGTTTCTATTTAGGCTTTTGCCACCCCGTTTAGGTTTAAATTTCGGATTAGTGTGGTCGAAATCCAATCGGTTGAAACCAAAACGCAATGGTTATGCGTCTTTCCTAGGGGAAAATAAAGAGATTCTGGTGCGATTTGCAAAAGAGGTTGCAACAACAGAACATATTGATTTTTTTGTGTTTGGACACCGGCATATTATCCTCGACTTAATCATTAAACCCAATTGCCGTGTATGTATTCTGGGAGACTGGATCACTCACTTCTCATATGGTGTGTTTGACGGAACCCACTTTTCGATAGAATATTTTGAACCGGAAAGCAATCTTAATCCATTATAAAACAATCGATTAAAACATTTATGAAATTAATTTTTGCTACCAACAACAAACATAAGATCGAAGAAGCGCAGGCGTTGCTTTCGCCTCATTTTCAAATTATTAGCCTGAAACAGCTCAATTGCACGGAAGAGATTCCGGAAACAGAACCTACGCTGGAAGGAAATGCGTTACTGAAAGCTCGCTATGTGTACGAACGATTTGGGGAATCATGTTTTGCAGATGACACCGGTCTGGAAGTGGAAATTTTAAATAATGCTCCGGGTGTATATTCAGCTCGTTACGCAGGTGAAGATAAAGATCCACAAGCTAACAGAGTGAAATTATTAAAAGAACTGGAAGGTGCCATTAATCGCAAAGCAAGGTTCAGAACAGTGATTGCCTTTATTCACAAAGGGAAAGAATATTTGTTTGAAGGAGAAGTGAAAGGTTCAATTACCATGCATGACCGGGGAAACGGAGGTTTTGGATATGATCCTCTCTTTCAGCCGGAAGGGATGGATAAAACATTTGCCGAACTCGACATGTCCGTAAAAAATGACATAAGTCATCGCGGAAAAGCTATTGCTCGGCTAGTTGATTTTTTACATCAACTAGAATAAACCAGATTGACACCCTTCATTAGATTTTTTATTGGGCTTCTTGTGCTGTTTTTATTATAATATTCTTACTTTTGTGTTGTAAAACATCTAAAACATGCCGTCTAAAGTTGAATTGCCTACAATCAGTCAACTGTCCGGGATTTGGGATACTTTGACACTGGAACAAAAAGAGTTTTTACAAAACAACTCTACTGTTCAGTTTTTCAAACGTAACGAAATGATTTACAGCGAAGGAGATGTCGCGTCAAATCTTTTGTGCCTGATTAAAGGGAAAGTAAAAATCTACAAAGACGGAGTAGGCGGAAGAAGCCAGATTGTCCGCATGATTAAGCCGATTGACTATTTTGCTTATCGTGCTTTCTTTGCGGAAGAACCATATGTGACGGCTGCCTGTGCCGTAGAACAATCTGCTGTTTTTCAAATACCTTCTGAGGTAATCATCCGGTTGATTCAGGAAAATACAGATCTGGCTTTGTTTTTTATCAAAGCCATGGCTAAAGATTTAGGTATTGCTGACACCCGCACAGTAAACCTGACTCAAAAGCATATTCGGGGTCGACTGGCGGAATCACTATTGTTTCTGCGTGACAATTACGGACTTGAAGAAGACGGAGCAACCATTAATATCTATCTTTCCCGTGAGGACCTGGCTAGTTTATCCAATATGACAACCTCAAATGCCATTCGAACATTATCGAATTTCGTTTCTGAAAAAATTATTTCAGTTGATGGCAGAAAAGTGAAAATCATTGACGAAGAGCGTCTCCGGAAAATAAGCAAAATCGGCTAAAGGCTTCTTTTATTTTAATATTCGAACCGATAACATCATGCGAATCTTTTTCATTGGCTTGTTACTAACAGGACTGATTGCCATCTTTGCATCATGCACATCATCAAACTCTTACGAAAAACCTATTTGGACATACGAACAAAGCATGCATACAGGCGCTCCGTTTCAGTTTTATCCCGATACGTTTATCACGTTGAACACAATCACCGTGAAAGACAGCCTCAACATGATAAAGCAGGCTTTGAATAATTATGCGATTGATTCATTGATGAACCAGAACGAAGCCACAATACAAAATTTATTAAGCTTACTGGTTATGGATTTACAATACGATATGGAGTCTCAACGCCAAGAAGTTTCACAGGAACTCGACCAGTTACGAAACATAGGAAAATGGCTTAGTAACACAAAACAAATAAAAAGTGAATATGCTAAGATGAATCCTGAAAAACCATTAGTTCGTGCAGTAGAGTGCCGTTTTTCCTACAAAGATCCCATTACAGGAGAATCCATCAAAGAAGATAAGATTTATTACATTCATTTATCCAATAATCAAGTAATTGCTACTAAAGATGTAATGCCACACAACACGCTCCAAACACATTAAATGTATTTCCATGCAAGCAACTGACATTATTCAACGAAGTAATATTATCTACCGACTCATTCAAAATAAGCAATTAAAAATTGCATTGGATGCTATAAGACAATGGGCTGTCGAAGAGCACAAAACATCGATTTTGGATTCGCTGGCTGCACTGGAATTCAATTATAGATTACTGATACAATACGTTGAACAAGGGGTGGATGATCCACAACGCAATAACATCTATCAATCAATGCTTCGCCAGGCATTCCATATGGTTGATTTTCTCAAAGAAGAAGCCGCTGTCGCCTACGGATCCGGCTATGAAGCAGAACAAATCAGGTATAAACGGCTACATTCTGAAACTCGGGATCTCGTTGCCACTTTAGAAAATCTTTCTCCGGGACACGATGTATTGATATCTCTGTTGGAACAAAAAAACCAAGAAACTCAAAAGAGGGAAAATAAGGAAAAACATGAGCAGATTCGGATAGCGCTCTTTCAGGAGATATGGCTTTCATCAAACATGACCGCTGGTAATCTTAAAAGTTTATTCGCATCCGAGTTCATTTTTTCTCTGGATAAAGCCTTTTTTGTTTCGGCCCTGACACTGTCACTGCTCCGTCAGTTCAGCGAGGAAAGATTAAATGTATTGCTCGACATTTGTGCTCATCAGGAGGCAATTGTACGCCAACGGGCTTTGGCTGGATTATGGGCTATTGCAGCCCAATGCAATGACAGATTACCTTTTTATCCCAATTTTACCGAACGATTGCAAGAGCTGAAAGACAATTCCGGATTTTTATCTTCAATGAAAACTATCCTAATGCAATATATCCGGACGTCTGAAACTGAAAAGATTTCAAAGAAAATCCAAGAAGAAATCTTACCTGGAATGATGAAAATTGCACCGCATCTGAAAGAAAAGCTGGACATGGAAAGCTGGGCTTCTCCCGAAGAGTGGGAAGACAAAAATCCAGATTGGCAAGAAATGATCGAACAAAGCGGAGTTGCTGACAAGCTAATGGAGATGAGCGAACTACAAATGCAGGGCGCTGATGTTTACATGAATGCCTTCGCTCATTTGAAACAGTATTCATTCTTTTATACAATCGAAAACTGGTGGTTACCCTTTGATAAGACTTACTCAGAAATTGCGGATCTGTTTAATGAACAGCATGATGTATTTAACATATTGGCAGACAATGTCTTTTTATGTAATTCCGATAAATATTCCCTCGCTTTCAGTCTAAGAACCATATCAGAAAAACAGCGGGAATCAATGATACAGGCATTTCAGCTTGAAAATGAACAATATAAAGAAGTAACTCAAAGCAGTATTTTGCCTGAAAATCTTTTGGTGGAACAACTTTCGAACCAGTATATCCAGGATTTATATCGCTTTTTCAAACTAAATCCTTATCGCGAAGACTTCTATCCTTTATTTGATAACGCATTGTCATTACATCGGTTATGGTTTTTTTCTCAGTTGGAATTTTCAACCGAACAACAGTTAGCTATTGCAGAATTCTACTTTATGCATGATCATTACGATGAGGCTTTCGAAATGTTTGAAAAATTGATAGAATATCATACAGATAAAGGTTCTTTATACCAAAAAATGGGTTATTGTGCGCAGCAAAAGGGAGATTTTCAACAGGCATTGACATTCTACTTAAGAGCAGAAGCGCTCATTCCGACACAGAAATGGTTAACCCGGAAAATCGCCTTTTGCTACAAAATGGTTGGCAAGATTGACGACGCCTTATCTTATTATCGTCGTGCAGAATCATTAGATGTCAATAATTTATCTATTCAGTTGCAAATCGGTCATTTATTGATGCAGCAACAACTTTATGAAGAAGCATTGAATGCCTATTTTAAAGTGGAACTCACTAATTCGGAACCAAAAGTATGGCGAGCTATTGCATGGTGTTCATTTCTTTGCGGAAAAAAAGAACAAGCAGAGAAATATTCGCAAAAAATCATGGAAAGTGGTGCGTCTACCAAACATGACTGGCTTAACGCCGGACATATTGCTTGGATCATGGGGCAGCGCACAAATGCCACGGAACGATACGAAAAAAGTGTCCAGCTATTCAGAGACGATCATGCAGATTTTTTCGTTGCTTTTCATCAGGACGCTCCTTTCTTACTCAAAGCGGGAATTGACGCAATGGAAATTACTTTTATGATTGATCTGTTACGGTACAAACTACAAGACCAAAACAACAAGTAAAGCCTTACTTACACAAACAATCAATGCGCTTCCAGCCAGTTTTGTCCTACGCCAACATCAACTTTAAGCGGAACCGACAGAGATAGTGCGCTTTCCATCTCCTGAATGATAATGCTCTTTACAATTTCAAGTTCATTGTGTACCACGTTGAAGTTCAATTCATCATGCACCTGTAAAATCATTTTAGAGCGAAGTTGTTTTTCCTGAAAGCGGCGACTGATACGCACCATCGCTATTTTAATTATATCTGCAGCAGTCCCCTGAATCGGAGCATTAATTGCGTTTCGTTCTGCAAAACCGCGTACGTTGGCATTATGAGAATTGATATCGGGCAAATAGCGTTTACGATGTAATAATGTTTCAACCCAGCCGTTGACTTTAGCGTTTTGAATGCAATAATCCATGTAGGCTCTTACTTGTGGATAAGTATCAAAATAACCATCAATAAGCTCCTTAGCCTCGCCTCGGGGGATTCTCAGCCGATCAGAAAGACCGAATACCGAGATGCCATAAATAATACCAAAATTGGCCGTTTTTGCCTTCCGTCGCATATCGGATGTCACCTGATCAATAGGAAGATGATAAATCTTGGCTGCCGTTGCCGCATGAATATCATAGCCCGACTTGAATGCATCTATCATGTTTTCATCCTGACTTAAATGCGCCATAATTCGCAGTTCTATCTGCGAATAGTCGGCAGAAAGGAAGTAGCAATCGGGTTCAGCAATAAATGCTTTACGAATTTCTTTCCCTTGCTCGTCCCGAATAGGAATGTTCTGCAAATTGGGATTGCTGGAACTAAGACGTCCCGTAGCAGCTACAGTTTGATTAAAAGATGTATGAATTTTGCCGGTTTTTTGATTGATCAGGGCTGGAAGTGCGTCGATATAAGTGCTCAATAATTTTTTCAAGCCACGATATTCCAAAATTTTATCCACTACAGGATGTTTGCCGCGAAGTGATTCCAATACATCTTCATTGGTAGAGTATTGACCGGATTTAGTTTTCTTCGCTTTTTCAACAATCTTCATTCGCTCGAACAACACTTCACCTACCTGCTTGGCGGAGCTTATATTAAACTCTATCCCGGTCATGGCATGTACTTCTTTTTCGATGTTTAGCATTTCATCAGTCAGGACTTCAGACGATTGCTTCAACGCTACATCATCAATAAGAACTCCGTTTTGTTCCATTTCAGCCAAGACACGCATGAGCGGCATTTCAACATCAAAAAATAACGACTCCAGTCCATTCTCTTTAATTTTGGGAGCTAAGAGTTGTTTTAATTTAAAGGTAATATCAGCATCTTCGGCAGCATAATCAGTGATTTTTTCGAGCGGAACCTGACGCATGGTAAGCTGGTTTTTCCCCTTCGGGCCGATCAGTTCATCGATATGAATGGTTTTATAGACAAGCATAATTTCTGCCAAATAGTCCATATTGTGCCGCAGCTCAGGTTGCAACAGATAATGGGCAATCATGGTATCAAAGATTGGGCCCTTGATCTTTACACCATAGTTAGAAAGAATTAAGAGATCGAATTTCATATTCTGCCCGATCTTCTCAATGGTTTCATTCAAAAAAAACGGTTTGAAATCATCTACAAGCTGTTGAGCTTCGTTTATATCTGAAGGAACCGGGACATAAAAAGCTTCTCCTTCTTGCCAGGCAAACGACATTCCAACCAATTTGGCAGTGAACACATCCAACGAATCTGTTTCTGTATCAAAGCAGACAGAACATTGCTGCATCAGAGTATTGAGAAGAAGGGTTCTCTCTTCGAATGTAACAACAGCACGATATTGATGCGGCGTAGTTGCAATGGATGCCAAATGGCTGTATTGCGGAGTAATCACTTCTATCTCATGCGTTTCCGGATTGACATCACCAAAAAGAGAGGTTTGTTGTGCAAAGTCTTGAACAGTAGATTTCGATATTGGAGCTTGTACTGTCGAAACATTCCTTCTTGCTAATAGTGTTCTGAATTCGAGATCAGCGAAGAGAGCTGTCAGTTTTTCTTCATCGGGATCTTCAATCTTCAAATCTTCTTCATTAAGCTCTACTGGGACATCTATCTTGATGGTTGCAAGGAATCGTGAAAATTCGATCTGTTTCTTGTTATTCTCTATTTTATCCTTAATGGAGCCTGTGAGTTTATCCGTATTCTCTAGCAGATTTTGAATGCTTCCGAATTCTTTGAGTAACTTGACAGCCCATTTTTCTCCCACACCTGGACATCCAGGAATATTGTCGGAAGCATCGCCCATTAGGCCCAACAGATCGATCACTTGTTCGTGACTGTCAAGATCAAATTTAGCTTTTACTTCTTCTGCTCCCATGATTTCGAAACCGCCCGTATGCTTAGGGCGATATATAAAAATATGTTCTGACACCAATTGACCGTAATCTTTATCCGGGGTCATCATATAAACATCAAAATCCTCAGCAGCTGCTTTCTTAGCAAGCGTTCCGATCACATCATCAGCTTCAAAACCAGCAATCTGAATTGCAGGAATACGATAGGCATCCACAATATCTTTGATAATTGGAACTGCTTTCCGGATATCTTCCGGAGTCTCTTGACGATTTGCTTTGTAATGTTCAAAAGCTTCATGACGGAAAGTAGGCCCAGAAGGATCGAAGACTACTGCAATATGGGATGGTTGTTCCCGACGGAGAACATCTTCGAGTGTATTTACAAAACCAAGAATAGCCGATGTATTAACACCTTTTGAATTGTAACGTGGAGTTTTTATAAAAGCATAATAGGCTCTATATATCAATGCATAAGCATCTAACAAAAAAAGTTTCTTACGTGTTGCTGTACTAGCTGGTTCCATCATAATATTTCCTTTCTTAAGGTTTGTAGCCTGAATCCTCAAGCATTTTCTGATAGTTATTGTCAGCTATCAACTGTGGCAAAGTAACAGAAGTATGATGATCCATATACTGCGCTACAATCTGCCAACCTAACCAGATTCCGATACGCCCAGGAGAATTTTGCGATACGCCAGATGTGAAAGGAGCATCATTCAGATATGTTGTTGAGACCATTGGATCGGTACTATACAATTGTTTGTTATCCAAAAGATTCAGCCAAATTCCTTTTTCATTCTTTTTGCACCATTCCATTTGCTGAGGCGTATACCCCATTAAGACGTTCGGTTTTTCATCGGGCATTAAGGCGGCTAACATATACATTAATTTGCCACGATAAAGCATATTATCCAAAAAACGATCTGACGGAGCCATCGGGAACTCAGACAACAAATAAGCGACCATAAAATCGGAAGGTACTTTATCCCGTCGCATGTTATAACGTAAATAATCATACACGATCTTTTTGTACCAATAATAATTTGGTCCTAAATAGTTGTCAACACTCAGTGAAACAACATTATTATCTGTCACTACCGATTGATTGAACATAGAAACATGGAAATACAGTTGTGGAATGGAGTGATTCGGGAAAAAATAATGAAATCGTTTAAAAGCATCAGTGACTTTGGCCAATATATCTGAATCATTAGCATATTGGCGAATGGTTTCACGAAATATACTTCTTACAGCTGTATCCTCCAAAAAAGCTCTTACCTGATCATCAACCTCTTTACTTCCAACAGTATCAAATTGCATCACATTATGCAAATAAAGATTCAAATAAGGCCCATATTTGCTATGCAATTGTGCCAAACCTTCCGCTACGTGAGAAGTGTCAATAGCAAAGAAATCCTGTTCGAAAGGATGAATAGTAAGGTGTAGCGGAATAGCATTCACATTGACATAAAATCGATTTTTTGAGGTACAACTTCCCAGCAGAAACAATGCAAGAATCAGTAAACATAGTGATGCAAGATGAATATGGGGGACAGAATATCTTATCTTCATTGAATAACGACTTTTTGTTTAGAAAGCATACGTAATTCGCGTATCAGTGCTATCATACATACTGTATATAAATTACTTACAAACTTTCTCATAATAAAAAATACAGCATTAATAAAAAATTATCACAAGGAAATACCTGACAAAATAGGGTAATGATCGGAATGATGCACTTTATCCACATGGCTCCAGACTGGATGAAATTTAGGATCACACATGATATAATCAATACGGAAAGGGAAAAACTTACTGCTATAAGTATTTCCATAACCTGAACCTACAGCAGCAAAAGTATCAATTAGTTTTCCTTTTATCGTAGTGTAAGTATATGAAACAGGCACATCATTAAAATCACCACACACAATCACAGGATAAGGCGATTTGACTATCGCCGTCGCTACTGTATCCGATTGTTTTGCCCGTAATCCGTAAGCTTCATTCATCTTGGTAGAAAACGTCAGCGCTACATTATGAAACTGTTCGGCAGAAAAATCACTTACCAAATCAGCGTAATGCTTGCGGTCATTAAGTGAAAATTTATTCGATTCCATGTGGTGATCAAATATTCTAATCATTGCCCCGTCAACATTAATATCCGCAAAGATAGTGGTGTAATAGCCTTTTGAAAATCTGCATACCCCATGATTGACAATAGGATATTTTGAGAAAATAGCTAATCCTTCATTCGATTTTTCTGCGTGCAATGAATAATGAATGTAATGATAGGGCAGATTGCTAAGCAAGTGAACAATATTTTTTTCGCTCACCTTGTTCTTGGAATTTTTATATACAAAAAACTCCTGAAGGCAAACCACATCAGGCTGTTTGCCATTGATATAAGAAAGCAATCCCCCACCAATTCTGTCTTCCTTGTGTGGTGCATATTGGCCAAAGGCATCAATATTATAACTCATTACCGTCAATATAGGAGATGACGGCGAAACAGAATGTTTCACTAAATGGATAGGAAATGTGTTACCTATATTATTAATGCAAATAAGCGAAGTTATCAAAGTGATAAGCGTCCATTTCCATTTCCTCGCAACAATCCAGAAAATAAAAAAAACAATGTTTGCGGCCAATAAAAACGGGAAAGCTAATCCACAATAGGCAAAAACAGAAAAATGCAACGGTTCAATAATCGTAGCAGCTTTCCCCATCAACATTCCCAAAGCAAAAAGCATGTTGAGCACGAGTAATATAAATTTAACAATGGATTTCATATCTCAATCATTAAGATTTACTACTACGATCGAAAAGTTTTTTCTTCTCTTCAGCAGATAAGCTATCATAACCCGAACGTTTGATTTTGTCTAAAATAACATCAATTTCTTTTTCGTTGTCGTGTTGTTGTTTATTGTAAAAAGCATCTGTCTTCGCCCGGGTATATGTCATCTTTACTCTTTTCGGTCTGGGCTTGAATAATGTAATAATACCATCAATCAACTTATTAATTCCTTTAGTAAGATCTTTTCCTGCATGAAAACGTTTTGCAAAAATAAAGCCGATCAAAGCTCCTCCCAAATGAGCAAACTCTCCTCCGGCATTATTTGAAGAAACACCCAGGATACTGATTATTAATGTAAATACAGCAATGTATTTCAGCCTCACCTTCCCAAAAAGCCATAGTGGAACTTCAAAATTAGGAACATGAGTAGCAACAGCCACAATAATTGCCATAATGGAAGCCGAAGCTCCTAACAAAAAGCTATTCTCCCTTACAATCGCAAAATAAGGGAACAAGTTATAAGCGCCAATATAGAAAAGCGCACCGGCAAAACCGCCTAACAAATAAACTCCCAACAAATGCTTCTGAGAAAAATAAAGAAGAAATAACTGCCCAAACCAGAATAGACAAAGCAGATTGAATAAAATATGTAAAAAACCAACATGCAAAAACATGTATGTCAGCAAAGTCCAAGGCCTCATTGCTAGCAAAGGCAAGCTAGAAGGTACTTCTGCATAAGCAAGCCATTCCGTTCCATCACTATTAAACAATCGCAAGCTAATGATTGTTATCTGAGCCAATAAAAATATTGCAATATTGATGTAGAGTAATTTCTTCAGCATAGTTTCATGCTGAAATCGGTTACGTATGTCATCAAAATAGGGCATAAACTATGAATATCTAATTAAGTTTAGCACGTCTCTTCCAATACAAAATTAAAATCAATCCAAATAATGCTCCACCTAAATGAGCAAAATGAGCTACATCATCACCCGAAAAATTAGCAACTCCTAAAACCAATTCAACCAAAGCATACATTGGTACAAAATAACGCGCCTTAATAGGAATCGGCAAAAAGAAAAGCATTAGCCTTGCATCCGGAAAAATCATAGCAAATGCCAAAAGTATACCAAAAATAGCTCCAGAAGCACCTATTGTAATTGGCTCAAGACCACCTTGAAATACAATATGCATCGCAGAGGATCCGATGTAAGGCATTAACTGGTATGTCCAGAATAACTCCTGAACAATGCCCGCTCCTACGCCGGTGAATAAATAGAAAAACAAGAAGCGTTTTCCTCCCCACACTTGCTCCAAAACCGGGCCAAACATGAATAAGCCGAACATATTAAAGAAGATATGATCAAAAGATCCATGCATGAACATGTAACTAATGAATTGAAGAGGATTAAATGCAGCTGACTGCCAATAGTGTAGTCCCAATAAAACATCCAAATTAATAGGAGAAACTCTTGGCAAGACTATACTCGCCAGCCAAACCAGTACATTAATGATCAATAAATTGAGGACTACAGGCGACAGAAAGGAAAATGGAGTGCGTTGATTACCTAACATAAGAATAATTTTGGAGCAAAAATAGGGAAAATAGTATCGATTTTATGCTGTGAAACATATTTTATGAATGAAAAAGCGGTTTTTTATAAAAAAAAATCGGAAACTCTTGGTTTATTAAGAGAATCGTGTATCTTTGCAAGTGAAAGAGCTATCTTGTTAATTTCTAACCATTAAATTTTCTATTTTATGAACAAAGGAGAATTGGTGAGCGCTATCGCAGCCGAAGCTGGTTTAACAAAAAACGATGCAAAAAAGCATTGGACGCAACTATTAATGCCATTACAGAAGCTTTAAAAAAAGGAGACAAAGTCAGTCTAGTAGGATTTGGAACTTTTTCAGTTGTACAAAAAGATGCTCGCAACGGAATTAATCCGGCTACAAAAAAACCTATTACAATCGAAGCTAAAAAAGTTGCAAAATTTAAATCAGGAGCCGAACTGGCAGAAGCTGTGAAATGAATCTTATGTTGTACGTTTTTTAAAAGGCTGTCTGATATTCATCAACAGCCTTTTTCGTTATTTGCCTATGCTTGTTGAAAAAAAGTTTCTAAACTTGGCATTGCTGAAATCATGCAAAAAATAATCACATGGTCATCTGGCTGAATAATTGTATTTCCATTCACAATAATCCCCTGCCCATTACGGATTAGCGCCCCAATATTTACATTTTCAGGCAGATGCAAATTTTTAACCTCGGTATGCGTAAATCGTGATCCTTCTCGTTTGGCAATGAATTCCACCACAACAGCCTCAACGTTGGTTAAACATTTTACATTTGAAACTTTTGCGTTAATTGTATATTGATAGATTGTACTGGCCGACAAAAGTTTCTTATTTAAGATAGCTCCAACATCCAGACTTTCAGCCATTGGAATATATTCCATATTTTCTACTTCGGCAATAGTCTTCTTAATACCAAACCGTTTGGCAACCGAGCAAGCCAAAATGTTAGTTTCAGAATTATCCGTCAAAGCCACAAAAGCGTTCATGTCCTCAATGTCTTCCTCCTTAAGCAATTCGACATCACGCCCATCCCCATTGATAACCAATACATTGTTTAATTTTTCGCCTAAACTATGTGCTTTGTCTTTATCAATTTCAAACAATTTCACACGCATATCATCAGGAATACATTCGGCAATTCGTTCGGCAATCCTGCTTCCACCCATGATCATGATATTGTTGACTTCATATAGCCGTTTACCTGCCTCTTCTCGGACGAAATCCAAATTATCAGGTGTTGTAATAAAATAAACAAGATCTCCGCTTAAAACCTCATCACTCCCTTTGGGAATAATCGTCTCATTGTTGCGTTTGATAGCTACAATACGATATCGGGAATGGTCAAAATACCCGGAATTAAACGGTTTGTGCAGAACATTGGCATGGTCACGAATCTTGATACCTCCTAGCACCATAATATCTTTTTCAAAGCTCATATATTCACGCAACCAAGTGGCTTTCAAAGCATGAACCACTTCCATCGCGGCTAGCATTTCTGGATAAATCATTGATGAAATGCCCATGTCTGCAAACATTTCCCTATAGTCCTGCAACAAATATTCACTATTATCAATACGGGCAATCGTTTTTCTTGCCCCCAGTTTCGCGGCCAAAAAACATGCTGTCATGTTTTCCGATTCATAAGGTGTCACTGCAATAAATAGGTCGGCATTTTCTACACCAGCTTCTTTTAAACAATGGATAGAAGCAGGAGCTCCGGTCACAGTTTCAATATGAAGCGTTGCTTTCAGCTGCAACAACTTTAATCCATCTTCATCTAAAAGAATAATTTGTTGCCCTTCCTTGGAAAGCATTTTTGCCAGGTGCGACCCTGTCTCCCCGGCGCCCGCAATAATAATTTTCATCTGTCAAATTGTTATTTAGTGTAACGTGTAACCTGCATTTTCTTAATTAGCCTCTACAGAATCCATTCCACATTTACTAAATCAATGGTGTGTGTTAGTTCTTTAAATTGATAACTGCAAAGATAAACCATTTTCTAACAGCATGCAACTATGTCTTGTCCATCATACATACCTGCGTTTGATCAAACAACAATTATTTTAAGCAAAAAGGAAGAAGCAAAAAAATAGCTTACAAAAAGTAAGCTACTCAATTGTCGGGGTAGCGGGATTCGAACCCACGACCCCCTGCTCCCAAAGCAGGTGCGCTAACCGGACTGCGCTACACCCCGAAATATACATCAAACAAAAATTCTTTTTTGTTTTTCGAGCTGCAAAGTTACTCTTTTTTTTTATTTCTGCAAATCGTTCCTACCTTTGCAGCGAATAGTTGATTTTTTCGTATAATATCCGTTATATATGATTGATTTACTAAAGATTAAACAGGGGCAAAATCTATTGAAAAATATCAGCCTTTGCACAGCAGAACAAAACAGAACGCTGAATAAGCTCAAATTAAATCAATAAGTATGAGCTTGGCAGGAATTTATATTCATATTCCATTTTGTAAATCAAAATGCAGCTATTGTGATTTCTATTCTTCAGGTAATACCAAATTACTGAATCGTATCATCAATGCATTATGCATAGAAATTAGCTCGCGAAAAAGTTATCTCCCCAGCGAAAACATTGAAACAATCTACTTCGGAGGAGGAACGCCCTCCCTAATGTCATTGTACCATTTGCAACAATTATTTACCACCATAGAATCAACATTTGATCTGTCCTATCTTAAAGAAGTCACTATTGAAGCTAATCCTGACGATTTATCCGATGAATACCTACAAATGTTAGCCAATCTTCCTTTCAATCGTTTGAGTATTGGAATTCAGTCATTTAACAATAGTGAACTTACTTTGCTGAAAAGAAGACATACGGCAAAAGAAGCAAATAATGCGGTAATAAGAGCTAAAAAATATTTCTCGAATATCAGCATTGATCTCATGTTTGGGTTGCCTTTGCAAACAATAGAATCATGGGATCAAAGCATCCAACAAAGCCTCGCATTGAATGTTCAACACATTTCAGCATATCAACTGACCCTTGAGAAAGGCACCAGTTTATACAAAGAATGGGTTAACAATGTAGTTCATCCGGCGTCAGATGAATTGAGTACTGAAATGTACTTTTATCTGGTAGATAACCTTAAAAAGGCAGGCTTTGAACAATATGAAATTTCAAATTTCGCTATACCAGCATATGAATCAAAACATAATTCTTCATACTGGAAAGGCATACCTTACTTAGGTATCGGTCCTTCAGCCCATTCCTTCAATGGTACCAGTCGACAATGGAACATCAGCAACAATCTGCGTTATCTCGCAGGTATAGAAAATAATAAACCTGAAATAGAAATAGAACAACTTACTGAAAAGGATCATTATAACGAAAAGATTATTACTGCATTGCGAACTAAACAAGGCATCAGCCTTGTAGATTTTGAAAAATGTTTCGGAAAATTTCTAACGCAACGACTCCTCCAAAATGCGGATAAATATATCTCGGGGAATTTATTGCGTTTGACAGACGAATCTCTTTATATGACCACTTCTGGATTTTGGCTCTCTGACGGCATTATGGCCGACCTTATGTTAGATTAATCCCCTTGTTTGAGTTTTTATAAAAACCACTAACTTTGTACGAATACTGTGAAAGCTTTTCATCCATTACAACTTATTCGTCATAAAGGATGATAACATATTATAATTCAAACCTTTTATGACTTTTTGCTGATCAATTGCTCCATACATGAGAAAATTACTTCAATCGGCTGTCGTTTTTTTGCTACTTTGCATAATGATGCAATCATGCGGAATTGAGGCGCGGTTGAAACATGCCGATAAGAAGTATACCATTGGAGAATATTATGCGGCGGGAAAACTATACCAAAGTGTTTATGCGAATGCCAGTTATCAACATCGGCAAATGCGAGCTTACGCAGCTTTTCGGCAAGGAGAATGCAATAGGCTTGATAATGATCCCCGAAAAGCTGCTAATGCCTATTATGCTGCCATCCGTAGTAAATATGGAAACGATACTGTTTATTTACGTAATGCACAGGTAATGGAACAATTAGGAAACTATTCAGCAGCAATCAACAATTATAACGCCTTCTTAAAAAGCCATCCTGCGGATTTACTGGCAAAGTCAGGTGTAGAAGGATGCCAGCAAGCCGCATTGGAAGCAAAACTTCATCCCAAATTTGAAGTCCAATATGCCGGAGAGTTTAATTCACGGAACAGTTCTGATTATTGTCCGGTTTTTATGGATACAGAAGGGGATGCGTTGGTATTTACATCCACCCGGCCAGGTAAAACCACACGTAAACCCAGCGCCATAACAGGTTTTCTGCAAGGAGATTTATATATCTCAGAAAAAAACGTGAACAATCAATGGGAAAAACCACGTCCGATGGAAGGTGGCTTTAACACAGATCTGGATGAAGGCGCAGCTTCCTTTACCCAAGATGGAAGAACTATTTATTTTACACGATGTCCTGTCGCTAACGGGCAGAACTTGGGAGCTCAGATCTACACAGCTACCCGTTCAGCAGGAGAATGGACAGAACCACAACCAATTACACTTTTCAAAGATAGCACAATTACTGTTGCTCATCCTGCTATTAGCGCCCATGGTGATACTCTTTATTTTGTTTCTGATGCGCCGGGTGGTTTTGGTGGGAAAGATATTTGGATGAGTATTCTTCAGAATGGAAAATGGGGAACACCACAAAATTTGGGAGATCAAATCAACACCGCCGGAAATGAAATGTTCCCTTACGTTGCAGCCGATGGCTCTCTCTATTTTTCATCCAACGGACATGCAGGGCTTGGCGGTCTGGATATTTATCACGCGATTAAAACTGCAAATGGTTGGAAGGTAACACACATGCCTCCTCCTATAAATTCTAATGCAGATGATTTTGGTATAACCTTCAAATACAACCAACAGGAAGGATTTTTTTCTTCCAATAGAGGCAATACAAAAGGCTATGATCATATATGGCGCTTTGACAAGCCTGTCAATGCATATGTCTTAACAGGAACTGTAACTGATAATCACCGACAACGATTAGGAGATGCTCTTGTTCGTCTTATAGGAAATGATGGTACCAATGCCAAAATTCGTGTAAAAAAAGATGGCACATATCGCTTTTCTCTAAGTCCTAACGTCGAATATGTTCTCTTAGCGCTGTGCCGTGGATATTTAAATCAAGCCAATAGGCTATCTACCGAAAAGGTCAAAGAAAGCAAAAATTATTCACTAAACTTCACATTGATTCCTATCGGAAAGCCTGTAGAACTAGAAAACATATTCTATGATTTTGGGAAATGGACTTTAACTAAAGATTCTGAAACTGCACTCAATGCACTTGTCAAAATTCTAAAAGACAATCCTAACATCACTATAGAGTTGGACTCACACACCGATCATGTCGGTACTGCGGAATTCAATCAAACTCTTTCTGAAAAAAGAGCTCAATCAGTAGTTGATTATTTAATACAGGCAGGTATTTCAGCTGACCGTCTGACAGCGAAAGGATTCGGATTCAGTCAGCCTGTAACTGTTGATGCTGCATTGGCCAAAAAATATCCGTTCTTAAAAGAAGGAGCAATATTAAACGATGCTTATATCAATACATTAACTCCTAATCAGCAAAACATTGCAAATCAAATTAATCGACGGACAGAATTTAGGGTAATAAAGACCACATACGGATTGCAGTAAATCATTTATTTATTTTGAACTATGGCATTCAGATCACTAACAACGGAAGAAATACAAAAACTCCAAGAGCAAGGCTGTCAGGCTGACCGCTGGGAAAATATAGAAGTAACCGAGGCATTTAATCCTTCATTTGTACAAAAGGTCAAATTTACGGGACACAATCGTCTTGGTACCTTTCAAACAGAAATAGAAATGCCTGGAGGAATTATTATCCACTCAGGAATTTACAACGCTTGGCTGCATAATTGCATTGTAGAAGATAATGTTTTAATTCATACTATTCGGGATTATATTGCTAATTACACCATTGAAAATCACACAATAGTCTTTGACATCAAATTATTGGCAGTCGAAGGAGAAACGACATTTGGGAATGGTATAGCGGTAGAAGCCATAAGTGAATCAGGTGCCCGTAGCGTAATGATGTATGATCGCTTATCAGCACAAATTGCCTATATTTTTGCTTTGTACCGACACCGTCCGCAGTTGATCGCTGTTTTAGAAAATCTCATCACACAATACAGCAATAATGTGAGAAGTTCACACGGTGTTGTTGCCTCCGGAGCTAAACTATTGCGGTGTGATACGATTATTAATGTTAAAATCGGAGAAGCAGCCCACATCGAAGGAGTCCGTTTGATGCGGAACGGGAGTGTCAATAGTGCTGAAGATGATCCAGTTTTCATTGGGGACGGATGTCATTTGCAGAATTTCATTATATGCGCCGGAACTAAAGTCAACAATGCCACCTTGATATCAAACAGTTTTGTAGGACAGGGATGCATTTTCGATAAACATTATTCAGCAGATCAATCGCTTTTCTTTTCCAATTGTCAGGGGCTTCACGGAGAAGCCTGCTCTATTTTTGCTGGCCCCTTTACTGTGACTCATCATAAATCAACATTATTAATCGCCGGCATGTTTTCTTTTCTAAATGCGGGCAGTGGATCAAATCAAAGTAATCACCTCTATAAGCTCGGCCCTATACATCAGGGATTAGTGGAAAGAGGCAGTAAAACCGGGAGCGATTCATATATTCTCTGGCCGGCAAAAGTTGGAGCATTTACGTTTATTTCGGGACGTCACTATTCTCATTGCGATACTTCTGATTTACCATTTTCCTATTTGATTGAACACAAAGACGAGTCATACCTGTCACCGGCGATCAATTTAAGAAGTATTGGTACCATTCGTGACTCCCAAAAATGGCCCCACCGCGATATGCGAAGAGGAAAAGATCATTTGGATTGCATTAATTATAACCTGTTGAGTCCATACACAGTTGAACGTATGGTACGGGGAAGAGATTTACTACTTGAGCTTCGTGAAAAAGATGAAACGTGCGCGTTGTATAAGCATCAGGGGGTTGTGATTGAAGCGCGGATTTTATCACGTGGTATTCGTCTTTATGAAAACGCAATCTGGAAATTTTTAGGGAACTCCTTGATTACACAGCTGGAGAAAAGCGATATGCCCCTTACACCTCAGGAAATTCAAAGTTGTTTAGCTGCAACAGAGCCCGAGGGAAGCGGCAAATGGGTGGATATTGCAGGAATGATTTGTCCGATTCAGCCTTTGAATACACTCTTAGATCAGATTGAAAACGACCCCGAAATCACACTGGAAACTATTCATCAAACCTTTCGGAAAATTCATCTCAATTATTATCAATATGAATGGACTTGGGCTTCTGACATGCTAACCCGTTGGACGGGAAAGCACCCGGGGAAATACATGCCCCAGGATGTTATAGATGTTGTCAATAAATGGTTGTCCGCCGTTTTAAACATTGACAAATGGCTATATGAAGATGCGAAAAAAGAGTTTGTGTTAAGTAAAAAAATTGGTTTTGGAACTGACGGAGATGAAGATGATAAAGAGAAGGACTTCGAAAACGTACGAGGAACAATGCAAACCAATGAATCCGTTTTAGCCATCAGACGACACATGCAAGAAAAGGAAGCACTTGGAACTAAAATTTTGGATAAGATTTTTGAGGCTAATCCTGAACTTAGTGGAAAAATAGCAGACTAAAGCATTTTTCAGCCAAACACACATACATATTAATTAAATTAATTTAGCCAAACATATTATTATACCTGAAGTGATCTATCTCAGGTAACGTTGTAGTAAACAAAACAACTCACCATTCCATCAAATTTAAACCATAAAATATACCTGAGCATGAGTGGAAAAATGATTTTCTGCTCATTATTTTTTTATTTGTGCAAAAAAACAAGAATAATAATTCACTTTTTACGCAGTCAACCTCTTACAAATCAATCCTCATTGCAAAAATGTGTTCTATAACATATTTTTGAACATATCGACAGAAGAACAATTCAAGAATAAAATATTTAATTTTGCGCGGTTTTTGCAAAGTCAACATTGCATTTTTTCAATATTATTGTTCATCATGCTTGACAAAACCTCATGTTATATTTGTTCGTTACAAGCAACTCAAACCATTCAATAAACACATATTAATACACACACTCCATAATATTTAATTTAGCTATATTTTCTCCATCAAAATAAAAACCAAACAAAATGAATCCTATTGATATTGTAAATACGGATGTTCTTATTATTGGAGGTGGCCCTTCCGGACTGGCAACTTCCATTCATTTAGCCGATCTTCTACAACAAAAGGGCATCAAAAAACGAATTCTGTTGATTGAAAAGGGAAATTCCATCGGAAGCCATATTTTATCCGGAGCTGTCATCAAAACCGATGTATTCAGAGATTTATTGCCCAGCGTTGATTTTGAAGAAATTCCATTCAACGCAAAAGTAACTCATGATGCAACTGTTTGGTTGAATAAAAACAGTACCATAAAAATGCCCGTTCACGTGCCATTCATGAACAACAAAGGCAATTATACAGTTTCATTGGGGCAACTTTGCCGTTATTTAGCAAAAAAGGCCGAAGAAAAGGGAGTTGAGATTTATCCAGGTTTTTCTGTCAGCGAAATTTTATATCAAAACGGGCAAGTAGCTGGAGCAAAAACCATAGACACAGGCGTTGATCACCATGGAACGCCTATGGAAAATTTTCAGCCCGGCACACAAATAGAAGCCAAACTGATCATTTTTGCTGAAGGAACACGAGGAAGCCTGGCAAAACAATTAATTCAAAAGTTTGATTTGGACAAAGGGAAAAATGGTCAGATCTATTCTTTAGGATGCAAAGAGCTCTGGAGTGTCCCTGAAGGGAACATAAAACCAGGAGAAGTCTATCATACAATGGGTTATCCACTCAATATGCATGAGTTTGGAGGAGGATTCATTTATGGGTTGAAAGACAATAAAGTTGCAGTCGGATTGGTGGTTGGACTTGACTATCAAGATCCGACATTCGACGTACACCATGCATTCCAGATATGGAAAACAAATCCGTTTGTAGCAAAATTTTTGAAAGGTGGGAAATTAGTAGAATACGGAGCTAAAACATTGCCCGAAGGAGGGTATTATTCAATTCCAAAACTTTACACCGATCATGCACTCATCGTAGGCGATAGTGCTGGCTTTTTAGCAATGCCTGCCTTGAAAGGAGTTCATTTAGCGATTACATCTGGAATGATGGCGGCAAAAACAGCTACTGAAGCTTTAATCAAAAATGATTTTTCAGAAGTAACACTGTTTCAATATGAATCTCTGATTCAAAACAGTTTAATTTACAAAGAATTATATCCAGTTCGTAATTTTCGGCAAGGTTTTTCCAAAGGCCTAATTTGTGGCGGTTTTCATTTTGCCACACAATTAATTACGGGTGGATCAGGATTCGTTGGGAAACTGAAAACACATCCCGATAGTACAATGACAAAAAAACTGAATGAATTTTCCGGAAAAACCTTTCAGGAACGATTCAAAAAGCAGTTTGACTTTGACAAAATCTTGACATTCGACAAAGTGACAGATGTGTACTATACGGGAGTATTTCATGATGAGTTGCAAGTACCTCATGTTAAGATTAATAATCCGGAGTCATTTCAGGAAATCAATATAAAGCAATACGGTGCGCCATGCCAGCATTTCTGCTCGGCAGAAGTATATGAACTTCACACAGACAAAGCTGGGCATCAGGAAATAAGAATTCATGCCGAAAATTGCCTGCATTGCAAAACATGTGATATAAAAACTCCCGGTGATGGCATTACGTGGTCAGTTCCTAATGGTGGCAACGGCCCTGATTTTCAAAATATGTAATAAACAACACAACAATGGCTCTGACAATCATAAGTTTAATAAAACAAGTTCCGCTTCCTTCAGAAATGAAAATGGGAGAAGACGGATTAATGGACCGCACCAAAGCAAAATCGATTATTAATATCGATTGCCAGTTTGGACTTGAAGCCGGATTACAACTCAAGAAACAATATCCCGATGCAAAATTGATTGTATGCTCCATGGGGCCTCAGTCATTTGAACCATCTCTACGAAAAGCTATTTCAATGGGGTATGATGAAGCATATCTTTTGTCTGATAGAAAATTAGGAGGTAGCGATACATATGCAACCGGCTTGGCAATTGCAACCATGCTCAAACATTTGGGATATACCAAAGATGCAAAAGAACCATTTATTATTCTTGCCGGAAGACAAACAAGTGATGGAGACACTGCTCATGTCCCTTCTCAGGTAGCTGAAAACATCGGAATTCCCCAAGCCACATTTGTTGAACGGATAAAAGCAGACGGAGAAGGCAATATCATTGCAAAACGGATTATTGAGGGAGGATACCAAATGATGAAACTCCCTATGCCTTGTACTATTTCACTAACACCAACAGGGATTCCGCCACGCAAACCTTCTCTTTCAGGAGCAATAAAAGCACGAAACGCTAAAATTACAGTGTTCGGAATTGACGATATCGGCCTTGGAACAGAAAAAATAGGATTAAGCGGATCACCGACTATTGTGGCGCATGTTGAAAATATTGTCAGCGAACGACCGCCTGTTATCATGTCCGAAGGACGTAATGAAAGTGAACTTGTTGACAACATGATTGATAACTTCAAGAAAGGAACTCATGCCCTTACAAAAAAAGAAACAAGTGAAGCAAAAGCCGCAGAAACCCCTGATTTTCCAATTCAAGACAACAGAAACGGAGCAAAAGGAATATTAACCTGGGCTGAAATTACCAATGGGAAAATAGCCAGACCATCCCTCGAATTGCTCACTCCAGCGCGAAAACTAGCCAATCAACTGGGAAATGACACGAAAATCATGACTATATTGATTGGTAAGAATGTCAGGGAATTATCTAAAACGCTTTTCGAACATGGTTGCGACGAAGTTATCCTTGTAGAAGACGACAAGCTGGAAGAGTATTTGGTACTCCCTTTTTCATCCATTATTGCACAAATTATAAAAGACAGAAATCCCGAAATTGCACTATTTGCAGCCACAACATCAGGACGTGAACTTGCTCCCCGTATTGGAGTAAAAACAGGCAGCGGCGTTACAGCAGATTGTACAGGACTGGAGATTGGAGAGTATGTCAATCGGAAAAACAAAGTGATCAACAAACCTATACTTCACTCCCGCCGGCCAACATATGGAGAAAGCAAACTGGCAACCATCCTTGGATTTGTCTATCCTCAAATTTCCACAGCACGTCCGGGAACATTCGAAGTACCTGCAAGAAATGAAGATCAAACCGGCAAATTATCTACATTCAAACCCAATCTTACACCAGATGAATTCCGTGTTGAAATTTTACAAACCGTCCGTGGGGAGGGTGGTTTGCAAAACTTATTTGATGCAGATATTATTGTAGCTGGAGGACGAGGAGCTGTTGGCGACAATCTGGGATTGATCAAACAATTGGTTGACGCGCTGAAAGAGAAAGGCATAAAAGCAGAATGGGCATGCAGTCGTGTTGTTGTGGACGAAGGATTTTCAGAATATGCCCGACAAATCGGCCAAACAGGGAAAACTGTCCGTCCAAAAGTTTATGTTGCTGTCGGAATTTCTGGTGCCATTCAACATATTGCCGGAATGAAAGAAGCCGAAAAAATCGTAGCAATTGACCACAATGCAAAATCATCTGTGTTCCATTTTGCTGATTTTGGTATTATTGGAGAATACGAAGACATTCTGCCGGAATTAATTGAAAAAGTAAAAAAAGGATTCACGTTCGGATTAGAGCCTGCACATAAATAACACTCTTTAATACAAACAGTTACAGGATGAATTCAGGGAAACATTGAATTCATCCTTTTTTATTGTCATGACACAAGAGGATTATACCATTTAAACATAAAATCCTATAATAATTTATTTGCAAATGCATTGTAACAAAGCGTGTTTTGAGTGCACCGCCAAAAAGTATTATCTTTGCACGATCAATTGCTTCTCTATTCTCGTGGCATGCGTAGAAATAATACGTTTACAATCAAATTCCTGTACGCTCTAATTTGGGTAATGGTTCTTTCCGGAGTGGCACTTCCTGCTTATGCACAGAAAACAAAGCACGCTGCAAAAGATACACTGACCACGAAAAATGTCCAGGATACTACTACTGTAAAATCCAAAGGGACACAAAACAAAAGTCAACTTACCGATAAAATTGTTTATCAGGCTAATGATTCTATTGTCTTTTATGGAGATGGTACCGGGATGATGTATGGGAACGGTGACATTCAATATCAAAAAATGGAGCTGAAAGCCAATTACATCCGGATGAAAATGGATAGCAGTTTGGTATATGCCATGGGGACAAAAGATTCGACGGGGCAGCTCGTTGGCGAACCTTCCTTCAAAGATGAAAGCAATCAGTTTGATGCTAAAGAATTAACTTACAATTTTAAAACCAAACGGGGATTCATCCATCACACGGTGACGCAACAAGGTGAAGGTTACATCGTCAGCGATCTAACCAAGCTAACCAGTGATAAAACGTTTTATATGTCGAATATGCAATACACGACATGCGATCATACAGACCACCCCGATTACTATATTCAGTTAACCAGAGCCAAAGTAAAGCCACAAAAATATATTGTTTCCGGTCCGGCGTATTTGGTGATCGAGGACGTCCCATTACCTTTGGCATTACCATTTGGCTATTTCCCATTTACGAGTAAATATTCTTCCGGGATTATTGTTCCTTCTTATGGAGATGATTTTACAAGGGGCTTTTATCTGCACAACGGAGGGTATTACTTTGCGCTTAATGATTATATGGACTTGGCTCTTACAGGCGAAATTTACACAAAAGGGACCTGGGCTGTAAATGCAATCAGCACTTATGTAAAACGGTATAAATACAGAGGTAGTCTGAATTTCAGCTATCGGCAGGACATAACCAGTGAAAAAGGAATGCCAGACTATGGCAAATCAACCAATATGAGCATCCAATGGACACACAGTCAGGACTCAAAAGCATCTCTTTATTCTACATTATCCGGGAGTGTAAACTTTTCGACAAGTGGCTACAATCGTAGCAATATCAACAATGTATACGATCCTACATTGATGTCCCAGAATACCAAAAGCTCCAGCATCAACTTTTCACAACGGTTTCCCAACAGCCCGTTTACTTTATCTGCAAATGCCAATATCACGCAACGTACCGCCGACTCAACGATCAACATGCAATTGCCAAACCTGACGGTTACCATGAGTCAGATTCATCCCTTCAAACGTGCAAATACCGTTGGCCCGGAGAAATGGTACGACAAAATCGTAATGTCTTATTCAGGATCATTTGCCAACAGCATTCAGACAAAAGAAAATAAGCTACTACACTCCTCTTTCTCCCGTGACTGGCAAAACGGATTTGATCATCAAATACCCGTTTCGGCCACATTTAATTTATTCAAATATATAAGCATAACACCTGCAGTAAATTACGAAGAGCGATGGTATTTTAAATCTGTTCAACAACGCTGGAACAGTAATACACAATCAGTCATAAGGGACACCACTTCAGGTTTTTATCGTTCTTATAATTTTAACGCAAGTGTTACAGCAAATACAACGATCTATGGATTTTTCATCCCGAATCGAAAGATTTTCGGAGACAAAATAGATCGGATTCGCCACGTATTTAAGCCTTCTATCAGTTTTACATACAACCCTGACTTTAGTAACCCGATTTGGGGTTCGTATAAAACATATGATAAATATGTACAAGACAGTCAGGATCCTCAGCGGATGGATAAAGAAACCGTTCTGTATTCTCCTTTTGAGGGAGGAATTTATGGATATCCAGCTGCCGGGAAATCAGGAGCTATTGGCTATTCATTTAGCAATAACGTGGAAATGAAAGTAAAGGAGAAATCAGATACCACAGATCAACCAGTGTATAAAGTAGTCAGTCTGATCGATAATTTCAGTTGGAGTGGAAGTTATAATCTGGCAACCGATTCATTGCGGTGGTCACTGATTAATGCTAACTTGCGGCTAAAACTTCCTTTTTCAAAATCTTACACATTAAACTTAAGTGGAACCTTTGACCCCTATTTATATGGATTAGACGCCAATAAAAATCCGGTACATATCAATCAGCTTCGCTGGGCACATGGTAAATTTCCACGATTTATGGGAACTAATTTCTCTCAAAGCTTTACAATAAGCGATCAAACATTCAAGCACAACAGTAGTGGAAACAAAGAAAACACAAACCAGGAACAACCATCGCAACAAACTACATTAATGAACAACACGGACATTCCGTCACTATATAACGCACAACAAGACACGGTAAAAAAACAAACAAAACCATCAAGTAGCGAAGTTGATGCTGATGGATACGAAAAACCACAATTCCATTGGAGTTTATCGTTCAATTACTCATTGCTCTATGGGCAATCAAGCATTTTTAATTATCATACAATGGAGTATGGCATGCAATGGACACAAAACTTAAGCTTAAACGGAACCATATCGCCCACTCCCAAATGGAACATAAATTGGTCGGCATCATATAGTTTTGCAAATAAACAATTCACCCAAATCAACATTGGGATTACGCGCGACCTGCACTGTTGGTCAATGTCAGCACAACTGGTACCAGTGGGTTATTATACATCATACATGGTAAGAATTGCAGTCAAATCCTCATTGCTGGAGGGCCTGAAATATCAAAAATCAAGTTCATTCCAAGACAATGTCAATTGGGAATAATATCAGCATTTGACGAGCGTGCAATTCTGTTCGTCAGGGATACATTACAACATGAAACGCCAAAATGCACAAACATTGGGAGAAGCTATTCGTCTCTTTCTGGAGGAACAGCATAAACTCAACAGCAAACTCCTCGAAACACGATTGATAAATTCGTGGGGAGAAATCATGGGCAATGGTGTTGCCAATTACACTACACATCTTGAAATAAAGCATAAGAAGCTCTATGTAACTTTGTCGTCATCACTTTTACGTCATAATTTAATGATGTCTCGTCATGAATTGATAATAAAAATCAATCTCTACCTTGAAAGCGAAGTGATTACAGACATCATATTCCGATAACAAACATTCAGTTATTCTATTGAATGAATATTCTTTGATTCAACAATATGCAAGATTTTATACAACATCCTATTTTCAAAATTATATCGGAGGCTGCTGATGAAATACAATGTGACTGCTATGTCATTGGAGGTTATGTCCGCGATAAATTATTACACCGATCTTCCAAGGATATTGACATTATGGTGGTTGGAAGCGGCATTGCTTTGGCTCAGAAAGTGGCCTTGAAATGGAAACGGCACTCTACCCTTAGCGTTTTCAAAACATTTGGGACAGCTCAGCTAAAAGCAGGTAGTCTGGAAATAGAATTTGTCGGTGCACGACGTGAATCCTACAACAAAAATTCCCGAAAACCAATCGTGGAAGATGGAACATTAGATGACGATCAAAAACGCAGAGATTTCACAATTAACACACTGGCCATATCCCTTTCGTCGAAAACCAAAGGAGAACTGTTAGATCCATTCCATGGAATTGACGATCTGAATCAAAAAATTATCCGGACACCCCTTGATCCGGATATTACATTCAGCGATGATCCTTTACGTATGTTACGCGCCATTCGGTTTGCCACACAATTGGAATTTCAGATTGAGTCCAATACTTTTGCATCTATCAAAAAAAATTGCGAACGCGTAAATATCGTATCAGCCGAACGAATTGCCGATGAGTTGAACAAAATTATGGCAGCAAATCATCCCTCGATTGGATTTAAATTACTCGATGACAGTGGCCTGTTATCGATTATTTTCCCTGAATTAATAGCACTTAAAGGAGTTGACACCAAAGAAGGGAAAGGCCATAAAGACAATTTCATCCATACCCTGGCGGTTCTTGATAAAGTGGGGAAACATACAGATAATCTTTGGTTACGTTGGGCTGCTTTATTACACGATATCGCTAAACCGGTGACAAAACGATGGGACGACCATTCCGGATGGACATTCCACAATCATAATTTCATCGGAGAAAAAATGATTCCGACTATTTTCAAGAGATTAAAACTCCCCATGAACGATAAAATGAAGTTTGTCCAGAAAATGGTTTCCCTACACATGCGCCCGATTGTATTAAGTGAAGAAGGAGTAACAGATTCTGCAATACGAAGATTATTATTTGATGCCGGGGACGATATTGAATCGCTTATGACGTTGTGCGAAGCTGACATTACCTCTAAAAACCAAGCACGTGTAAAACGTCATCTTGAGAATTTTCAGATTGTTCGGCAGAAACTTATTGATATAGAAGCCAAAGACAGGCTGCGGAACTGGCAACCTCCAGTTGACGGAACAGAAATCATGAAGCTTTTTGGTCTGAGAGAATGTCGTGAAGTCGGTTGGCTCAAAAATGCCATCAAAGAAGCTATTCTGGAAGGAATTATTCCTAATGAGCATGAGGAAGCCTTACACTTTATGATTGAGAAAGCAAAAGAATTAAATTTAGAACCCATTGCTGCCGCTGGCAAGCAAAACGGCAACAACGAGTAAAAGATTTTATTCGACAGTAACAGACTTTGCCAAATTTCTTGGCTTATCCACATCGCAACCTCTCAGGACTGCTGTGTAATAGGCAAACAGCTGTAAGGGGACTACCGCCAAAAGAGGCGTAAAGAAATCATTACATTTTGGTAATTCGATAACATAATCTGTCAATTGATCCATTTCATCTTGTCCAGTTTTACAGAGCAAAAGCACCTTCGCACCACGAGTAATTACTTCTTTAATATTGCTCACCATTTTTTCCATCAAGGCAGTCTGGGTAGCCACAGCAATAACCGGCATTTCTTCGGTAATTAACGAAATGGTGCCATGCTTCAACTCGCCTGCCGGATGAGCATCACTATGGATATAAGAAATTTCCTTAAGTTTCAACGAGCCTTCAAGAGATAACGCATAATCGAGTCCACGGCCAATAAAAAAAATGTCGTGTGCATTCTGAAACTTGCTGGCATAAAACTGACAATTATCAGCAGTTTCTAAAACGCGTTCAACTAACTGGGGAATTTCCATAAGTTCAGCGCATAAAATCTTTGTCTGATCAACACTAATCATCTCTTTGACATGAGCCAACTGAATAGCAAAAAGATACATCATAGCAACCTGTACCGAATATGCTTTAGTACTTGCTACAGCAATTTCAGGACCTGCCCACGTGTATAAAACACTGTTAGCCTCCCGGGCAATAGATGATCCCACCACATTGACGATAGCCAGCGTATGTACTCCCTGATCTTTTGCCAAACGCAACGCAGCCAATGTATCAGCAGTTTCGCCGGATTGAGAAATGATAATCACCAGATCGTCTTCCTTGGATAAAATCGGATTACGATACCGAAATTCAGACGCAACATCTACTTCAACAGGTATCCGAACCAAATGTTCAATTGCAGCTTTCCCAACCATACCTGCATGCATGGCCGTTCCGCATGCCACAATATAAATGCGTTTAAAACTTTTCAGAATATCATCAGACAACGCCTTAATCCCAAAATCAGGTATTCCGTCAACCATACGTGGAGAAAGCGTATTGACCAATGCTTTAGGTTGTTCATGAATCTCTTTCAGCATAAAATGAGGATAACCTCCTTTTTCGGCTGCCTCAATATCCCAGGTTGCAGTGAAAAGCTCTTTAACAACAGGTTCATTATCATGATCAACAATAGTTACATGATTACGCTGCAAAACAGCAATTTCATTTTCTTCCAGCAAATAATAACTTCGCGTATATTTAAGGATTGCCGGAATGTCGGAAGCAATAAAGTTCTCATCTTCACCAACACCAACAATTAAAGGGCTATCTTTCCGTACAGCATATAAAGTATCCGGAGTATCAACAAACATAATCCCTAAGGCATATGAGCCTTTCAGGTTATCAATAACACGGATAATCGTTTCCACAGGATTTCCATCGTAATAATAATCCAACAACACAGCAATCACTTCCGTGTCAGTTTCAGACAAAAACTCATATCCTTTGGCAATCATTTTCTCTTTCAACTGCACATAATTTTCAATGATACCATTATGAACAATCGTTACACGTTCATTTCCATGTGGATGTGAATTTACATCCGACGGTTCGCCATGAGTTGCCCAGCGAGTATGTCCAATGCCAATGCTGCCAAATGGAGTACCGTGGTGTTCCATTTTCTGTTCCAGATTTTTGAGCCGACCCTTGGCTTTCACAACGTTAATTTTATGATCCTCCATTACCGCAATTCCGGCAGAATCATAACCACGATATTCCAATTTTTCCAATCCTTCCACAAGGACACCAGCCGCGGCCTTTGTTCCCACATAACCTACGATGCCACACATAATTATTTAATCAATAAATTTGTAAAAATCAAATTCTTTAAGTTATTCCATGAAAATGAAGCGCTTAAAAACTCTCCTTCCTTCAGAGAACAATAAAACAAAGTAACAACATTTTTTCAATATAGAGAGTCAAAAATTTCAAGAAAAAAGATTTAATAGCGATTTTTCCACAATTGCTTCAAATAGGCTAACTGTTTTTGTTCCGCAGCATTATCCGCCGCTTCCCAAATCCTTTTTGAAGAGAGGTTGTCTGGAAGATAAGGTTGTTGTGTAAAATGGCCGGGAAGATCATGTGGATAGACATAATCAGCTCCATAATGAAGCTGTTTCATCAATTGAGTCGGAGCATTGCGTAAATGCAGTGGTACCGGAAGATCACCAGTCTCATCAACGATTTGTAAAGCCTTGTCAATAGCTAAATAAGCTGAATTACTCTTAGGAGAAAGAGCCAGATAAATGGTCGCTTCCGAAAGAATAATCCGACTTTCGGGCCAACCTATTTTAGAAATAGCGTCAAAACATGCATTGGCAAGCAACAAAGCATTAGGATTTGCCAATCCTACATCTTCAGCGGCTAAAATCACCAACCGGCGTGCAATAAATTTCGGATCTTCACCGCCGGCAACCATCCGGGCCAGCCAATACACTGCTGCATCAGGATCGCTCCCTCTTACCGATTTGATAAAAGCAGAAATGATATCATAGTGCATTTCTCCCATTTTATCGTAAGCTACAGCGTGTTGCAATAAAAGTTGTGTTACAAGTTCATTCGTAATTTCTATCGTATTGCCTTCGTTGTAATTCAAGGCCATATCAATAATATTCAGCAACTTGCGTGCATCTCCTCCTGAAAAACGGAATAATGCGTCAGTTTCAACAACATGAATATCATGTTGTTTTAGCTCTATATCTTCTGCAAGTGCCCGGTCAAGCAAAAGTTGTAAATCTTCCTGTTGTAAAGGATTTAACACAAAAACCTGACAACGGGACAGCAATGGTGTGATTACTTCAAAAGAAGGATTTTCTGTTGTTGCCCCAATCAACGTAAATGTTCCGTCTTCGACAGCACCCAGCAATGCATCCTGTTGTGACTTGCTGAAACGATGAATCTCATCAATAAATAATATGCTACCCGGTTGATTAAAAAATTGCGATTTTTTCGCACGATCAATCACTTCACGGACATCTTTTACTCCTGAATTGATTGCGCTTAAAGCATAGAAAGGCCTCCTGAGTTGAGTAGAAATAAGACGCGCCAGGGTTGTTTTTCCAACTCCGGGCGGTCCCCATAAAATGAAAGAGGCAAGATGGCCCGACTCAATCATTTGTCGAATCACGCCATCTTTACCTACAAGATGCTTTTGCCCAACATATTCATCGAGCGAATGGGGCCGCATTCGTTCGGCAAGAGGAACTGACATATTAATATTTCATTAACGAAGTCGTAACACACGACCTGTTTGAGCTGGCGTACCATAAGGAATATCATTCATGGCATAGAGCTTTTTAATCTTAATCCCATAATACTGAGAAATTGAATACATTGATTCTCCAGGTAATATCTGATGCGTTGCCGGCACTGAAAGAGAAGCATGATTCTTTTTTCCACCCAGATAAACAACTTCTCCCGGTTGCAATGCATAGTTTTTATCCACTTCATTTCTATAGCGCAAAATACAAGTCAACAAGTTAAACTCTTTTGCGATAGAATGATAAGTATCTCCAGGCGCAGATATTACATATTTAATGCCATTATTTTTATAAACCTTATGCGTAAATGGAGCTTCAATAACGCCAAAATGGCTGCTAAACACCGAACTAGAATCAGCTAATGCCTCATCAATCGTCTTATTATCAATAGGATGATGACGAGAAGCTAACTGCATATGAACCCCTTCTTTATCCAACTGATCTAAATTATAAAGCTGGATTATCTGAATCAGGTTTGCAGCATAAGTTCGGCTTGTTGCATAACCCGCATTTTGCAACCCTTCTGCCCACCCCTTATAATCCGTTTCAGGTAATAGGAACAAAGAGGAATAACGGCTCCGCGTCAGCAAAAATTTTGAATGATCCTCGTAAGAAGCATAAACCGATGGATATTTTCGGAAACACTCGTGTTTCACATCGTCATCCTGATATACATGCGGACCAGTCCAATCACTGCATTTTATACCAAAATGATTGTTAGCTGTAGTCGCCAAAACACTTTTTCCAGCTCTTGATTCAAGCAAACCCTGGGCCATTGTTATACTTGCCGGAATACCATACTTTTGTTGTTCGATTAATGCCAACTTACGATATTGTCTGATATATGCTTCATAATCAGCCTGACGGCTCTGTGCCATCATAACAATTGGGGATAATGCCAGAATAACAAGAAAAAAGAGTTTGCCTTTCATACGATAATAATTTATTAAGGATATATGAAACTTGCATGTTATATTATCACACATGAGTTGTACAAAATGCTGGTTTCAAAAAGTTTATAAAGTAATTATTGGTTAGCCTGTAGAACTATTTAGATGCAGGTTTCCACTCACCCTGATGGAATATGAAACGAAGCTCAGAAGTTTTCATGTCAGGTTGCAACCCTTTCCAGTCTGATTTTCCCAGAAAATCTTTTTGGTCACATGTCGCTATAATAGAGGCTCGGGATGCATCAAAAGAATAACGCACAAACATTGGAGTCATCCATACCATGGCTTGTGTGGAATCATAAGCAGATAAAGTGGTTTTTAAAAAGTCGGATGCGTGAATATCAGGAGATGGAATAGAAAGTAGGTCCCAATTTAATGTGTAAAAAGAAAGACGAGACAGACAAGCTGGAGCACACACCGTTTTGCTAATCGCTATAAATTCAGGGTTTCCCTTATCAAACACCTGCAACTCAAGAGTTCCCCTTCGCGATGTCTGAAGAATAAGATGATGTGCATTTTCATCCCATAGCCGGATATGGATATATCCGTTCATTCCATTAGAAACGGAATCCACTTTTTTATCAAAATAATAAGCCATTAGATCACTTCTGCGGGCTGAATCAAGCGCAAGAACAGAACCAGGCATTGACATAAAAAGTTGCTTCAATGTTGGGGGTTTTGCAACTATGGAAGTTGCTACACTTATCAAACTGACCATTAGAAAACTTCTTAACAAAGTGGTTTTCATTCGTGCATAACTAAAGAGAGAAACATTACTTTCTCTATAAACGTGTGTATGGGCAAAATTAGCATGTTTCATACGACAATAATTTTATTTTAGGAACGGGTGGAATTTACATATTCATATTTTATATTGCTGGATATAAATAATTTACATGCTTATTCCATCTCATTTTGAATTTATTTTTCTATCAAATAGCTTTTTAAATGTCTCCCAATAGTCGACAAACAATTCGTCAAATGAACTGAAATTTTCCGTGTATGTTAAGCCGATTCCTTGCGTGTATAGCGATGGATTCAGTTCCTTGTAATCGTTGGTATGATTGTATGCTCTAACACTCCATTTGCCGTTCTGGGAAAATAAATACTGAATATCCAGATCGCCAATAAATTTAGTTGCAGAAAAATTATCGTCCCTGTAGCCTAAATTACCATTGATAATCCAACGATTGTTTTGATACTGAATGGCAGCTTCGTAATCATTTCCCTGCAAGCTTCCAAGTCCTGACCGGTTCCAGTTCAGTCCAAGATTTAAGCCTTTAACTGCCTGTGAAAGCCAGTTGTTCAATTGGCTCGAAAGCGTTGAAGTGGCAACTGATAAAAGCTCATTTTGTCCCAGTGAATTGGTGGATGTCCGCATATAATCAGGCGTATAGAAACGCCCAAATGCCAATAAATATATAATTTGACGATTCATCATCTCATCCGTGTTGATAATGTTTTTGACTTCACGTTTCAGTTCATCACGGGCATTGGGAAGTTCAATATCAAACTTAATATCAGGATGCAGCAAATTTCCGGTAAGATTCAGTAAACAATTAACCAGAACACTGGTTCGATTGGTTGTTTTCAATAAATCTGCATCCATTAAATCGGCTAGCGATGCATTCACCTGATACGTCGCGTTAATATCAATGGTTGGATTCATCGCAGAGCCATCCCATCGGATTTTGCTCCCATTGTCGATTTTGAAATCTCTGAATAATGCATTCTGAAAAGTAAATAAATAATTTCCACTATTAACAGTATAATTTCCAAACATTTGAAGATCAGATGAAGTTGTATTATACCACACATTTATCAAGCCTGACCCTATTGCATTGATTCTGTCGCCCGCTCTTCGATCGATTAGCAACTCAACGTGCGCTTCAGGAGTTATATTAAATGTGGTATTTATAATTGTCTGTGTATCGGTTGGCTTTAACTGTTTTGGAGTCTCTTTCTTCTGTTCCTTTCCATGATAATCACTCTTGGTGACATAGGTAATAAAGGTATTCGAAATGGATGACTGGGAATTATCTACTGAAAAGACCATGTTAGTTCCGGATTGAGAAGTTGCATTAACATCAATATGCGTGGTATTTCCCTCATCATACACATGCACAGTTCCCGAAGCATAAGCTTTACCCCAGAAATATGAGTTGTTATTCTCCGTTGTGTTCAGTCCCAATAAATTATTTCCCTGCACTTTAACATCATAATGCCAATCTTTCAAATCTGTATTTCGCACAAGCAAAGCCAAATGTCCCTCATGCCCTTCCTGATCTTTAAATGCAAGATCGTGGGCGAAGATAGAACCTCTTCTCAAATGAATAGTATCATTGAATGTATATGTAGTATTCAGATAGCTTAAACCAGCCTGTCCTCCATTGACAAACTGATCGCCAACAATCCAGAAATGCCTGTCTTTCAAAAATAATGAAATAGGCCCGCTTGCAGTCCCTTTCGGAGAAGCAAGAAACGTACATAAATATGGGTTCAGGAAATCTATCGAGAGATGATTTGTTGTTCCGTTAAATGCTAATGAATCCAGTGAAGGATAGAAATTCCCGGACATAGTTACCAAGGTGGAATTTGTATTCTTATTATAAACCTTCACCGAAGCGTTCAGAATGTTGTTTACTCCATCCCAGTGGCTTGTAACATAGTTATCTCCCCAATCGGCATTATTCAATCCAAAGTGATGAATCACCAGATTTGCATTAGCCACCGGATGTTGCAGAGCACCAAACACAGTGACTTTTCCGTTTACCGATCCATTTAAACGGGGAGACTCCAGCTTAATCAGGTCCGAAACATCTTCCAGATGAATACCCAGCAAATCAACATTCAAACTATCACTAGGTTGAGATGAAACAGCGCCGGAAAGATAAAGATGCTGCAAATGGCGCTCTATCCCAAAATGATTAATCCAGAATGTATGAAAATCAGTTGTTATATCACAGGGCAACATATTCCACACAGAATCATTGACCATGATTTGTGTAGGCAAAATGGATATTTTTCCTGTCAACTGATTGTTATTGCGTAAAAAGTTCGTTTGTGTAACCAATTCTCCGGCAAAAGTCGGTTCTTTGTTGTTATCCCAAGACAAGCTGCTCCTTAAGGAATCATTTGCCGCCACAAAATTGGCATAGACATTCAGAATCGACGACCTTTGAAGCAACATCGCATTAAAATTAACTTCACCTTTCTTATTCTGATTGTCGCAAACAAAATGCATATTAGTCAAATGACTTTTCCCAATGGTGGCATCAGGTACATCCAGTGTAAATTTAAACTGATTCTCTTTGCTGTTTAACGATCCCTGGATGGTCCCTCCGCGATGAAGCTGTACGGGCAAGTTCAGAATCGTACCTATCCTGTCAGTTGCAACAGAATCAAGGGTAAAATTCCAGGTCAGATCATTATAATAGGTAAGTTTTTGTCCTTTAGAGAATAACGACGGTAAATACAACGATGTCAAATAGCTCAAATCATTCCCTATTTTGCTCAGGTTGTAATGCCCTTCTATTTTCCCGTTTATCAGATTTGAAGAAACCAACACTTCATTCGTTGTCCCGGATGCCGGATGTGCCTCAATTTTCAACAAAGGCAGCACAAAGCGATCTTGTCCGTTGTCAAGCGACAATTGATTGATAACAAGAGCCCCCTTGGCTTGCCCCAATAAATCGCCTTCAAGATTGGCCTGCAATTGCATGGAAACCGCCAGGTTTTTCCATTTTGGTGTTAAATGCAACGCATAAGGCTTGAAATTTTCAAAAGAAGCAGTAAACTGATACATCGGATTGCTTTTATTCCAGTCGATTAATCCAGCAACATTAAACGTCACATTCGGATCATGAATAGATGCGGTTCCATCAAACTTGCGATTTTTGACTGATGCATCGAATAATATATTCTTATACAAATAATTTCTGAACACAAACGACGAGACGGTTGCATTTGCCTTCAGAACCATCGGCTTATCAGCAGAACTACTTCCTTTTCCCGATGCACGCAACGTCACATTACCTATTTGCGGATTATTCAGGAAAGCTCCTAACTGGAAACCATTCATACTCAATGTTCCGGAATAACTAAAGTCACGCAGTTGATTCGTCGCGCTAAGTTTCAGATCAGTACGCAAATTACCCAACCTGGTGGAAACATTCCCGTAAGCCACCATTTCGCTTAAAAAACCCGTCAGCGATCCGCTGAAATAAATCGTTCCCAAACGCATGACAGGAACTGGCAACATAAATGGCTTATTCGTCAGGTCTGCAATAATATCCTGCAAATGTGCCATATTCAGGTGCATCTGCTTCACGTTGGCATATACAAAGGCATCATTTATATTGGGAAGGCCACTGATCTCAAAATTTCCGTCAAATTTGAAATTATTCTTATTCGTAATCTTCAAATCGTTGCACTTAATATCTGCAATCGTTCCTTCCAATCTGGTTGATAATTTGTATTCATCATCATACCCCTTGAATGCCGGGACAAAACCACTCAAATCGGAGAGAATCACATTTGACGGCAACAATCGGCATTTCAACCTGACTTTGTTCACAAAGTCTGACAAATTGGATAGTTTTCCATACCTGAACGACACGCTATCCAACCGTAATGCACTCTTAGGCATTTCCAGAAGAAAACGAGGGAAAAAGACACGATGCGAATTTCCGACAACAACAGTTTGAAGGTTATTAATCTGAAATCCGGACCGCTCTTTCAATCCCAACGAATGGATCGTTGCGACAAGAGTATCGGATGAAAATTCTTTAAGTGACATGTCAAGGTGAAGATTATCCACATCCATATTTGCCAGGCTAAAATGATTACCTGTCTGGTGTTTGCGTGCATCTGTTAACCGAAATCTACTATGATCCAGCTTGAAACGGCTCACATGAAACGAAATTTTCATCGGGCCATGGATCGTATCTTTAGATGCAAACGCCTTCAACACAAAAGCCAGATTCGATTGTCCTGTCGAATCAATTCGTAAATGACAATCAAATTGATTCATATCTGCTTCGGTAATCGAAACTTTTCGTGCAAACAACTTCCAAAAATCAATCCTCACATTCACCTGATGCACATAGAGCAAAGTGTCCCGTTGTTGATCCTCAAGATAGAGTCCTTTCAAAATGAAATGCGAGAATGGCCGGAAAGAGAGTTGAGCGATATCAACGCGGGTATGCAAAGTTTCAGAAAGCTCGGATACAATTTGTTTTCGGACTACATTTTGCACATAAGTCATATTCAACAATATATATCCAAAAATAAACAAATAGACGATGATAGCAATAACGACCAAAGCCAGATTTGGAATTTTTTGTTTACTTTTGAGCATCATATTATGAACTATTCAAACGCTGCTGATCGAAGACAATTTTCAAGCTGTAGTTACAAATTCGTACTTATGGCCTTTATCGATCATGTCCAAGGTTGATTTGCCGGGCCCCGAAACAGTTAGCAACGGCAAATTTACTTGAAAATAAGAACAGAACAAATAGCTATTCATCAATTAATTGCTTTTTATCCATTCTTTTCATTTTAGAGACAAACTAATCAACATCTTATGACAGTTACTATTGAAACTTCGCTGGGATCAATGCTCGTCAGGCTGTATGACGAGACTCCGCTACACCGTGATAACTTTATCAAACTGGCACAATCCGGATTTTATAACGATCTGTTGTTCCATCGTGTAATCAAAAATTTCATGATTCAAACCGGCGATCCTGAATCGAAGAATGCCGACCGCCATAAACATCTTGGAGCAGGTGGTCCTGGCTATACACTGCCTGCCGAAATCATATTCCCGCAACTTTTCCACAAACGTGGCGCTTTGGCAGCTGCCCGTCAGGGTGATGAAGTAAACCCTAACCGTGCTTCTTCCGGATCGCAGTTCTATATTGTCCAGGGACAAACAATGACCGACGATGAACTGGATCAGTTTGAACAATCTGCCCGTTATGCAAAGGAAAAAGAAGTTTTTCAACAAATCGCCTCAACCATGCGCGACAAGATTGTTGCTTTGCAAAGAAACAACGACACAGAGGGTCTCAATACATTACGGGATGAAATTTACGCAGATACACAAAAAAAGGTTGATGCAATGGACCCGTTCCGTTTCACTCCAGAACAACGTGAAGCATACAAATCAGTCGGTGGAACTTCATTTTTAGATGGAAACTACACTGTTTTCGGTGAAGTGCTGGAAGGTTTTGATGTCATTGATACCATTGCGGATGTAAAGACTGACTCTCACGATCGTCCGCACGACGATGTCCGCATCATAAACATCACGGTTAACGAGTAGCAAATCTCATTCTGATTACCTACAAGCCAGAGATTCTACTCATTTTCTCTGGCTTCTTTTTGATTCATTTTTATGGCTGCTTTTCTTCAGGTTGATCAACTTACAAAACGATTCGGGGATCTTTGGTTATTTGATGCGATTTCATTTTCAATTGCAGAAGGCGAAAAAGTCGGATTAATTGCGCCAAACGGATCGGGCAAATCGACATTACTTTCTATTGTGGACGGCGATGAAGATTACGAAAGCGGATCTGTTATATTCCAATCAGGTCTGCGTGTCGGATATTTAAGCCAGGCCCCCTATTATGCTCCCGATCTCACTATTTTACAGGCCTGTTTCAATTCCAATAACGAAACCGTTCAACTTATCGCCTCTTATGAAGAAGCTGTCGCTGCAGAAAACCATACTGAAATGGAGCGGTTGTTGCCTATGATGGATCATTTACAGGCGTGGGATTACGAACAACGCATCAAACAAATTTTATCTGAACTCAAAATCACCAACTTTCACCAAAAAATTGGCGAACTTTCGGGAGGACAGTTGAAACGTGTCGCGCTTGCCAATGTGCTAATATCCGAACCTGAACTGCTTATCCTGGATGAACCCACCAACCATCTGGACACTGAAATGACCGAATGGCTGGAGGATTATCTAAACCGATCGCGGTTAAGCCTGTTTATGGTAACTCACGACCGTTATTTTCTTGATCGCGTTTGCAATCGCATCCTTGAAATTGACAAACGTCAAATCTACAGCTATAAAGGTAATTTCAGTTATTACCTTGAGAAACGTGAAGAACGTATTTCTGCACAATCTGCCGAAATAGACAGGGCTAATAACCTGTTACGAAAAGAACTTGAGTGGATGCGTCGGCAGCCACAGGCTCGTGCTACAAAAGCTAAATATCGTATTGATGCTTTTTACCAGCTTCAGGAAAAAACAAAACAGCAACGCGATGATAAGGAAGTACGGCTGGAAAACAAGGCATCTTATATCGGCAATAAAATTTTTGAAGCACAACATATCACAAAACGTTACGATCAACTCCTGCTGATCAATGATTTCAGCTACACCTTCACCCGCTATGAAAAAATGGGGATTGTCGGCAACAACGGTACAGGTAAAAGCACATTCCTTAAAATGTTACTCGGCCAGATTATTCCCGACTGTGGCTTGTTCGATGTCGGAGAAACGGTTAAGTTTGGTTATTACAGTCAGGAGGGAATGCAGTTTGACGAGCAGATGAAAGTAATTGATGTCGTCAGGGATATCGCCGAAGTGATTGATCTCGGAAAAGCCGGACGCCTCACTGCCTCCCAGTTTCTGCAGCATTTCCTTTTCGAACCTGAAACGCAATATAATTACGTTTATAAACTCAGCGGAGGAGAGAAACGCAGGCTTTATCTCTGTACCGTCCTGATGCAGAATCCAAATTTCCTGGTGTTTGACGAACCTACGAATGATTTGGATATTGTCACATTAAATGTCCTCGAATCGTATCTGCGCGACTACAAAGGCTGCCTGATTATTGTTTCGCACGACCGTTTCTTTATGGATAAAGTCGTCGATCATCTCCTTATCTTCGAAGGCAATGGTGTGATCCGGAATTTTCCCGGCAATTATACGGACTATCGGGAATGGAAATCCCTGCAACTCCAGGTTGACAAGAAAACTGAAAGTAAAGATTCTAAACCCGTTAAACAAGCAAGGACAGAAACAAAACGTAAGATGAGCTTCAAAGAGCGACGTGAATTCGAACTCCTCGAAACCGAGATAGAAACATTGGAAGCAGAAAAAACCACGCTCGAAAATGTTATCAACAGCGGCATCGCTGACTCTGCTACCCTCATTTCCCATTCACAACGTATTGCCGAAATCATCAGCCTGATTGATGAGAAAAGCACCCGCTGGTTGGAACTTAGCGAAATTGAAAGCGGGAACTGAATAAAAAAGCAGGAAAGATTTCAATCTCTTCCCTGCTTTATATTATGTTGATAGGCGTTCTTATCTCTATGTGGCTTATTGTATCTTCTTAAACAATTCTTTCATTGAAACCTTATTGCTTACAATCTCCGGTAGCTTGTCAATCGGAATGCGTTCCTGCAACATCGTATCGCGGTCGCGCAACGTAACAGCATTATCGGTCAGTGTTTCATGATCGATGGTAACACAGTAAGGCGTTCCGATAGCATCCTGTCGGCGGTAGCGCTTCCCGATGGAATCTTTTTCGTCATACTGGCACTTGAATTCGAACTTGAGATTATTCATGATTTCACGCGCTTTCTCCGGTAGCCCATCTTTCTTCACCAAAGGAAGTACGGCCAGCTTCACAGGAGCCAAAGCAGACGGCAATTTCAACACAACACGTGTTTCGCCACCTTCGAGTACTTCTTCCGTGTAAGCCGCTGCCATAATGGAAAGGAACATCCGGTCGACACCGATAGATGTCTCTATTACAAACGGAGTGTATGACTCATTTAATTCCGGATCGAAATATTTGATGCTCTTGCCCGAATATTTCTCGTGGCTGCTCAGGTCAAAATCTGTACGGGAATGGATTCCTTCCACTTCCTTAAACCCAAATGGCATTTCAAATTCAATATCGGTGGCTGCATTGGCATAATGTGCCAGTTTATCATGATCATGGAAACGATATTTATGATCTCCCAAACCTAAAGCTTTGTGCCATTTCAGGCGGGTTTCCTTCCATTGCTTAAACCATTGGAGTTCACTGCCGGGACGAACGAAGAACTGCATCTCCATCTGTTCAAATTCACGCATACGGAAAATAAATTGCCGTGCCACAATTTCGTTACGGAATGCCTTCCCGATTTGTGCTATTCCAAAAGGAATTTTCATCCGGCCTGTCTTTTGCACATTCAGGTAATTCACAAAAATACCCTGAGCGGTCTCGGGACGAAGGTAAATCTTCATTGCTCCATCTGCCGTCGACCCCATCTCAGTGGAAAACATCAGGTTAAACTGACGTACATCTGTCCAGTTTTTGGTGCCGCTGATGGGGCATACAATCTCGTAATCGAGAATAATTTGTTTCAACTCTGCCAAATCATTTTCATTTAATGCCTTGACAAAGCGGGTATGAATTTCATCGCGTTTAGACTGATGTTCCAGCACACGCGGATTGGTCTGGCGGAATAACCCGGCATCAAAAGACGCGCCAAAGCGTTTCGCCGCCTTTTCCACCTCTTTTTCAATCTTATCGTCATATTTAGCCAGCAACTCTTCGATGAGCACATCTGCACGGTAACGTTTTTTAGAATCTTTATTGTCGATAAGCGGATCGTTGAAAGCATCCACGTGTCCCGAAGCCTTCCATGTGGTTGGATGCATAAAAATAGCCGCATCGATGCCTACCACATTTTCGTTTAGCAGCACCATGCTGTCCCACCAGTAACGTTTGATGTTGTTTTTGAGTTCCACTCCATTTTGCCCATAATCGTAAACCGCGCCTAAGCCATCATAAATTTCACTTGAAGGAAAAACAAACCCATATTCTTTGCAATGTGCAATCAGTTTCTTAAAAACTTCTTCTTGTTGTTGTGCCATGATGAGTGATAATAAAATAAAAAGAGAATGCGTGAGAACCTCTGCATTGCGATTCATCAACGCTCACAAAGTTACGATATTTTTCGTACGTGGTAAAAAGCGGTTATCTTTGCTCGACATTCCGTTGGACTAAGGTAAATCCGGTTCAACATGACCGGACTCAAGCCAATGATTTTATATTAGTTTCACTAACCCTTACTGTGGAATAACATATCACCGCATGAAATATCTTTCCGTTCTTTTCCTGTTTTTCTATTCTACTTTTTCTTTCGCGCAATCGCCTAAGATCATTGATTATACTGCAAGAGTTAATTTTGGATTCCGTCACATGTCAAACCGAAAAATTGACGTTGTGGTAATTCATTCCACCTATTATGTGGGAAAGGATACCTTCAGTGTAGCCGGCGTACTCTCACAATTCCGCCGTTACAATGTCGCATCGCATTACCTGATCGACCGTAAAGGCAATATTTACCGTCTTGTCCCTGAAGCCGACGAAGCCTATCATGCCGGAAAAAGTATTCTTCCTGCCAACAGACGCGTCAATCTGAACGCAACTTCTATCGGAATCGAATTGATTAACACGCCCTCAACTCCTCCCGACAACCGACAATACAAGGCGTTGGTAACATTGATCAAAAATATCAAACAACGCTACCCCATCCACTACATTGTGGGACACAGCGATATCGCCCCAAAACGCAAAACCGATCCCTGGAATTTCAATTGGAAAAAGTTCCGGCAAATGATGGAGGAATAAAATAGCGATGGCTTGCCGAAAAATCAGAAGGCATCAATGGTAGTGAGGTAATACTGTACCCCCTTGTAATAGTTGTTGTGGGTTACATCAAAACGGAAGTTTACATTGGCTTTCGTGACCCGGAAGCGGATCCCGGCTCCATAGGAAATTTTCAATCGGTAAATTGAGAAAGTCTTGCTGTTAAACACGTCACCCGTTGCACCAAACAGCGCTCCCCTAAAGTTTTTGTAAACAGGGAAGCGGTATTCCGCCTGTGTAGCAGCCATGACATTATCTCTGAAAACACCCGGTGTGAATCCTCTCAGCATATTTTCTCCCCCAATAGTAGTCAGAAACTGAAATGGGATAGCATCCCCCAGCCTTGAATCGGTCAGGAACTGCCAGGCTAACACATTTTCTTTGTAAAGAGAGATATATTGCCGGAAATCATATCCCAGTTGCACAATATGATGCGAACTTCCCCACAAGGGATCGCAATAGAGGAAAGAAACTTTTGAATAAATCCCGCTGAGAGGATAATAACGGCTACTGCGCGAATCATAGGTTAACTCTCCTCCGATACCGATCATGGAATAAGGACTCCATCCGGTCGATTGTACACTGTAAGCCCTTCCTTTCAGACTATCTGCCAACAAAGCACGTTCCCGCTGGAATGAGAACTGAAGCCCGAACAACAACCTCCGCGTTAAATAGCGCTGCGGCTGAATGTTGAGACTAAAACTCCGCGACGTATAGGGAATCGGATGATGCAAAAAGAGTTTGTTCGGATTATTCCCGATGCCTACAAAATAATTTGGGTATGACTTAATATTAAAGCTGGAAGAGAGAAACCATGATCCCCTTTTCCCCCAATAAAGATGGGGATTGAGCGTTATATTAAACTGTCCCCGCTGTGTGAACACCGCACTGAACTCAAGACTGCTGATACGAACCGGATCAATGAAATGGAAATAGTAACCTCCACTAAATCCTGCAGCATAACGCGTGTCAGGCTGATATGACAGAGAAGGCAAAGCATAGAATTTCATATTGGATATCATTTGAAGCAAAGAATCCAACCTAATGCTCGCCGGAACAGTATTGGCAAACAACAAAAGAAAACATATCAAAACAGTTTGTTTCCACATCGTTTTGCCTGTTTAAGGGGAATCTCCCTATTAGGAAAGGCTACGAACGCTTCTCCAGATAATTCTTCAGATCATCATATTGATTTGAAAGCGTTACGCTTTGTTTTTCTTTTTGCATAAACTGCTGTAATCGTGCTGGAACTGCAATCTGCTGATGAAGAATCGATTCTATTGTATCTTTAAATTTTGCCGGATGTGCTGTTTCCAGAAATAATCCCGTTTCAGCAGGTTGCAGGCTCTCTTCTAACGCAAGATATCCGCAAGCTCCGTGGGGATCGAGCAGGTAATGCGTTGTTTCGTAGCATCGCTTCACGCCTTCAGCTATTGACTCGTCCGTGTAGCGGAATCCGGATATCTCTTTGCAAATCGCTTCATGTGACCCTTTGTACAGATCAAGGATACGGGCAAAGTTACTCGGATCGCCCACGTCCATCGCATTGGCAATAGTAGCGACAGAAGCACGCGGCTCATATCTTCCTGTATTCAGATAGTTCAAGAAAATATCATTGCGGTTATTAGCAGCTATAAACCGTTTCACAGGAAGCCCCATCTGTTTTGCAAACAATCCTGCCGTGATATTTCCGAAATTACCGCTTGGAACACTCACTACCACATTGTCGCTTTTCCCAACTTTTTTAAGCTGCGCATAGGCATTGAAATAGTAAAAAGCCTGTGGCAGGAAACGGGCTACATTGATTGAATTGGCTGAAGTCAGATTGAGTCTTCGGTTCAGTTCTTCATCCATAAAGGCTGTTTTTACCAACCGTTGGCAATCATCAAACGTTCCTTCAATCTCCAATGCCGTGATGTTATGCTCCAGCGTAGTGAACTGTTTTTCCTGTATTTCGCTGACCAGCCCTTTAGGATACAACACATCGACATGAATGCCTTTCACACCGAGAAATCCATTGGCAACAGCGCTTCCGGTATCTCCTGAAGTTGCTACCAATACATTCACGTCGGTCTGTCCCTGTTTCTTGATAAAATAACCCAGCAAACGCGCCATAAAACGCGCCCCGACATCCTTAAAGGCCATCGTCGGGCCGTGAAACAGCTCCAGGGTATAAATATCCGGTGCAACTCCCACCACCGGCGTTTCAAAACTCAACGTGTCATAGACAAGATCTTTCAGGGTATCGGCTTCCATATCGTCGCCAAAGAAAGCATCAGCAACACGGTAAGCTATTTCCTGAAACGAAAGCCGCTCTATGGTTTGAAAAAAAGATTCGGGCAACCGGCGGATCTGCTGTGGCATGTAAAGGCCCCTATCGGGGGCAAGCCCTTTCACAACAGCTTCCTGCAATGTCGCCTCCGGCGATTTATGATTAGTGCTGTAATACAACATGAAAATGAATAGATTGGATTATTCTTTGTGGCGTTTTTTCAGCTCGCGTGCCAGATCTTCAATGCGGTGTCCCTTAGCTGTCAGCAGGACTATGAGATGATAAATCATATCCGAAGCTTCATAGATCAGACCTTCGTCCGTTCCGTTGGTTGCTTCGATCACCGTTTCCACAGCCTCTTCGCCCACTTTTTGTGCCATACGGTTAATTCCCTTTTTGAACAACGAAGTGGTGTATGAACCTTCGGGCATCTCTTCTTTCCGTTTCTCAATGAAATCCTGCAGGTAACGCAGGAAGAGGATATCTTCGCTATTGGTCTCCGCCCAGCAGGTATCTGTGCCCAGATGGCAAACCGGTCCGGCCGGATGTACCTTCACCAGCAATGTATCGTTGTCACAATCGGAAGCAATCGACACAAGATGCAAATAATTGCCGCTTTCTTCCCCTTTTGTCCAAAGTTTCTGGCGGCTGCGGCTGTAAAACGTCACCAACTTCGTTTCCAACGTCTTCCGGTAAGCCTCTTCATTCATATATCCCATCATCAGGACTGCATGGGTAACAGCGTCCTGGATAATGGCGGGAACCAATCCGCCACCTTTGTTGAAATCTATTTCCATTCTGTAAGAAGTTATTCCGGAGGTCAGATTAAAATCCTTCCACCGGGAACATTATAAATATTTTCGTAAGTCTTTCAGTTGAATCCGTCCTTCATAAATCGCTTTCCCGAAAACCACGGCAGGTACTCCCGCTTCGGACAATGCATCGATATCTTCCATACCGCTTACGCCTCCGCTGGCAATAAGATGCAATGCCGGGAAATGTGCCAATATCTTTTGGTAAAGAGCTATTGAAGGGCCCTCCAGCATTCCGTCCCTGGCAATATCGGTACAGAGCACATGATGGATTCCTTTGTTTACATATTGCTCTATGAAAGGAATTAAGTCGAGGTTGGTCTTTTCCATCCAGCCGCTAATGGCAATCTGTTCATGTTGCACATCAGCTCCCAGGATGATCTTCTCAGCCCCGTAACGTTCCATCCATGCAGTAAAAAGACCGGGCTTCTTCACAGCAACACTGCCTCCTGTCACCATCGCGGCACCGCTTTCGAAAGCGATACGCACATCATCGTCGCTCTTCAGTCCGCCTCCAAAATCAATTACCAGATGGGTATGAGACGCAATCCGCTCCAGAACAGCATGATTGACGATATGTTGCGCTTTAGCGCCATCCAGATCGACCAGATGCAACCGCCGGATACCTTCTGCTTCAAATTGCAGGGCTATTTCCAAAGGGTTTTCGTTATAGACTTTCTTCTGTGCATAATCGCCCTGGGAAAGGCGTACACACTTACCATCAATCACATCTATCGCCGGAATTATTTCAATCATGAAGCAAACAGGATCAAAAAACTAAATCATGTTACAAAGATAGTGGTTTTTCCATAAAGAGACCATATGGCTCTTCCGCTCCTCCTGAAATACACTTTCAAACACCATCCTGATTGATTCCAGACAAGCATTGCTGGTGCAGTACACCCATACCGGTGAGTCTTTCTAATCATTAACGGAATAAACGATTCAATTGACAATGAGGAGCTGAATTATTCCCCTCTGTTCTTTTCAATTTCCTGCCATTTATTACCCTGTCATTCTATCTATTGTTGAAAAGCCCGACTGTTATTCCTCTCTTTTTCAGGGAATGTCAGTGCTTCCTCTGCTCTTTTTCCGCTATTATAGTTTCCATATCCGATTTTTCAGCACTCAACTACCTTTTGACAAGACCTACAACCTTTTCGCTCTTGCATATATTGGTTTTGTTTGCATTTGCAGATATCTCTCTGCTGTTTTTTGTGCTTCCGCTTGCGTTCGCCGGTCTATTGTCAATGTTCAACATTCAACTGACGGACTCAGCAAAGCATAAACACCATTTAATCATTTCTTTGATAAAACAGGGATACAACAGTTTTGTCATGACATAAATCTTGCGTTTATATCTGGCATTGAAAGGTGACTAAGCAAGCAAAAACCGCTTATTCCCAATTTGATACACTGATAATTTTCTTAATTGTTATAGCCCGGAGCGACCTTATGAATATATTTTTCTTGCAAAAGGAGAGGTTCCACGGTATATCCAAGTTTTCTCAACTGGTGGATTAAACCTGACTTCCCGATCAAATGGATAAATCCTACGTCGATAAAGCAGGATTGCTTTTTTATCAGGCCCGGCAATTCTTTCATCCAGGCAGCATTGCGGTCATCAAACATCAATTGCTTTTCGGCAGGTGTCAGGCTGTCATCTTCGTCGTTAAGCGTCTCAACCCTGACCATATTGCCTGCCAGATAGGCCGTCGTCAACTCATTCACCTGTTCAAGTCCTTGTTGGCTGTGTTTTATGTCATTCATCAATATGTCGGCCTGACGTTCCAGAGGGATCGTATTAAACAATATGTTGGCCTCCTGTTCCGGAGTTTCCAGCCCGATCACTTTTTTATGGTTAGCTTCTGCATTTTTCTGAAAAATGACATCCACCCCTTCGGGTTGTTTGCTGAATCCCATCATCTTTGTGTACATCATAACCGAAAACATCATATCCAGCAACATCGGTTTCACATTGCCCAATTGACTCAGCCCCACCTGCATCAGGTTTTTAAATTCATAATCCACCATGGCATAGTCCTGCGGAGTCAGCAGCTCTTTCAAGGTAGTATCCTGCATCATTTCAGCTTCCTCCATTGTGGCCTTGATATCGGGATTATTCAGATCCATCTCCCCCACAACAGCATCTGCCTTTCCACTAAGCGCCAGTATCTGATCAAATCCCTTAATGCGATCTTTATCAATCAAATGATGCGTTCCGAACAGATAACTGGGCTTTACCAGTCCGTTCCCCGAAATTTTCCACAACAATTGAGCATTCGCACACCCTGCGACCATCCAGACGATCACAGCAACGAAAGAAACCCGCTTATTCATTGTTTATAATTTATTTAGTCGTAAGGAGTAGTGATCCTCTAAATATTCGCTTCAAATATCTCCATTAAGGTTAACCATTTTATCTCCACTAAAGCTATCAGCACGAAAGAAATCCTCTTCCGCAGCACTCTGGGCCGGTGTTTCTGTTTTTAAGAATCTACATCATTTTGCTCCGTCAAATATAATTCTTTTTTCAACAAAAATATAAAAACAGTTTTTTATTCCTGTAGCGAAGAGCAATAGCTTCAATTTTCTCTTTACGGATGCAGGTTAGAGCAAATACCAGGCAAAACAACCAGATATCAAAGCTTGCTCCTGTATTATATCTACATTTCTGCCTTTACAAGACATTGTGGTTAAGAGACAGCCCTACGACCTGTTTTTATTTTGTTTATTGAAAGAGTCCTGCTCATTTGTATATATCATTTCCACAATTCGCCTCGATAAAACGTTATTGATTATCTGTTTTATGGATGGTATCTGGTCTTTTTAGCTTCAACAAAACAGCTATGATAAGCAAAATATTTGCAACCACATATCCAATGATTAACCACAACCAGAAAAGGAGAGTTTTAGACTGCGCTGCCTTGACCTGCAACACACTGGCAACCTTATCCGCTGGATTTGTAGCTTCATACGTTAACGACAGACGGGTGTTAAACACGCCGTACAAAGCGATTAACACAATGAAAATGCTGACAACTAACCATATTTTAAGCGATCTCTTCATGTTATTCTGTTCTTATTTGATTATTTTTGATCATTTCCCGTAGAAGTCCATATTTGACAGAAGCATAATTTGTCTGTGATTATTTTCTCTTTCCTTCCGCAAACATACGTCTAATTTTTAGCAAACTACATACCATGCGGGAGAATCTTCACACAAAGTAAAACAAAAAATCGCTCTTTTGAAAATTAACCAAAAACACACTAACTGTCAATTCATTGCAGATAGAGTACTGACAACTGCGGAAGCATCCGGAATGTCTCGTAAAAAAGCCGATCAGTAAAACAACTTCCACTCCAACGATAATAAAGTTGTGGGCTGCTATGATTATGCTGGTTTGTCACGTTTGTTTTTATTGCTACTTTTGTTTTGGCATTGGCTGCGCCTGAAGCTACACATGAGGATTTGGGAAGAAGTCAACCTATTATATCCTTCTTTCACACTGAAGGTTCATTATTCATTGGTAATTACAAGCACACTATGATAGTCAGAAAAGCGTCTGTCGCCGATATTGATACACAACTGAAAATGTTTGATCATGCCCGATCCGTTATGCGCAACTCCGGGAATATAACTCAATGGACAGGCGGTTATCCTTCGCGCGAAGTGGTAGAAAGCGATATTGCTTCAGGTAACAGTTATGTATGTGTGGACGATGCGGGCGAGATCGTTGCCACTTTCTATTTCAGGCAGGGTGACGATCCCACTTATGCCTATATTGAGAACGGGCAGTGGCTTAATGACCGTCCTTACGGTGTGGTTCACCGCCTTGCGTCAAGCGGCAAAGTAAAAGGTATGGGAACATATTGTCTGGAGTGGTGTTTCGGGCAATGCTCCAATCTCCGTGTTGATACCCATCGCGATAACCGCATCATGCAGTCGGTATTTACAAAGAACGGCTTTGTGGAGTGTGGCATCATCTATCTTACAAACGGTGCCCCGCGGCTGGCTTTCCAGAAATGCATGCCATGATGGTTTGATATGTAAAAATGCCGGTTCTGCCGTCTGTTCCTGAACTGGATTGTATCCGGCAAATTTAATACATTATAGCTAATGGCGACTATGTTTTTATCCAGGTTTTCTGTTAAATTTCCATTGGCATCGTAATAGTATTCCTGCGACTCATTGTCATCGTCAGTATAGTCGGTAATGCCATATACCAGAGAAGCTCCTGCGGCGTCTGTCCCGTTTTTCAGTTGGTTGCCGGTGTAGTGCAGGGTGACGTTATCGATCACCGTGCCCTGGTTTTCCCGGTAGATGCCAATCACATTGCCCATCTTGTCATAGGTGAAGTCTTCGTCCTGCAGGTGCTGGTTGGCGGTGAGGGCGCTGCCTTCGCCATAGTTGGCCTGTGTCATGCGGTTGAGCCCGTCATAGGTGTAGACATAGCCTTTGGTGGTGCCGTTATACGTCCAGGTGCTGCGGGCGATATCACCGTTGTAGCAGGGGGTGGCAGGGTCGTTGTCATAATAGAGTTGTTCCTGCCATGTGACTGCATTGATGCCGGTAGGCCAACTGCGGACATTATAGGCGTTGGTTATAATAGATTGCATATCAGAATATTACTATTATTACCACTTTTGACACACTACTATTTATAGTTAAACTATTTATTGCCTTAACACGATCTTGCCATCCTTCTGAATGTAATAATACTTTGTGTATTTCGTCTCTCCTTTATCAGAATACTTTGTGTAATTTATCTCAATATTTTCAGGAGAATATATCCTGAATTGAAAATCTAATGTGTCTTCATATTCTCCTAAAATTGGTGTTTTTGAAATTTCCGTTCCTTGTTGGCTAAAAACAGCCAATACAGCATCAGATTTTCCTTGACTAGGTGCAGTCAAAAATGAACGAAAATAAATCAAAGCAATTAGATTATTATTTATGTTTAATGGTATCTTTATTGCAGTTGTATAGTTAAAATAGTCAGGATGTTGCTTTGAATATGGCATATATATCCAATATCTATCATTTTTATCCTTAATAAAAAGATCAAACTCTTGCTTTGTAATATTGGAAGGATTGTTTGCATATAAATCCATTTTTCGAAAAGTCTCATTTGTAATTGGGAAAGGACATTCTTTGAATTTATTTACAAATTGCTTGAATAGCTCAGTCTTATTTTGACAATTACAAGATATTGTTGCCGTTAACAATATAAATACAAATATATTCTTCATTTTTAAGGTCTTATGCTTGTTACTGTTATTTTTGCATTTAATATATTGCTATAACCAGTTAAGGTTCTATTCATGATATTTAATGTATTACTGGGTGATGTACCTATGTTAATATAATGGGTTCCGGGATCAAAGTAATGAAACGTAGTGGAGGTTACCTGTCCATTATTTACCATTTCTGTTTTTCCCTGCACAACAATAAAATGATCACCCATACCATCTGCACTGTTTTTTCCACCGTTTTTATAATCCACATTCACTTTGGTAGGAATTCCAAAATCTAATGCTGTACTCATATTATCTATAGCATCTGAAGCTTTATTGTTTGCCGTACCTGCTCGCCCATTGCCTGCATTATTTACAATTACTTCCATTCCTTTACTTGACACACCTGCCTTTGCAAGCATGGCATCACAAGCTTTATTACAGGCTTCTTACAGCAAAAAACTTTCAATTAACTAATTCGTATCTCAGAAGTTTATCATCCCATTTTACTTTTCCACTTGCGTGTGGACTGGCACTCTTTACTTCTATTATACCTTTGTTCGATATTTGATATTCAGTTGTCCAGATTTCACAGGGCATTATTTTCTCTAAAAAAACTTTTGATGCAGTATTCATTATTTGTTGCACTACAATTTTATCTTTTGTCAAAGAGATACTACTTTGCCATCGAGCTCCGTTATCTTTTGACAATGATTTACGAGACAGTATTTCTCCTGTTTTTGTATAAGTTATCAGTAAGACCTCACCTAAATCAGAATCCCATTCAGAATCTCCTTCATACTTAAATTTACTCACAAGTACAGTATAAAAATTATTATTTACAGGAATTTCCACACAATAATCATATCTGTAATATCCGCTATTGGGATTACAGAATCCCCCAATGCAAATAAATTCCTTCACATATTTTTCCGGAATAGATTTAGGCATCCTACCTTGAACCTTATCAAAACTTTGATTTAAAATCATATTCCATTTATTATATTCGGAACCTAAAACAGGAAGTTCAATAGTGCCAAAATTATTTATAAACTGCCTAAAGTCTTTATTTTGCGCTTTACAAATAAATGCAGATGCACATAATATAATAAATAATATTGTTGTTTTCATCGGCTGCTTGTTCTTACGGTGGTTACTGTATAAGGTATTATTCTAGTACCATGAAACGCTCCTTTCAACATATCATATTGTCTTGTTAATATATTTAATGGATTAGTTCCATATGCTTGCTGCCTTGGATCAAAGAAATTATAAGTTGTTGAAGTTACATGTCCATTATTTAAAGTTTCAGTTTTACTGGATATTACAATAAAATGATCTGTCATTCCATCACCTTCTGGTTTTTTGTTATGTAATTGCACTGGAGAATAATCAACGCCGACTTCAATGGGTTTCCCATTTTCTAATGCGTTATCAATAGTACTAATTCCTTTATTTGCACTTTTAGTTGGAGTTGTTGCTACACCATTTGCATCTGCATTTACCACATTAAATCTTTCCCCATTTGAATTAACTCCTTTTTTTGCAAGCATCTGATCAGAAGCAACTTTACAACCGCTTCTTCCTGTTTGAGACACATAATCACTTTTATCAATTCCTGTAAATGTTACAGATGTTGCAGCATTCTGTATATAGGTAATTGTCGTCCAATCGTCAATTTGTGTGCTCAAAGTTGTTCCTATGTCATTATATGTTTGATTATCTAAAACTATCGTTTTAGCGTCCCCTTCTCTCCAAATGATAGCATATTTTCCATCTCCGTTGTGCCACCGATACCAATCCAATCCATTCGGGTCAATCCTATTAACCGGATTATTTCCGGCAAAAACATATGGTGAAGTGTCATAATGTTTCTCCGCCAGCGGATCCACCGTTGTCCACACCGGGATGCCGGTCTCCCTCCTTCGTGCTCCGTAGTCGTACTGGTTCAGCCCGTTCATGGCTTCCAGTTCTTTCCCGTTGTAGCGGTAGGGCAAGGCGGTGCTGTTGCTTGTGCTTTATTCAAAGCGCATCCCGTCCGGGTAATAGTCGCTGTATTCCATTACCTGCTTTGCCTGGTTCAGCACTTCGGTGTTGTTGCCCTGGTGGTCTTTCAGGTAGTAGTAATAGACACCGTTCTGCCAATAGCCTTCCGGTGTGAGTATTTCTTTCAAAGAGCTGTTCTGATAGATCGCATCGCCGCAATAGTCCGTCGTCAGGGTAGTCGAAGAGGTCAGGCGAGTGATCGTATCCTGCTATAACGACTATATATGGTGAGCTTCTTTATCATCTTATTTTTTTTATTCTTTAAATATGTATTGATAATAAAAATATTATCATACTATCGTTATTTCTGATAACGTTCAAACCACTATTTTTCCATATGCTTCTCAACATAAAAATAAGCCAAAACAAGTATTAATGAAATAACAGCAATAATAGGAATTTTAGATATTGTATCATGCCATGTTAAGGGAGATCCAAAGTTATTATACCCTGTAAATATTTGATTTCCACTGCATTTCCATAAAAAGAAATTCAAAATAAAACAGAGGCAATAAACGATTGACGCTTCTTTTAATTTATTTTTTTTGATCATGTTGTTCTGGTAAATCTAAAACCATCTTTACATCTTGCTCTAATAATAATCCTAAATCAAACCAAGGATTTACAGAAGGTAAAGGATCTGGAGAAGTGGGCAAATATGGTTCGCCCAAAAAGCCACTGCCAGCACCAGTTAATAAACTTCCGATTTGAATGCCTTTATATACTGCTTTCGGATACTCCATTGCATAAAGGGGACTCTTCAAAAGGAGTTGTTCTGTAGCACTATATCCCATTTCGACAAGTATGGATGCTGCAATTCCTACCACATCGGTTGGCAAAAACAACATGCCTATTTCCATTTCTGCATCTACCTCTCTTCTGATCTCTTCAGGTGACGAAATATACCGATTAATTCGGCTGTCTAATTCCCTGTTGCCATCTAAGTCGCCAATAATAGGATAAAGCCAACTATGACCCTGATCAGAGGTATTTGAATGCTGGTTATAGGATTTTGGAGCTTGACCTATGACAGTGACTTTATTTTCTGTTGTAGGCAAATTAGTCCCGTTTTCTCCATTTCCATTGCCATCTTGGTCGGTTACCAACGTGAAACTGCCCAAATGGTCGGGATGCACGTAGTAGATGGAATCCGTACCGCCATTACGCACCATAATGGCAAGCAGGCCACCTCCCAAAGCAATATAGTGCAGGTGCCGCACGCTTGCGGCTGTGGTTTCGCACTCATAATCGCCATCAAAGATAATGGTTTTTTGATTTAGTGAATAGCAAATGGCTTATTGATTAAATAACGGTAGTTTAAATGAAACAGTGTCAGCGAAAATTTCATCAAATTTCAGGCAGGTATTGATTCCCCGTTTATAGAACCAGCTCATCTTTTAATTTACTCCAGGGGCCTGACAGGTTGGGACGTTTGGTGTTGTACCAACGGAAATAGATGTAGAGTGTTTTTCCCCGGCTACCTCCCGGCAGGGCCAGCCGGAAACAGGCTTTGGTGCTCAGTCCGGTAATGAGGGTTGCCTCTCCGGCAGAAGCAGGTGGAGTGTCGCCTGTCATGTAGAGGTATTGCACAGAGTCGGCTGCAGGGTTTATGCAAGGCCTTTTATGCAAACCGGAATAGCACTTCATGGCAAACATTCCTCCACCCAGTGGTTTCAACACTACATCCACCAATTCTTTGACTGATGTTTGCGGCACGGTATGGGTGCTCTTCTGCAGTGGCCCCCTTTTAATGCGGAATGTTTCCAGGTCGCCAATCGTCATGTTGGGCGAAGCGGCGATACGCTCCAGAATGGAATAGGTTTGATTGAAGGTTACCGCTTGCTGAATTATGGCCCGCATCTTGTTTATGACCACTGTGGTGCGGCTTATTTGCTTATTTATATACAAGGCATGCAGAGCGCACCATTGCGTACAGTAATCGTTCCATTGCTCCACCTCCCCTTCCGTGATTCCCAGACGTACCGCATGGGTAGCAGGACTCCCTTTTTCGAAATAAGCAGATGTTATCCTGATGTATATGTCAAATCCTTCTATTGTACGTGGAATGCGTGATCCGTCCGGCATAGTTGTTTTATTTAAAGATGAATAGTGTATGACTCTGTTGCTCACAGCAGACCTGATGCTTTGAATGCAAGGGGCAAGAATGCTTGCTTTCCTAATGGGATGATGCATCGGCAGGCTATTGGAGCTCATTGCGTGAGCAAAAATAATCATTATAACAACAAACAAGTTAGGCGTTTTTGCTTTTATTTCATCCGGCCGGATAAAAAGGGGATCGCAGCACGGCACAATACGAAGCGCTCACGTAACACATGGTTTTGTTGCCTGCCGCATAGGAACTAACGATTTAACGGCTGAACCGGGTAGCCTTACAGTGTTTACTCTAATAACTACAGTGAATACTTTAGTAATTACAGTTAATACTTTAGCAACTACAGTTAATACTTTAGAAGCTACAGTTAATACTTTAGTAGTTACAGTTAATACTTTAGAAGCTACAGTGAATACTTTAGAAGCTACAGTGAATACTTTAATAACTACAGTTAATACTTTAGTAACTACAGTTAATACTTTAGAAGCTACAGTGTACACTAAAGGTACTTGCATGTGTATGTTCGTTAGGTTGCTATAAACCACAGTGACTGCAGTATAGCTTCTTGTTGGGTTATGTCGCATCCTTTATTGGAGAGATTAACCCACAGGGGAAAAGAGGTGACTGCCATGTGTTAGCGTATGCTTTGAACAGATGTCGCTATGGCATCATGGGGGACGCATTCGATCGGATGGACTATACCCGGACAGTACAATTGCTCCCAATGGCACCCTTTGGATGATCATGCAAGAAGCCATCATCCATTGTTCATTGCCCCTGTCAATTGAACGGGTTATAGAAAAATGAGAAGTTACGGAAAGATCTAACCCATCCCCCAATCAAATGATAGAATGACAGAATGACTGGGTGACTGATAAAACAGCAGAATTAATCTGCCAGACAAGCACAGGCTACCATGGTTGCCAAAACATGATTCTTAAGTGCTGTCCCCTTTGGTGAAAGGGGACGAGCGGAGGGGGCAGGGTTGGAGAATTAAATAACTGAATGACAGAATAACTGATAAAACAGCAGGAAGTTATACCCTCAAACCTTCAATCCTTGTTTAATTTGCCTCCGGCTTTTAAATTTATATGTTACAGACCTCAAAGGTTTTCAAAACCTTTGAGGTCTGTACGCTTCATTCAACCTTACGTTATTACCGGGTCTATTCAATAAAGTATGTCAGGGATAGGTTTTAATCGATCTTCCATCTCTGCTCAAAAATAACAAACAGACCCTTGATGTGGAATGATGTTGAAATAGCACTGGGTGGAAATGGGTGATGATTGATCTGGGTTACAGATGGCAGGACTAACGTCTCTTGCATCGGGGACAAAACAGAGATAGAGAATCCGCAAGAGTTATCCATACTATTGTTGCATTTCTGCAACATAGAGTAAATACAGGAACGTAGCTCTGACATCCTCCATCCATTTATAATTTATGAATTCCTGGACACATGATAATTAAACAGATCACAGGGCTACGCCCCTTACTGCCAATGGAGGAATGGGTTGCTATGAAGATCGCAGGAATACGCCCCTTAACCGGTAAAGGATGTTTTGTAAAAATAAAAATACAGCCATAAAGCAGGGACGTAGTCCTGACATCTTCGTAGAAAACGATACCCATTACACCAAAATAGCCGCGTAGCGGTGACATCTTGGGAGAATAAAGATCACGCAACACCATACAGAAGCGTTAGCGCTGACATAGTTTATGGAGTAGGCTCGTTGCGTCAGAGCTATGCAAAACAGGGAAAAATCGGTATCATTCCATGCAGGTCTTTTTGTATGAATCTAAACATGCAGCATATGAGGATCATCCCAGTATCCGGCAGAAGCGCTGCATAATGGAATGGGGTTTGTTTCCATAAAAAAGATGCCGTCCGGCAAAGCACATGCACTCACCGGACGGCAAAAAAAATGAAAAGGATCAACGATGTTGCCTAGAACTTCACGCTCAGGCCTGCCAACAGATTAAAGCCTGCCTGCGGGAAATAGCCGAAATCGTTATACCGCGTCATCGGATCGCCGGAAGAGGCCTGGTAATAGTAGGAATAAGTCCATGCGTTGCTGATGTATTGTTCATTCAACACATTGTTGAGCAAAAGTGACAGTTGTAATTGTTGCAACCCTTTCACCGGAATCTGGTAGCTCAACCGGATGTTGTTGACGCAATAGGCGCTCAATGCGCGGGCACTGCTCCCGGTGTTGTCAATGTATTGTTTCCCTACCCAATGTGTTTCCAGATCGGCTTCAAAGCCATGCTTCACAAAGGCCAGCACACTGTTGCCAATCACCGACGGGGAAAATGCAATGGGCACGCTGCCCAGGTAATTGGCTACCTGGCGGCTCCATGTCCAGTCGGAACCGGAGTAAACATCCACATACTCCATGTAGTTGTCAATGCGGTTTTTACTCAGGGTAAGCCCGGCATTCCACCGCAGGCATGCGACAGGCTTCACAGCCCATGTCAGTTCAATACCTGTACGGTAACTTTTAGGCATATTGGTTGTCAATGCTTCACCGATATCATTGATTTTACCGGTCAGTACCAACTGGTTCTTATAGTTCATAAAATAACCGTTGATGCCGAACGAAGCCCACGGTAAGTCATATTTGTACCCCACTTCCGTATCGTACAATGTTTCGTTGGTAGGCCATTCGCCAGATGTGGCATCGGTGTAGTTGGTACGCGCCGGTTCACGATGCGCCACGGCAAACGAAGCAAAGAGCTGGTTATGCGCCGAGGGGCGGTACATTAACCCCACTTTGGGATTAAAGAAATGGAACATCTGATTGACATTCAGGGGCTGCATGGCATTCAGGGCATCATCCCAGTTTTCATTTTGCCCGTAAAGCGAGTAATGCACCTGCCGGTACTGCAAATCGGTATAAATATTCAACACAGGAAGAATGTCATAATTAAGTTTCAGGTAGATATTCCCGTCCCATTTGTTGACATTATTACGGTAATATTGCCAGTCGGGCAGCAGGCTTCCGACATAATTCTTCACCCAGGTCACCTGCCCGTAGTGGTCGCCCCAGTAGTCATTCAATGCCCCTCCGAGTTGCGCCGTCAGCTTCTCCGTCTGGTAATTGAGCGTGAAGACCCCGCCTGCAAACTGGTTTGTCATCCATTGCTGACGTACCAGATCGCTGTTGGTGACTTCCGTCCCATTGACATAGAATGGGGTCAGTCCATACTGTGCCAGCACCTGATTCTGCATATACTCCTCATAATAGCCACTTCCGGGGGTATAATGCAATGCCGCATTCAGGCTCAGTTTATCCGAGAAACGGTGGATGCCGATCAGCTGGTAGGTGGTTTGCAGGTAGTTATCAGTCTGGTTTTTGTAATAGAGCGGTTTTCCGCTGGCATCAAACCCCATGAAGCCGCACGGGTTGTAGGTGCGGTGCGTATCCAACGAGTCGGCAGGGACACCATCCCAGGCATGGTAGGTCTTCTCGCTTCCCCCGAAGGTAACCAGCTTGAAGGTCGTATTGGCAGCATAATATCCGGCCTGTAAAAAATAAGAGTATAACCGCGCGGTAGCCCTGTCAATATACCCGTTGGACGAAATGGAGGAAAACCGTGAGTCGATAGCCCAATGATGGTTGATCAGTCCCGAGCTCACCTTTACATCTCCTTTGAAGGTATTAAAAGAGCCGTAACTCAGGTCAACCTCACCTGCCGGCTTGAGGGCAGGCCTTTCTGTTTGCAGGTTGATATTCGCTCCAAAAGCGCCGGCGCCGTTTGTTGAAGTCCCTACCCCACGTTGCACCTGGATATTGTCAAGCGATGAAGCGATATCGGGAATATCCACCCAATAAGTTCCCTGTTCGTCGGCGTCATTATAGGGAATCCCGTTGATGGTGACATTAATACGCGAAGCATCTGTGCCCCGGATACGGAAATCGGTGTATCCCACGCCTGTGCCGGCATCTGATGTAGCAACAAATGAGGGAGTAAATGACAGCAGGTAAGGAACGTCCTGTCCAAGGTTGTTCCGGTTCAACTGTTTCTGGTTCACATTCGTATAGGCAACCGGCGATTGAGCCGTAGCCTGAATGGAGGACACTGTCACTTCGTTCAGCCAATGGTTTCCCTTTTTAAGATGAAACACGGCCCCGGAAGGCACAGTTACCGTTTGTTTCAGCGGTTCGTACCCGATAAATGAAATAGATACTTCAGCCTTATTTCCAGAGACGTTTGAAAAACGGAAATATCCTTCCGCGTCAGTGTATTGGCCTTGCTTGTTATTCAGCATTACCGTAGCTCCTGCCAGCGGCATTCCCTGGTCGTCAACCACCTTGCCTTTCACAATATTTTGCGCTGCAAGTGTCAGCGCGCATAGCTGCAACATTGCAGCAAATAACATTTTTCTCATAACATTCGGTTATTTTATTGTTTAACAAAATGAAATGAGGGCTTAAAAAAACGATGAAGATATGTGCTCATTCCCTTCCCGGCATTACCCGGACAGGTTCAAAGGGTATAATCTCAGCCCGTTATATTAAGGCACCCCAAATAGGACAAATTGGATAAACAGTACAAAACGTTGTACACCCGTCTTTGACTGTTATCGGGTACAAAGATACGCAATCTTTTTGCAAAAAGTTTATAATTGAACTTTTGCAAGTTCCAATGACCGGCAGTAAGATGAGAAGATAACAACCTCAAAGTAGTGTAGTAGATAGTAGCTAGTAGATAGTAGGAATCTGAAAATCTGAAGTTAAAGAAGTTACAGGAAGATCAGAAGATAAAAACTGCAAAGTAGACAGTAGTTGGTAGCTAGTAGATAGTAGGAATCTGAGAATCGGAAATTTACCCTAAATCCCTAAAGGGCCTTTTAAACGCCAAATGATTGAAGAAGAAGTTAGAACCCTCAATCACTCAATCCTTGTTTAATTTGCCTCCGGCTTTTAAATTTATATGTTACAGACCTCAAAGGTTTTGAAAACCTTTGAGGTCTCTACGCTTCAAAATTTCCATAACAGATTGGCTTTAGACCTGTTGTTGCCTTTACACTTTTATACCTTACACTTTCAACCGTAGTTCTCTTTAGACCTTAGACTTTCGACTGCTGTTTGTTGTTTCTCTATAAACTTTACACCTTAAACTTTCAACCGCAGTTGTCTTTAGACATTAGGTACCCAATAAAATAAGGTTCCGGCATATTTACCTGACCAGGCTATTGACCTCCCGTTTTATGCAGTTTGATATCAACAGCGTGCATGGTGACCAGGCATCCTTTGGGAGTGGCCAGTAAAACCGGTTCGATCACCGCATAAAACGATTCCAGGGTATCTGTCTTATCAATCAGTTCAATCATTACGGGAAGTTTCTCGGTCAGTTCCCAAAAGCGGGAACTCAGGATGCGGCTCGACTTGCCAAACCCCATTACCCCGCGATAAGCTGTAGCTCCTGAAACACCGTGCTTTTTGGCCAAACGGACAATCTCTTCGTACAATAGCTTATGATCTACCAGATCCGTTGTACTGAGATAAAATTTCAAAACGCTGTATTCCTGTGCTTCCATAATTATAGAATTAAAGTGCAGCGCCGGCATTAAAGCCCAGATAGACTGCAGTGAAACCTAACAAAATGCTCAAGCCCGTATATAACAATACCGAATAAGACAACCCGTTATGTAGCAACATCAGGTTCTCATTTGCAAAAGTGGAAAACGTTGTAAATCCTCCGCAAAATCCCACCATCAAAAACAACCGCCACTCAGCGGTGAGTATAGTGCGCTGCTCGGCTATGCCTGTAAGAAACCCAATAATGAAACAACCCAACACATTCACCAGTAAAGTACCGAATGGAATAGACAGAAAATGAAGAGACAAATTGATTTTCGACACATAATAGCGGGCTACACTTCCAATAAATCCGCCGGTGCCTATCAGTAAAATGGTTTTCATCAGAAAATAAATGGTTTCTAAAAAAGATTACCTGTAACCTTTTCCTGTTTTTATGCGTTGATCATGCTAATCTTCCAGATACATAGAAGTACAAAGATATTGTTTTGTAGCAAGATAAAAAAACGAAATAAAAATAATCCAAATTATTTTTGTACCTTTGTCCCCTAAACAATAAGTTTATATTGATATCTTTATCAGCAATGCTTTGCTTCGCCCTTACCTGGCGAACTTCTCATCGTAAAATCGACCTCATATTCACTTTCTTGTTCGTATTTATTTGTCACAAAGACGTGACATATGCTGTGGTTACATGCGTTTGACAACATGATGAAATCATTTTTTATTGGTAATAAAGAAATCAGGCTTCCCATTATTCAGGGTGGTATGGGTGTGGGAATTTCACTTTCCGGGTTGGCTTCAGCCGTGGCCAATGAAGGAGGAGTAGGTGTGATCTCTTGTGCCGGACTAGGATTGTTGTACAGGCAGTATCACGGAGACTATCTGAAAAATTCCATATGGGGACTTAAAGAGGAGATACGTAAGTCGCGGGAAAAGACCCAGGGAATTATTGGAGTTAATATAATGGTTGCATTATCTAACTTTTCTGATATGGCACGTACGGCCATATCAGAAAAAGCAGATATAATTTTTGCCGGTGCGGGACTACCATTGGACTTACCTTCCTATTTAACCAATGACAGTAAAACGCTACTTGTACCGATCGTCTCTTCTGCACGGGCAGCAAAACTGATATGCGAAAAATGGCAAGCTAATTATAATTATCTGCCTGATGCCATTGTGGTTGAAGGGCCAAAAGCAGGAGGACACCTGGGATTTAAGAAAGAGCAGATAGAAGATCTGAATTACTCACTGGAACAATTAATACCTGGTGTGGTAGCTATTGCGGCTCAATATGGGGATAAAAAAAAGATTCCGGTGATTGCTGCAGGCGGTATTAGTACAGGCGAAGATATCGTTCGTTTCATGGAGCTTGGGGCAACCGGAGTGCAAATGGGAAGTATATTTGTTCCTACGCACGAGTGTGATGCTTCCGAAACGTTCAAGCAGGCCTATATCAACTCTTCCAAAAATGACTTAATGATCATTCAAAGTCCTGTTGGGATGCCCGGACGAGCCTTCGTAGGCGAATTTATACGAAGCGTAAATGACGGTAATGAACACCCAAAGAGTTGCCCATACCACTGCCTGAAAACCTGCAATTACAAGACAAGTCCATATTGTATTATCAAGGCGCTTTATAATGCCTCCAAAGGGAAAATGAACAAAGGATATGCTTTTGCCGGGGCTAATGCATATCTTGCAGAAAAAATCAGTAGTGTGCAAGAGGTTATCGCCAAGCTGAAAGATGAGTTTGTTGCTGCACAACAAAGAATAAAAGCAATCCATCCCTAGCCATCCCCTTAGACACTTATTTATCACGCAATAGATTCAGTTTTGAAACCTTGCGTTGTAAATGACATTTATTTTATTTCTATTAAAACCGGTTGCTCATTGCAGCCAAACAATTTTATGACATTTAAAGAATTACATATCTCAGAGCCAATAATAAAAGCACTGGAAGACAAAAAATACAAATCACCCACTCCCATTCAGGAACAGGCTATACCGGTAGTTCTCCGGGGTCATGACTTATTGGGCATAGCACAGACAGGCACAGGTAAAACTGCTGCTTTTGCCATTCCCATTATTCAGCAATTAGATCAACCTCAGGATAAAGGATATAAACGCGAAATAAAAGCATTGATCCTTACTCCTACGCGGGAGTTGGCAATTCAAATAGACGAGTGTTTCACTGATTATGCAAAATACACAGGGTTACGAAATACGGTAATATTCGGAGGCGTAAACCAACGCCCCCAGGTGGATAGATTAATGCGGGGGACTGATATCCTGGTAGCTACACCGGGACGACTGCTTGACCTTATCGCTCAGAAGTATATCAATCTTGATCACATTGACCATTTTGTCCTTGATGAAGCCGACCGAATGCTCGACATGGGTTTTATTCATGACATAAAGCGTCTGTTGCCGATGTTACCCAAACATAAACAAACCTTGTTTTTTTCGGCTACCATGCCTTCTGCAATCACCAATCTGTCCAACACCATTCTGCACCACCCGGTGAGAGTGGAGATAGCGCCTGTTGCGTCGGTAGTTGATACGATAGAGCAACATTTATATTTTGTCGAAAAACATCAGAAAGGTGAGCTTCTCATCTCTCTGTTAGAAAAAGATCATGCAAAATCAGTTCTGATTTTTTCACGCACCAAGCATGGAGCCGATAAAATTGCCCGTTTACTGCAAAAAAAAGGCGTCGATTGTGAGGCTATCCATGGTAATAAGACTCAGGGTGCCAGGCAACGTACGTTAACGAACTTCAAAGCAGGCACAACAAGGGTGATTGTAGCAACGGATATTGCTGCCAGGGGGATTGATATTGCCCATCTGGAGGTAGTGATCAACTATGATTTGCCTGACGTAGCAGAAACGTATGTACACCGTATAGGACGTACGGGACGCGCAGGACACTCCGGGACTGCACTTACCTTTTGCGCTCAGGAAGAACGGGTAAAACTCAGGGACATTCAGCAGTTGACCGGTAAAACATTGAAAACCTTGTCACTATAAATAAAACATTAACAGTTAAACTCATTTCCGTGAATAAGAGAGAAATAGAAAAAAAGAAAGAACAGAAAAAGATAGAAAAGCAAAAACGCAAAGAGAACCGTAAAATCAGCAGCGGGAGTAAATCGTTTGATGATATGATTGCGTATGTGGATGAAAATGGAGTTATTACCAGTACGCCTCCGGACCCGAGTAGAATAAAGGGAATAGATATAGAAACCATAGCAATTTCCACGCCCAAAAGGGAAGAACAAGAGGAAATTGCGCTGAAAGGTCGTGTGGAACACTTCAACGGGGATAAAGGTTATGGCTTTATAAAGAACCTCAGCAGTACGGAGAAATATTTTTTTCATATTAGCGGTGCCCCGGCGACTATTGCTGTAGGAGATCTGGTTACTTTTGAATTGGAACAAGGCCCAAAAGGTATGAATGCCGTAAAAATCACCATTATAAAAGAAGAGAATTAACAACAACAAAAACAGAAAAAAAATGAACATTTATGTTGCAAATCTAAGCTACAACACAACAAGTGATAGCTTACAGGAATTATTTGAAAATTACGGAGAAGTGTCTTCCGCTAATATTATTAAGGATAGAGAAACGGGAAGATCCCGCGGTTTTGGGTTTATTGAAATGCCCAGCGAATCAGAAGGCCAAATGGCTATTGACGAACTGCACGAAACCAATTTTGAAGGAAAAACGATCAATGTAAGTATTGCTCGTCCCAGACCTGAAAGAACCAGCAATGATTATGGCAATCGTGGCGGAAACGGAGGCGGATATAACAGAAGGCGGTACTAATCCCCAATATTTAGTATTCAAAATGGAGAATCAAATTGCATTCTCCATTTTTTTTGTCTTTTCAAAAAAGGGACTAAAAACAAAATAGAATAACCATCTCTCCTCCAGCTTTGGCAGGAGACAATCAAACAAGGGTTGAAGGATTGAGGGGTATAACTTCTTTAACTTCTCATCTTCCTGTAACTTCTTGCTTTTTTGTCATTCAGTTATTTGATTCCTGCCTTCTGCTCATTCGCCCCTGTTATTACATACACCGTTTTTTTGTTGCATTTTCTTAATCTTACAGCAAATAATCAGAAATTCTTGTACATTTGCTTTTTAATCAAAAACCAAACCCTTATGTGGCGCATTTACCTGCTGGGGTCCATCCTTTTGCTATGCACATCGTGGCAAGGAATGTCGCAAGATGCTCCCAATGCTACCATGACGAGCGCATGGACAATAGGATATGGCCATCTTAACTTACTGGATGAATATCTTTCTCCCCTTGTCTATTCCGGATCGATTCTTCGCGGCGACTATCAGTCCATGCATTATCTGTCGTTAAAAACAACACATGTGTCGCTACAGTGGTCTATGATGTCGTCAATAGGGATGGTACATAACCCGGCAGCAACCAACTCCATTTTCTATTTTTCGCTGGAACCCGGCGTCGGCATTCATTATCATTTCCGTCCTGCACCTAACCTAAAGATTCTGGCAGGAGGCATCTGGAACATTTTCTTTGCCAACAAATACAGCTTTTCTAACGGGAATAATCCCTATTCCGCAGATCTTTCCACCAGACTCAATGCCTCCGCTATCGCCCAGTATGACTGGCACATTGGCAGGCTGCCCGTCGTGTTGCATTATAACGTAACGATTCCTTTGATTGGAGCGATGTTTGTGCCACAATACGGTGAGTCATATTATGAAATTTTTACCCTCAAGCAAAGGGCGAACATCATCCATCTGGCAACACCTGCCAATTATCTGGCTATCCAGAATGCACTTTCGGCAGATTTTGTGTTCAAGAGCTGGACACTGCGTGCCGCTTTTTACCATGACTATGACAAGCATCACGCAAACGACCTCCATTTCGAAACTATGCAAACTTCGTTTTCAATTGGAGCTGTCGTAAACTTCGCCGTATTTGATCATGGGAAACGGAAAATGCCAAACAATTACCATGATATCAACCAATAAAATCACATATGCCCGCTCGTGCATCAGAGCGTTGAAAGGAATAGCCGTAACGGTAATGGCAATCTCTTTTTCGGCATGCCAGATGACAGTGAGCACGCCTAAAGACATTTATGATTATACTACGAATTTCAATGCTTTATGGAATATCATGGATCAACACTACTGTTTTTTCACCACAAAACATATCAACTGGGATTCCATCGGCACTGTGTACCGCCACCGGCTTGAGACAATGGACACTTTGAATGATGTTACCTTCTTCAACCTTTGTGGCAATATGTTGAACGAACTTAAAGACGGACACGTCAACCTGACTGCTCCATTCAATATGTCCCGTTATTGGGCATGGTTTCAGGACTATCCGGCTAATTTTAATTCCAATATCATTTTCAGCAACCGCTACTTGGGAAGCAATTATCGTATTGCCGGAGGATTCGACTATAACGTAATCCCTAATACCAGGGTAGGATATATCTATTATCCCGATTTTACAGATAGCTTTTCCAATGCCAATCTATCTTATATCATTGCCTCCCTCTCCAAATGCGACGGATTAATCATTGATGTACGCGATAATAGCGGTGGCACACTTACGTATGCTGAAGCCATCGCCTCCCGCTTTACAACAAAGACCATGAAATATGGATATATAAGTCATAAAACAGGGCCGGGACATGACGACTTTTCTACTCCTGAAGCCGAATATATTACACCCTATGCAACAACCTCCGTCATTGACAACTGGGTAACTAAACCGGTTGTGGTGCTCACAAATCGGTTATGTTATAGCGCTACCAACGAGTTCGTATCCATGATGAAAGAGCTACCAAACGTAACCATCATTGGCGATCAAACAGGCGGTGGAGGCGGATTGCCAATGAGTAGTGAATTACCTAACGGATGGACAGTGCGTTATTCTGCTTGTCCAATGTACGATGCGAACATGAACACCATCGAATTCGGTATTTTGCCCGATATCCATGTCGACATGACGGCTTCGGATATGTCAAAAGGCATCGACACAATTATTCAGACAGCTATTCAATATATTGAACAACAATAAATTTATACATAAACAATCTACATTAGGACATTAATAATCATAAAATTTTAGCGTATGACACCTTCACGTGAAATAGAAAAATTAGAACCTCATTCCGTATGGCAAAACTTTCATTCCCTGACTCAGGTTCCCCGTCCGTCAGGCAAGCGGGATGACATCACCAACTTTCTGGTTGACTTTGGGAAAACCCTGCACCTCGAAACATTTGTTGACGATGCCGGTAATGTGATCATTCGTAAACCTGCAACTGCAGGAATGGAAAATTGTAAGGGAGTGATTTTGCAGGCTCATATGGATATGGTTCCTCAAAAGAATGCCGCCACTAAGCATGACTTCGAAAAAGATCCGATCGATGCCTTTATCGACGGCGACTGGGTGCGAGCCAATCAAACAACCTTAGGTGCCGATAATGGTATCGGATTGGCATCCATTATGTCTGTTTTACAAGCGAATAACTTAAAACATGGCCCTATTGAAGCCTTGTTTACTGCTGACGAAGAGACCGGGATGTATGGCGCGATAGGATTAAAAAACGGAACATTACAGGGAGAAATCCTACTCAATCTGGATTCGGAAGAAGAAGGAGAATTATATGTCGGTTGTGCGGGTGGTATTGATGCGACCGTTACTTTCACCCACGAATTGGATCCTATTTACGAAGGAGACGTCGCATATAAAATTAGTCTCACAGGCTTAAGAGGCGGCCATTCAGGATTGGAAATTAATTTAGGACGTGGCAACGCAAACAAGTTATTATTCCGGTTATTGAAAAAAACCGTAGCAATATGTGACGCACGTCTTGCATCATTCGAAGGAGGAAACCTGCGGAATGCTATTCCGCGGGAAGCCTTTGCCATCGTGACTATTCCTGAAGAAAGACACACCGACTTTCTGCAATTAGTAGCGCAAACAGAAGCCTTGCTAAAAGCTGAATATGCCCTTGTTGATCCGGGACTCTCCATAACAGCTGAAGAAACTCAAATGCCGGAAGGTCTTTTGCCCGAAATGATTCAGGACGACTTGATCAATGGCGTCACAGCTTGCCACAACGGAGTCTTACGCAATATCCCGGAAATGCCCGAAGTCGTTGAAGCCTCATCCAATCTGGCTATAGTAAAGACTGATGCAACTTCCGTTGCTATCAATATTCTCATTCGTAGTTCCGTAGAATCAACGAAGGAAGAAATTTGTTCCATGGTTGAAAGTACTTTCCTGTTGGCTGGCGCTAGTGTAGAATTCTCAGGAGGGTATCCAGGCTGGCAGCCACGCTTCGATTCCCCGATTTTGCATACGATGAAAGATGTTTATCAAAAGCTTTACAATGCCGAACCAGAGGTGAAGGTTATTCATGCAGGTTTGGAATGTGGCATTATCGGCGCTGCCGTTCCGGGATTAGATATGATTTCCTTTGGGCCAACTATCAGCCATCCTCATTCCCCGGACGAAAAAGTAGAAATTGCTTCCGTTCAGAAGTTCTGGGATTATCTCGTTAGCGCCCTCGAAAAAACACCTATCAAATAATTTATTTGGATATTATTCCATGGAATTTTGTTCCGATATTTATGTAGCGGTTGCCTATCTGGCACCGCTACATTATTATGCAAGAATGCTTAACTGCAATCGGGTGGTCATTGAGCAGCATGAAAATTACATCAAACAAACGTATCGCAACCGTTGTATGATTTTATCCGCCAACGGAGCTATGCCTCTGTCTATTCCTGTCGACAAAGCAATGCCGGGGAAATGCCCTATCAGGGATATCCGATTATCAGACCACAATCCGTGGCAAATATTGCATTGGCGCTCTATTGAAGCAGCTTATAATTCTTCTCCTTTCTTTGAATATTATCGAGACGCTATAGAGCCCTATTTCCAGAAAAAATGGGACTTCCTGTTCGATTTTGATATTGCTCTTCAAGAGGCTATCTTATCTTGCCTTGATATGAATCCTGATATAACTTTCACGGACTCTTTTCAAAAAGACGTTGCTCCTGATGTGCTCGATCTCCGTTATTCGTTAGAACCTACAACAGAGCCTTTTCAGGCAGATCAAAACTACAAAGAGATATCTTATTATCAGGTATTTGATAAAAAATTTGGATTCATTCCCAATCTCAGTATCATCGATTTGTTATTCAACATGGGTCCCGAATCCCTACTCATCCTTGAACAGATGTTGACTGCCCACTAACAAAAAAGCCTGAGACATATTTGTCCAGGCTTTTTCATTACAGCAATTGACAGGGATTACATAGCAGGCGTCCCTAATGAAAGGCTTACCAAGAAAGCTGCAGCAACTGCAATAATTGAATATAATTCCGGGAATACAGCCAGAATCAATGTATTGTTAAATACTTCGTGTCCATTACCCATTGCGCTTGCACCATTTGCACAAACCTGCCCTTGACGGATTGAAGACAGCAACTCTACCAAACCAACAGCAATGCCTGTGAAACAAATAGCAATACCTTGAAAAATGGTAATGTGAGGAACAAGAAACGGACTCATCAAGAAATATCCCAAGAATCCCAACAACCCTTGCGAACCCGGCAAGGCTGTAAGTACCATTGCTTTCCCAAAAATATCCGGATTCTTCTTTAAGGCACCGATCACCGCATTACCGGCGATTGAAGTGCCATAAGCACTCCCGATGCTTGACAATCCAACCAAAAAAGCAATTCCAATGTAAGCAAACATAATAGGTTCCATAAAAAAATAATTTAGTAATTAATAAATGATTAGGTAATAATTCGATAATGATTTGTGCTGGCGACCGGTGCCAACAATTGAAAATTAAAGTAGTTTGAATTCTTCTTTGTACCGGGCAAAAGGTTTGTAACTTTTCCCTCCGCCAACAAAACCGGCATTCTTATAAAACTCGACAAACGTTAAACGTAAAGGATGGACAAACGAAGACAGGATTGCCATAAAAATATTAATACTGTGTCCAAACAACAAAATAAGGATCATCGCAAGCTGACTTACAACAGGCGTGCTTCCGCTCATTGTCGTCGCCAAACTATTGAATACAATGGCTAACACAGCACCTGCCACACTGATAGCAAACAAACGGATATAGGAAAGCACATCACCTAGCCAACCGGTTGCTTTTTCATAAGTATCCCAAAGGCCTTCGCCAATATTAATCAAAATGTTATGCCCCGGATGATTCAAAATAAAGATGCAAACGCCTCCTATCCCAAATACAATGTAATAAGGGATTTTAGCTTGTTCGGGACTAATCATTCCACCTTTTTGTAATCCTAAAATACCTACTGAACCTAAGACGACAATCAGCCAACCCCAGGTAGAAATTGTATGAGAAAACCCATCTGTCTTCATCCGGCTGATAGCCCTGACAAACTGGCCGAAAATGACCTGAATAGCTCCGACAATCAAGGAAGCATAGAACAATTTCACAGGGGTCAACATTAAATTCTCAACCGCTTTATACCAATGTGAAGCTGTTTTGATATCATATAATTCAATTCCTCCAAAATTACCGGTCACAATCCCCATCACAAACGCGGAAACTCCAAGATAAATAAGCAACCTCATCACTTGCTGCATCTCTTTTCTGACACGGCTGTAGAAATAAATTCCCACTCCGGCCAGCAACATTCCGTAAGCAGCATCAGCAAAACAGAACCCAAAGAAAAATGCATAAAACGGACCAAAATATGGAGTCAAATCAGTTTTATGATAATTCGGTAATTCATACAAACTTCCGATAAATTCAAAAGGTTTGATAAACTTGCTGTTTTTAAGTTTTACAGGCACATGATGGTCTTCTTTAAGTGGTTTCTCCGCCAAATAAAAAATACCATCTTCTTTCATTTTTTCTTTCAATATGCCACTATCTTCAGTAGGAGCATATCCTTGCAAAATCATCACCGAATTATCTGCTTCAGCCGTAGTATTCAATTCTACACGACGCATATCAACAGACTCAAAAACTTTATGTTGCGTTGCTTTGATCGATTCGATAAACTTCACGCAATCGGTAACACTTTGGTCAATTTTCTGATAATCTTCCTTAAGTAAGCTCAACTCTTCCTGTAGTTGAACCACATTTTTAGGACTTAGCCTTAATAAATCAGCATCCAATTCGAAGGATTCGCCTGCAGTGATGGTGATAAAATAAAGCATTGAATTAACCGAAGCCACTTCAAGTGCATGATACTGAGTCTTCCATTCTTCCTGAAATTTACTCGAGACGCAGCCATAAAAACGGATCTCAAGTCCCTGATCTTCAAGTTGATGAATCCGTTCCCAACTGAAACTTCCCCAAGGCGTCATACGTTCAATTTCCTTTTCAAGGACTAAACGTTGCTGACTCAATTTCTCTTGCTCTTGTAAGTATCCTTCCACCTTTTCGAGCACTTGCATTCCGTCAGCTGCTTCCGCTTTTTCAAATTGTTGATTTTCAACAATCCGTTTTTCCAATATCTTCAGTACGGATTTAAGCCTTGCTACCAGTTGCAGATTTGTTCGTAAAGCTTCGTCATCAGGAACTCCACCCGGCTTATGTGCAACATGCACTACACCTATTTCCCGTAATTTTTCGAGAAAAGCAGTGTATTCCTTGTGGTACACCAAAAAGGTGTATTTTTCCATTTCTACTATCATATCCTAATTCGTTTTTACTTCAACGATCGTCAAAATAAGTTCACTTCGATGCCTCAGCTGCTTGACGCGACTTTACAATCTTTTGCGCCGACTTCGACAAGTTTTCCTCATCTTCCATGAAACGCTTGATTTTTCGTATTGCATCATCATATCCGGGAATCTGTACCTTCTCAAACAAGTTAACTTTCTGGGTTGTTTTCTTGCGGGCTCTTTCCAACAACATCAGTTTCTGAGCCATAAATTCTTGTTCAATACCCATTTGTGCCAGTTCCTTCAACTGAGTAAGCCCATCAGCAAACCATATTGGAGAAGAAAAGATGCTAAACGGTTTGACAGAAAATTCCACTGTATCAAAAACAGGGACACGCACACCGGCTATTTTTTTCACTGTCATTTTTACATCTTCCACTTTAAGCAAAGTCGCATCAAATTCTCCCCATAATGCTATCATCTGATCATAAGCTCTCATGCTACTTTCAAACTTTGCAGTCAAGCGATTCAGGTCGTCCTTGGCACGTTTAACTTCAGAACGTAATGCGCTCTCCTTATTTTTGATGGTTGGCAAAGCCCGAACACGCACTTTCAATTGCTTTTCGAGATTTTGTAACGATGTCTTATTATATTGAAATGTTATTGCCATATCCGATTAATATGAAAGCATTTCTTTGAATCAAATTCAATCTAAATTAACTCTTTCAATTGGAATTTTTCCTTCAGTAAAACAACAAGTCAAGTTGCAATTTACATTATTGATTCCAATATTTACCAACAAATTCTTGTTTAATATTTACTTCTTCAACCCTGAAATAGCGTGAAAACAGTTTCCATGTTTCATTCAACATTTCCTCTGTTCCAATATTAACATCGATCGCTAAGATGGTTTCAGAGTAATCCTTTGCAAAAGATAATGCTCGTTCGTCATAGTTTGTCAAATCAAAACCATTTTCAAGCTTTGTTTTTGCATTAGCAGCATCAGCATACAAACGAACAGCTGCATTCATTACCTGCGGATGGTCTTCGCGGGTTTTCTTCCCGATTACCAATTGTTTCAAACGTGATAATGAACGGAATGGATCAACAATAACCTTCCCGATATCAGAATCACGACGCAGGAATAACTGTCCTTCAGTGATATATCCTGTGTTATCCGGTACGGCATTCGTAATATCACCGCCTGAAAGAGTTGTAACGGCAATAATGGTAATTGAACCGCCGGCAGGGAATTGCACAGCTTTTTCGTAGATTTTTGCAAGATCCGAATAAAGTGAACCCGGCATGGAGTCCTTGGACGGAATCTGATCCATACGGTTCGATACAATCGAAAGAGCATCAGCATACAGCGTCATATCCGTCAACAATACCAATACTTTTTGATTGTGATCAACAGCAAAATATTCAGCAGCAGTCAACACCATATCAGGAATCAACAAACGTTCCACAGGTGGATTTTCCGTAGTATTTACAAAACTGACAATCCGGTCAAGTACACCGGCATTATTAAATACGTTTTTGAAGTACAAATAATCATCATTGGTCAAACCCATACCCCCCAGAATAATCTTATCAGCTTTTGCACGCAAAGCTACATTCGCCATTACCTGATTAAATGGCTGGTCAGGATCGGCAAAAAATGGTATTTTCTGCCCGGATACCAATGAGTTATTAAGATCAATCCCAGCAATCCCTGTTGCAATAAGTTCGGAAGGTTGTAACCGGCGAACAGGATTTACAGAAGGTCCACCGATTTCACGGTCTTCACCTTCAATTTCGGGGCCACCATCAATAGGTTCACCGAAAGCGTTGAAAAATCGCCCTGCAAGTTGCTCACTTACCTTCAAAGTTGGAGCCTTCCCTAAAAAGATTACTTCTGCATTGGTTGGTATTCCTTCTGTCCCTTCAAAAACCTGTAAAGTAATCTCATCCCCCATAATTTTTACAACCTGTGCCAACTTGCCATTAACGGTAGCAAGTTCTTCGTTCCCAACTCCGGCAGCTTTCAACGTACATGTTGCCTTTGTGACCTGCGTGATCTTTGTGTATATCTTTTGAAATGCTTTTGTAGCCATGATAATAATCTCTTTTAATATGGATTGCCTTATTAAACCTGATGTTCTGCTAACAATTCATTGAGTTGTTGAATATATTTTTTGAAGTCATCCGACTGAAATTCAGCATAATTCATTTGCTTGCCAATATTAATAATCCGTTTAAAATAATCCATTACATCAACGAAATTATTAAACTGATAATCTGCACGACAAACGTCCATGATCAGATTAAGCATAAAATTCTGCCTTTCAATAGGACAAACAGCATCAATTTTATCAAAAGCATCTTGTTGAAGAATCACAAAGTCAATCAGTTCCGATTTCCAGAACGTAACGTGATAATCAATAGGAACGCTATCATCTCCCAAAATATTGATCTGTTCCTGAATTTCTTTCCCTCGTTGAAGCAGAGTCTTCATTTCATTCACTTTAGCAATCCAGTCAGGCGCAATAAGCGTGGAAATATATTCTTCAAATTCAGGATATTCAATGTATTTCGAGTAACTCTCAATAGGATTTACAGCAGGATAACGCTTGCTATCAGCACGTCTTTGCTCCAAAGCATAGAAGCATCTTGCCACTTTTTTAGTTGATTCGGTAACAGGCTCTTTCAGGTTACCCCCGGCAGGTGAAACTGTTCCGATGAAAGTAATCGATCCTGTTGCTCCATTGTTCAAATGGACAAAACCGGCACGTGCGTAGAAGTTAGCAATAATAGCAGATAAGTCCATCGGGAAAGCATCCGGACCAGGAAGCTCTTCCAAACGATTTGACATTTCCCGTAAAGCCTGCGCCCACCGCGATGTGGAATCGGCCATCAACACAACTTTCAACCCCATCGAACGGTAATATTCTGCAATTGTCATTGCGGTGTACACGCTAGCCTCACGCGCAGCTACAGGCATATTAGACGTATTTGCCACAATAATGGTTCGCTCCATCAACTTACGGCCCGTATGGGGATCTTCCAACTCAGGAAATTCCACAAAAATCTCAACCACTTCATTTGCACGTTCACCGCATGCAGCCATGATCACAATATTGGCATCTGCCTGTTTCGAAATAGCGTGCTGAAGCACTGTTTTGCCGGTACCAAAGGGACCTGGAATAAAACCGGTTCCACCTTCCACGATAGGATTTGCCGTATCAATAATCCTAACTCCGGTTTCCAATAAGCGATAAGGACGAGGTTTTTCTTTGTAGCAGGTAATAGCTTTTTTGACCGGCCACTTTTGAACCATATTTATTTGCAATTCTTTTCCTTGAGCATCCACAATGACAGCAATCGTGTCGAAAATCTTATATTGTCCTTCTTTGGCTATGGATTTTACCGTATAAGAACCTTCTATGACAAAAGGCACCATAATTTTGTGACTCTGAGCGTTTTCATCTACTTCTCCCAGCCAGCTTCCCGCTTCGACCGTGTCGCCTGCTTTCGCTAAAGGCTTAAAGTCCCATAATTTGTTCTCGTCAAGCGGAAACGTATATTCACCTCTTCGAAGGAAAACACCCTCCATTTTGTCCAAGTCGTTTTCCAAACCATCTAAGTTCCGTGATAGCAAACCAGGACCAAGTGTTACTTCGAGCATATGCCCGGCAAATTCAACATTTGAACCAACAGTCAGGCCACGAGTACTTTCAAACACCTGCACGTAAGCATTGACTCCAATAATTTTGATTACCTCGGCCATTAATTTTGCGTCGCCGGTTTCAATATAACAAATTTCGTTTTGAGATACTGGTCCATCTACCTCAACAATTACGAGGTTCGAGATGATCCCTTTCACTTTCCCTGTTGTTGACATATTTATGCAATATTGTTTTGTTTCATATTTATTCTATTCGAATGGCAATGCTTTTGTTGAAATATTTAGCTAAGCTATTTCAGGAAGCTTCACATCCTTTTTCAAGGAATCGATTATTCCCTGAAATACCGTTTCTCCTGTTTCTTTCTTCAAAGGCAGCCAACGTTCGATAATTTGCAACTTGATGATGTATACAGCCAAAACTTCCAATGTAAAATACTCGAATACAGTATGTTCTTCAAGCCATTGCCATTTCAGCAAATCAATCCGGCGTTCACGCTCCAACCAGTCAGTCATTTCTGCAATGCGAATTACCAGATCAGTCTCTTCAAAAAAATCACTTACCCCAAAATCACGGGCATTCGTCGTACGTAAAATAGTAGCTACGTCATTATTCCCAACTATTGCTGTTTGAATATCATATCCAAACTTACGACATGTAAAAGCAGCTAACAAGTTATGAATATTCAGATTAAACTCAAACCAACGATGCAGTAGTTTATTTTTGCATTGAAGTGCATTTTCATAGTAAAGCGTCATTAACTGATCTTCCCACGAAAGTGATTCAAAAAGCATTTTCTCTTCCCAAAAGGCATGGGCGAAGGTAGCAAAATAGGCAGGGGTACTTTTAATTTTAGAATCTTCGTCTTCTTTCAATAAAGTAAGAATATCGTCAAAATCACTTCTTTGCAGATTTCCAACCGGATTTAATTCTGCCTCCTGATTTTTTAGATAAGCCAACCAATTTTGAGCCTCGTATTTTTCAAAAATAAGATTTACCAATTCGAGATCCCGCGTTGGAAGCGATTCAGTCAATGTTTGTCTAAATTCTTTAAGAGATAATGATAACTTTGTATCATCCGGCTTTACTTCAGGAAGTCCGGCAACAAGGTAATAGTATTTGCTCATTGTAATTTGTTTATTACAAATGATTTGCACATCACTGTGAATAATTAAAATAAAAGATCAACGAGTTTAGGACGTAAAAATTCTTTGAAATACGCATCAAACTCTTCTTCTCCGAATTTAATTTTGTAACTGCCATTTTCCAGTTGCAAGGTAAAGTCAGCTTTGCGTCCATTGACTTCTTTAATAACAACTTTTTCGTTGAGTAACGATTTGGCATTAGCAGCAAAATAATCGCTTAATGACTTTGCATCAGCTGTTTCTATTGTTATATTTTCTTTCTTAGCCCAGTTTTGAACGAAGGTCAAAACTACCTTCTGCATAAATTCCTTATCTGCGAGTGCAGCCTTAATAGAATCACTAACAATTTTCCCATTTACTAAGTTTGTAATCTCAGTTTTAAGTGCTTCAACAGACTGACGAGCAAACAATTTCAATTCAGAGCGGGTATTCTTATCCAATTCTTCTGAATCTTTTTTTGCCTGCTGTACAATGTCTGCTGCTTCTGCTTTAGCTTTTTCCACAATAGCCATAGCATCCTCACGGGCTTTAGCAAGTAGGGTGGCTGCTTCTTCTTTCCCTTTTTCAACCCCTTCAAGATAAATTTTATCCGTCAGCTCTTTTAATGTATCGTTCATAGAATATTATATGTAAAATAAGTTTGTACTCGCACTGCAAATGTACTTCTTTAATCACAAGAAATGCCATTCAAAATAAGCAAAAAAATATTTTTAAGTTTATTTTGAACTTACTTTCAATAATTTGACTAGGGAAATTTGAAAAGCACTATCTTTTTCATGACTGAGAATTTACTAAAAATCAACTTTATCAAGTGAACACTTGCTTATTTATTCTTCCAAAGTTAAACTATTGTCCTCCTTTGAAAATACATTCATTAAATCAAGAATATACAGAAATTACAAGGATTTAAATCAACATTCTTAGAGTAACAATAAATTCATTATTCATATAAAAAACAGATACTTACAAAATAAAAAAGTGACTACTTACATATGTGTTTTTATTTTTTAAATACAGGATACGTTTGTGTGATACAGAGGTTAGCAAACCAACAATGCATCTTCACCAGAAAATTTGCAATATTTAATTTTAGACACATTCTCCTCATAAATCAAGCTGACTTTCTTTCTTTGCTGGAAACTATAAAAAAATACGGCAATCATATCTACAAAAGACATGATTGCCGTATCCTTAAAACAAAATTACTTTTGTTATTTCTTATGCATTTCGTCAGAAACAGTCAATACTTTTCTACCTTTGGCACGACGTGCGGCCAAAACGCGACGACCATTTGCGGTTGCCATGCGTTCGCGGAATCCATGTTTGTTTCTGCGTTTAGTGTTCGATGGTTGGAATGTCCTTTTCATTGCTGTTTAATTTATATGATTATATTCTATTCGTCAGATTTTGGGCCGCAAAGATAGCGCTTTTTATTCAACAATCCAAGCCATTGTTTATGTTCTGAAAATAAACAGCACTCATGTCGTAAAGCCCTAAAGTCATTCAAATCCAAAAACTCCAACAAATAAAGCACATATATCCTTTTATATCAATATACTAAATACAATTCAGCAAATACATTTAGGCGAGTAAAGAATGATTATTCTTTTTTATGGAAAATAATTACGGAAATAATTCTCTAATAAATATTTCTCATGTAACTTTGCCGCCATTAAATAGAAAAAGAGAACAAATCATATAAAATCAATAGAATTATGACAAAAGTAACAATCGTAGGAGCAGGGAATGTAGGGGCAACGTGTGCCAACATACTAACAATCAGCGATGCAGCATCAGAAATTGTATTAATCGATATCAAGCCAGGTTATGCCGAAGGGAAAGCTTTGGATATTATGCAAAGCCAACCTACCCGCTGTTTTGGCTGTAAGTTAATTGGAGTAACAAGTGATTACAGTAAAACAGCCAACTCGGATGTCGTAGTTATTACCTCAGGGTTACCACGTAAGCCGGGAATGACCCGTGAAGACCTAATCGGCGTAAATGCTGGGATCGTAAAAGAAGTGGTAAGCAATGTACTGGAATATTCGCCAAATGCTATTCTGATTATCATCAGCAATCCGATGGACACAATGACCTATTTAACATGCAAGACATCCAATTTGCCCAAAAACAGAGTTATTGGATTTGGTGGCGTATTGGACAGCTCTCGGTTCGTATACTATTTAAGTCAGGCTTTGAACACAAACGCTTCCAATATTGATGGTATGGTAATTGGCGGACATGGAGATACAACCATGATTCCTCTCAAACGATTAGCACACTGCAAAGGTGTTTCTGTTTCCGAATTATTACAAGAAGACAAATTAAATCAGGTAGTAGCAGACACAATGGTAGGCGGTGCAACTTTAACAAAATTGCTAGGGACATCAGCCTGGATGGCACCTGGGTCTGCAGCAGCATTCATGGTAAAAGCTATCCTTCACGATGAACAACGTGTTATTCCATGTTCCGTCTATTTAGAAGGAGAGTACGGCCAAAACGATATTTGTTTGGGCGTTCCTGTAAAAATAGGAAAGAATGGATGGGAGAGCATTGTAAACCTGAAATTAGACGAAGAAGAAAAAGCGTTGTTTGAAAAAAGTGCCGCAGCTGTACGCACAATGAACAATGTACTTCACGATATGAAAATCATCGAATAATAAGTTAAGTTATTATTACTTTTCCATACTTGGTTAAGAGGTTTCCTCGTGAGAGAAGGCCTCTTTTTTTATGCTTCTCAGGGAAAAACAAACAGAAAATTCAAATGAAAATTTTGGCATCATTCATGAATTAAGTTAATTTCATGCTATTGCCAATATAAAAAACGCTATTTGTTGTTTTCATCAAAACGATATAATTGATTCTCTTTTAAAAGAAAACAAGAGCTTTAAAAACGAAATTCATTGCCAAACAAAGTTTTTTATAGCAAATTGTTGCATTTTCAAAAAATGGCATTACCTTTGTCCCAACAAAACAGTACAATTATGACGAATTCTTTGTTACTAGTGAACGTGGTGGTCCTTTTGGTTAAATCCTAAAGGTGAGACGGGCATGTAGTAACATGAATAAATAAAACAACAAGAAAGCCTTTCTCACCAAATGTGTGAGAAAGGCTTTCTTGTTGTTTATAAAGAAAGAACTAAATTCGCAACATAAAAATAATCCTTTTATCAAAAGCATTATGATCGACTCATCAACAAACCACAGTACAAATCCAAAGTCAATTTCACTTCGGAGCAACGCAACAACCCAGGGGAGATTAATGGCAGGCGCACGCTCATTATGGCGTGCTAATGGAATGCAAAATGAACAAATGGGGAAACCTCTTATTGCTATTGTCAACTCATTTACCCAATTTGTACCGGGACACATGCATTTACATGCAATCGGACAAGAGATAAAAAAAGAAATCGAGCAGTTGGGATGTTTTGCCGCCGAGTTTAATACCATAGCAATAGACGATGGCATTGCAATGGGACATAACGGGATGCTCTACTCACTTCCATCACGGGATTTAATTGCCGACAGTGTAGAATATATGGTCAACGCCCATAAAGCAGATGGAATGATTTGCATCAGTAATTGCGATAAAATTACGCCGGGCATGTTAATGGCTTCGATGCGATTGAATATACCCACTGTTTTTGTTTCGGGAGGACCAATGGAAGCCGGGAAATGGGGCGATAAAGAACTGGATTTGATTGATGCCATGGTTTTAAGCGCAGACGAACAGGTAAGCGACGAAGATCTCGTTCAAATTGAAAATGCAGCTTGCCCTACATGCGGTTCATGTTCGGGTATGTTTACGGCAAATTCCATGAACTGTTTAAATGAAGCTATTGGAATGGCGTTACCAGGGAATGGAACTATCGTTGCCACACATGCAAATCGCAAAAAACTTTTCACTCAGGCAGCACAATTAATCGTTGCCAACTGTAATAAATATTATTTCGAAGGAGACACTTCTGTTCTCCCCCGCTCCATTGTTACAAAACCTGCCGTCCTAAATGCTATGACACTCGATATTGCCATGGGAGGATCAACAAACACAGTTTTGCATCTTCTGGCTATCGCCCAGGAAGCCCAGGTTCCATTTTCAATGCAGGATATTGACCAGCTTTCGCGCAAAACACCTGTACTTTGTAAGGTAGCTCCAAACTCACATTATCATATTCAAGATGTAAACAGAGCCGGAGGAATTCTTTCCATATTGGGAGAATTAGCAAAAAAAGGACTCATTGACGAATCGGTAAAACGCGCTGATGGATTAACCCTTAGCGAAGCAATCGATCAATATAGTCTGACATCACCACATGTATCTGAAAAAGCAGTTGAATTATGGGAAAGCGCTCCCGGACATAAATTTAACCTGGTTATGGGCTCGCAGAATTCGAGATACAAGGAATTGGATAATGATCGCACAAGCGGATGTATTCGTGATGTTGAACATGCATACGCCAAGGACGGCGGCTTAGCTATTTTGTATGGAAATATAGCTCTTGATGGATGTGTTGTCAAAACGGCAGGAGTGGATTCTTCCATTCTTCATTTTGAAGGAACAGCAAAAGTATTTAATTCCCAGGAAGCTGCAGTAAATGGCATTTTAAATGGATCGGTAAAGGCAGGCGATGTCGTTGTTATCATTTATGAAGGGCCTAAAGGCGGCCCCGGCATGCAGGAAATGCTTTATCCGACATCCTATATTAAATCAAAAAAATTGGGAAAAGAATGCGCTTTGATCACCGATGGTCGTTTTTCAGGAGGAACATCTGGATTGTCTATCGGTCATATTTCTCCGGAGGCAGCATCAGGAGGAAACATTGGATTAGTACATGACGAAGATAAAATCATCATTGACATACCAAATCGATCAATTCAGTTGGACATTTCCGATAAAGAACTTGAAGTAAGACGTCAAAAAGAAAGCAGTCTGGGAAGTATCGCCTTTACACCAAAAGGGAGAGACAGGGAGATTTCCAAAGCATTAAAAACCTATGCACTACACGTAAGCTCCGCTGATAAGGGAGCAATACGGATTATCTAATTAAAAATAAATAAAGCTAGTAATAACTCTATGCGGGAATTATATTTGAAATCAATTGTAATATGCCGCATACAAAAATTATCCAAGTATGAGCAATGAGAAAATTTCAGGAGGAGAAGCGTTAATGCAAGCCTTCCTGGCCGAAGGCGTTGAAACAATTTTCGGATATCCTGGCGGAGCAATTATGCCAGCTTACGATGCATTATATGATTTCAGAGACAAACTGCGCCATGTGTTGGTTCGACATGAACAAGGAGCAGCCCATGCCGCCGAAGGATATGCCCGTGTAACAGGAAAAACAGGAGTTGTGTTGGTAACCTCAGGGCCAGCAGCCACAAACGTGATCACAGGTGTCACAGACGCAATGATCGACAGCACTCCTATGGTTGTTGTCACCGGACAAGTCGTTTCATCCTTACTTGCAACTGATGCCTTTCAGGAAACCGACGTGGTTGGCATTACTCAACCTATCACAAAATGGAGCTACCAAATTCGTAGCGCTTCAGAAATAGCATGGGCAGTTGCTCGCGCTTTCTATATCGCACGGGAAGGCAGACCTGGCCCTGTAGTGCTCGATCTGACCAAGAATGCACAAACAGAACTTATTGATTTTCAATATGAAAAATGCACTTTCATTCGTAGTTATATTCCTTTCCCGAAACCGGACAAGAAATATATTGAAGAAGCTGCTAAAATCATCAACCAATCTGTTCGCCCTTATGCCATTATTGGACAGGGAGTTATTCTTGGAAATGCAGAAAAAGAAGTACTTGCTTTCTTAGAGAAGGCACAAATTCCCGTAGCCAGCACATTGCTCGGGTTGTCAGCAATACCTTCCCAACATCCGCTTTTCAAAGGAATGCCTGGCATGCATGGGAAATATAGCTGTAATGTCAAAATGAACGAGTGTGATGTGCTCATCGGCATTGGTATGCGATTTGACGATAGAATTACCAGCACGTTAGATAGTTTCGCCAAACAGGCAACCGTACTGCATTTTGATGTTGATCCTGCAGAAATGCACAAAAACGTGAAAGCACATGTCCCTGTTTTGGGAAATGTAAAAGAAACAATTCCATTAGTAACCGAATTGCTGAATAAAGGGAATCATGACGAATGGATCAAAAGCTTTGATTCATATGATACTATTGAATATGAAGAAGTTATTAAAGAAGAATTGAATCCTACAAGCAATGACATCAAAATGGGAGAAGTCATCAACAAAATATCCGGGAAAACCCATCATGACGCCATTTTTGTGACAGATGTAGGACAAAATCAAATGATGGGAGCCCGTTATTCCCAATTTACCAAAAGCAGAAGCTTTGTTACTTCAGGAGGATTGGGAACCATGGGATTCGGACTTCCTGCCGCTGTAGGAGCAAAAATAGGATCTCCGGAGCGTATCGTTTGCCTTTTCTCCGGTGACGGAGGCTTCCAGATGTCTATCCAGGAGTTAGGAACGATTATGCAGGAGCATATTGGAGTAAAAATGGTGGTGCTCAATAATAACTTCCTGGGAATGGTACGGCAATGGCAGGAAATGTTTTTCGATGAACGATATTCTTTTACCACAATGCATAATCCTGATTTTGTTGCAATAGCAGCCGCTTATGGGATTAAAGGGAAACATATCAAAAACCATGACGAACTGGACAGTGCCATTGAGGAGATGTTTAAAGATGACGAGCCTTATTTGCTCGAAGTCAAGATTGAACCTAAAGGAATGGTATTCCCGATGGTTCCGTCAGGAGCCCCAATCAGCGATGTCCGCCTTAAATAAATGGACTCATTGACTATTTTCTTTCATTAATAACTTATCAACAAACTCTTTACTTAAAAGAGATTCAGGAGGAAATGATTATGGAACAAACACTTTATACCGTCATTGTATTTTCAGAGAACAGACCCGGGTTGCTAAACCAGGTATCCATTATTTTTGCACGCCGCCGTTTAAACATAGAGAGTCTTACCGTCTCGGCATCATCCATTCATGGGATTCATAAATTTACCATCACGGCGACCACAGATAAAGATACGATTTCAAAAGTCGTTAAAGAACTAGAGAAACGCATTGATGTTCTGAAAGCCTATTACTATGTTGACAGTGAGATTATATACCAGGAAATAGCCCTTTACAAGGTGGATACGGAAGCTGTTTTGAATAGCGATGCCATTGAAGAGTTGGTGCGAAAATACAATGCCCGCTTTTTAGAAATCACCCGTTCATTTTCGGTTATTGAAATGGCAGGACACACCGATGAGATTGAAGAATTGTATAATGCATTGAATGAATTCGGCGTCATGCAATTTGTGCGTTCAGGAAGAATAGCGATCACAAAGTCTACCAAAGAATTATTAAGCGACTTCTTGGCAGAACGTAAGCTGGACGATCCTAATTAAAGCTTACCAGCTGAAAAACCTTAGCCTCAAGCCAGTTGCATTTACGGCAACGCTTGAGGCTTTTTTATAATCAAATAAATATCACTACATTAAAGCAATAGGTAGAATGAATAAATTGTCGTATCTTTGCATCAACTTAAGGAATATAAACAATTAACACTATTTCAAAGATGAATGTAGTAACAAAAACCGTCACACTGAGTGACGGACGCACCATTTCCATTGAAACAGGCAAATTGGCAAAACAAGCCAATGGAGCTGTGGTGGTTAAAATGGGCAACACCATGTTGTTGGCAACGGTCTGTGCAGCCAAAGATGCTGTTCCAGGCACTGATTTTATGCCACTTTCTGTTGATTACAAAGAAAAATATGCTTCTTCAGGAAGATTTCCCGGAGGCTTCACACGTCGGGAAGGTCGTCCTTCTGATTATGAAATTTTAGTTTCACGTTTGGTCGATCGTGCCTTACGTCCTCTCTTCCCTGATGATTTTCATGCTGAGACTTTTGTTAACGTCATGCTCATTTCTGCAGACGGAATAGATATGCCTGATGCTTTAGCCGGGTTGGCAGCTTCTGCTGCCATTGCAGTATCGGACATTCCTTTCAACGGGCCTATTTCAGAAGTTCGGGTTGCACGTATTGATGGCGAATTTGTTATCAATCCGACGTTTGAACAACTCCAGAATGCCGACATCGATATCATGGTTGCAGCAACAATTGACAACATCATGATGGTAGAAGGAGAAATGGATGAGGTAGGAGAAGAAGATCTGCTAGCCGCAATGAAAGCTGCCCACGAAGCCATTATCCCACAGTGTAAGTTACAATTGGAACTCATGGAGGCTGTTGGAAAAAGCACAAAACGCACCTATTGCCATGAAGAAAACGATGAAGAGCTCCGCAAAGATATTCAGGATAAAACATATGCCGAGACATACGCTTTGGCAAAATCAAAAAATACGGACAAGCATGCACGTGAAGATGCATTCAACGCAGTTAAAGAGGCTTATATAGCAACTCTTGAGCCGGAAGCAGCTACAGCAAAGGCAGGACTTATCAACCGGTATTATCATGATGTGGAAAAAGAAGCCATGCGTCGCGCTATCCTGGACGAAGGCATACGTCTCGATGGAAGATCCACTACCGAAATCCGCCCTATCTGGTCGGAAGTAGATTATCTGCCTGGTGCACATGGTTCAGCTATTTTTACCCGTGGAGAAACACAATCACTAACCACTGTCACTCTTGGAACCAAACTAGATGAAAAAATTGTAGACGATGCATTAATCCAAGGAAAAGACCGTTTTTTGTTGCATTACAATTTCCCTCCGTTCTCAACCGGAGAAGCCAAGGCTTCCAGAGGAACAGGACGTCGTGAAATTGGGCATGGAAATTTAGCTCTTCGCGCTTTAAAACGTATGATACCGGAAGACTATCCTTATGTTGTCCGCGTAGTTTCCGACATTCTCGAATCCAACGGATCATCTTCTATGGCAACAGTCTGTGCCGGCACATTGGCTTTGATGGATGCGGGCGTTGCTATCAAGAAACCTGTTTCAGGAATTGCCATGGGACTGATCTCTGAAAACAAAGGCAAAAATTTTGCTGTTTTATCAGACATTTTGGGGGATGAAGACCACTTAGGAGACATGGACTTCAAGGTTACCGGAACCCGCGATGGGATCACCGCTACTCAAATGGATATCAAAGTAGACGGATTATCATACGAAATCCTTGAAAAAGCGCTTAACCAGGCTCGTGCAGGCAGATTATATATTTTGGACAAAATTGCCGAAACTATTCAGGAGCCACGTGAAGACTTGAAACCTCATGCACCACGCATTGTCGTTATGGCTATTCCGAAAGACATGATCGGGGCTGTCATTGGCCCTGGTGGAAAAATCATCCAGGGAATTCAAGCTGAAACAGGAGCCACCATTGCTATTGAAGAAATTGGAAATATTGGCCGCGTAGAAATTGCAGCGACAAACAAAACTTCTTTAGATGCTGCCGTTGACCGGGTTAAAGGCATCACAGCTGTACCTGAGGTTGGAGAAACATATCATGCCAAGATTAAATCCATCATGCCTTACGGCGCTTTCGTCGAATTTCTGCCAGGCAAAGAAGGTCTTCTACACATCTCCGAAATTGCTTGGAAACGCCTTACGACGGTTGAGGAAGCAGGCTTAAAAGAAGGAGATTCAATTGAAGTGAAACTGGTAGAGATTGATCAAAAAAGTGGAAAATTCAAATTGTCACATAAAATTCTCACACCACGTCCACCCAAAGAAGAAGGAACTCATCAGCAGCAATAAAAGATCGTATTTTACCATCCTAAAGCGGCAATCCTTATTGAAAAACGACGGATCGCCGCTTTTCTTATATTCAATTCCATCGTTTGAATAGATGAATAAATCTTTTTGAACATGAAAAATTTGGGAAAGCCGTTCTTGGATGTGGAAAGAACTCACCAAAAACAAAAGTTTTTCTCGGATTTCAAATAACCATCTCAACACTCCCAAAATTCACATAAGTTCATAACAAAATTTTAGATTAAACTTTCATGCAGATAATCAACGTTTTCAACTATCTTTGCCAATAGAAAACCGATTGGTATCTGACAAAGAAAACGAATCATTCTGTATCCAAAATTATGCTGGACGATATTTATTTCATGAAACAAGCGCTTCTCGAAGCCCGCAAAGCGGTACAACAAGGAGAAGTACCTATTGGTGCAGTTGTTGTTTGGCAAAACCAAATTATCGCCCGCGCTCACAATCAGACAGAAATATTGAACGACGTGACAGCTCATGCCGAAATGTTGGCCATCACAGCCGCATCGTCAACATTAGGGGGAAAGTATCTTACAGAATGCACAATCTATGTCACTGTTGAACCCTGTTTAATGTGTGCAGGAGCATTAGCATGGGCGCAAATCGGTAAAATCGTTTATGCTACCAAAGACGAAAAACGAGGATTTCAACTTTTTACATCCAACGCCCTACATCCAAAGACACAACTTATAAAGGGGCCCTTAGAAGAAGAATGTGCTACACTTATGAAAGAATTCTTCAAGGCAAAACGGAGATAACATGAAATAAGGATCAATGAAAAGAATCTCTTTTTTATGGTTCACATTGTTTTGCTTTGGAATTTTACAGGCAAATAATTCATATGATTTCAAACGGTTAGATATTGCCAACGGACTTTCAACAAATCAAACCCGATCAATTTTCAAAGATTCACATGGATTTATGTGGTTTGGGACGGCGTTTGGTCTGAATCGGTATGATGGTTCGGAGTTCACTCTTTTTCAGCATAGACGTAATGACGCCACCTCTATTCCATCCAACAATGTAGGAGCCATCCAGGAAGCTTATGACGGGAAACTATGGATCACAACCGGGCCATCTCAAACAATCTATAACCCAACAACAGAAACATTTTCACAGACAATTCAACTCGCAATACACAAACTGGGGATTAACGCAATGGCAACCCACGTTTTTATCGATGCTTCGAAGAATTACTGGATTTCAACTTCTCAACAAACCGTTATAGTTTATGATGTCCATCAGAAAAAGATTATTCCAATTCTTTCGACCACCCATTATGGTTCTTTGGCAGACTTAAAGCAGGTTGGAAATAGATATTGGCTAATATTTAATTCAGGGATTTTAGCTCAATATGATTATCCTACAAAAAAAATCATTTCTCAGACAGATTTTCTTAAACAACAGTTTGCCCCTGTAACACATCCCTTTCAAATCTTTGTAGATAACGACGACGACGTCTGGATTTATTCGCAGGGAAGTGATATGAAAGGAATGTACCTGTTTCATCCTAAAACAAATCAATGGGAACAAATCACGTCAAATAGCAAACATTTCCCGTTATCGTCAGATTTGGTGACAGATATTATCCAAGATAATCAAGGCCTTTTATGGATTGGCACTGACCATGGTGGAATTACTTTAATTGACAAAAAAACAGGAAAAACAACTTACTTAGAAAATAATTCCGATGACGACCGTACCATCAGCCATAACAGTATTACAGCATTGTACAAAGACAACGATGGTATTATTTGGGTTACAACTTATAAAAATGGCATTTGTTATTATCATAAAAGTGTATACAAGTTTGCCTTAATACACCACGAAGCTTCCAATCCCAATAGTTTACCAACAAACGATATAAATTGTTTTTACGAAGATCCACAAAAGACACTTTGGCTTGGTACAGATGAAGAAGGATTATTTGCTTATTATCCAGCCTTAAAGAAATATGTGCATTATGCTCACCATGACGGACACAATTCCATAAGCAGCAATGTAGTTTTGTGCATTAACCCCGACACAAAAGGAAATTTATGGATCGGATCGTTCCACGGTGGGCTTGACCGGTTTGACGGGAAACATTTTACTCATTTTCCACTATATTCCAAAGGGAAAACTCCTCCGACAAATAGTGTTTATTGTCTCTTGAATGATTCTTACGGAAACTTATGGGTAGGATTTTTCGGAGAAGGAATTTTTTTGCTAAATGCAAAAACAGGTCATTATACTTCTTGTGCTCCATATATCAATCAAAGCGGCGACTTCCGTTATCCGACGGCAATTCTCGAGATGAAATCAGGAGAAATTTTATTTGGCAGTTCCAACGGCATTGTGTCTTATAATCCATCGAAAAAACGTTTTACAAACCATAATCTCCCAAATGAAAATAAATGGCCATTGAGTAATGAAACAATTAATGGTATGATTCAGGATTCCCGCGGTTGGGTTTGGATCGGGACAAACGAAGGAATTACCCTTTATCAGCCAAAGAATCAAAGATTCACCTGGCTGACTGTCAAGGACGGTTTGCCTGACAACATTGTACAAACAATATTGGAAGATAATCAGCACAATATGTGGGCTGCAACGATGAACGGATTAAGCGAAATCTACGTTTCGACAAGCAATGGACAAAATCATTTCCGTTTTTGTAATTATGACGAATCCGACGGATTGCAAAGTCGTGAATTCAATCGTTATGCCGCCTACAAAACCAGTAATGGGAACCTCCTTTTCGGAGGATTAAACGGATACAACCGTTTTTCTCCAAATGATATTATGCTCAACAAAATTTCTCCTCACATTCTTTTTACTTCATTGCGAGTTTTCAATCAGGTAATTTCTCCCGGGGAAAAATTTGAAGGGAAAATGATATTATCTAAACCTCTTTATGACACACACACCATTCATTTGAAACATACTGAAAATATGTTTTCCATTGAGTTCTCAGCATTTAACTTTCTTGTCCCTTCAAAAACAGAATATGAATATAAACTCGATAACTTTGACCGTCAATGGACGAAGATTATTGGAAAAACCGGAAAGGTAACCTATACCAATCTTAATCCCGGCACATATACATTACTTGTACGCGCTGCAAATAATGATCATTTATGGAGTAAACAGACGGCTAAGCTATTCATTGTTGTTGATCCTCCTTTCTGGTTCACAACATGGGCAAAAATAATATATGTTCTGTTATTCGCTCTGATTCTTTTTCTGATATATAAATATCTTGTACGCAGAGCAAAAAAGAAATTTGAACGCGAGAAAGAAATTGCAGAAAGTAAACGTATTCATGAATTCGATGAGATGAAACTACGATTTTTCACGAACATCAGTCATGAATTCCGAACACCGCTATCTTTAATTATCAATCCATTGGAACAGCTTGTAAAAGAATCCCGTTTCAATGAAAAGGAAATGTCATTATTCGAAATCATGCATCGCAATGCCAAACAGCTTTTGCAGTTAGTCAATGAATTGCTTGATTTTCGTAAACTGGAAACGTCAGGACATCAGATTTCATACTCATATGGAGATTTTGTAAATTGTATATCAGATATATGCAGTTCGTTCGAATCACTATCTAAAGACAAAAATATCAGTTTCACCTTCGCCTCTTCCACTCCCGAAATGAAAACTCAATTCGATGAAGGGAAAGTGCGGAAGATCATAACAAACTTATTGTCTAATGCTTTCAAATTCACACCACAAGGAGGGAAAATAGAAGTTACTTTATCATTTACAAAAGATCTTCATGTAAATGATACCATTGCCATTATAGCAGTCGCTGATACAGGAATAGGGATTCCGGATAATGAGAAGGAAAAAATATTTGAAAGATTTTATCAGGCACATTCTTCTGATAATCAAAATATATCTGGGAGTGGGATCGGGCTTCATCTCTGTAAAGAATTTGCAACTATGCTTGGTGGCAGCATAGAGGTAAAAAGCGAAACCGGGAAAGGAAGCATTTTTACCCTGCAAATTCCATTACAGGTTCCAACAAATGATTCGCACGGTAGTGCAACGGAGATAACTAAACTCGGGAAGACTCAGCTTCAGTTATTGCCATTGGCGGAGCAAAACATTCAAAACAAAAAAGAAATTACCATTTTATTAGTTGAAGATAATGTCGATTTTCGAAAATTTCTCCGAATCAATCTTACCCCTTATTATACTATTCTAGAGGCGGCAAATGGGAAAGAAGCCTGGCCGATTATATTGTCAAAATTACCTTCGCTCATTATCAGCGATATTATGATGCCTGAAATGGACGGTATTACCTTATGTAAGAAAATCAAAGACGACGAGCGATCATGTTCCATACCAGTCATTTTACTGACTGCCAAGAACACAGATCAGTCCAGGATACAAGGATTTGAAGGAGGAGCCGACGAATATATTTGCAAACCTTTCAATATGGATCTGTTATTCGTACGCATTCAGGGCTTACTTCACGAAAGACAGGAAAAAGCAGACAAGATGAACGTTCTCCTAAATATAGCTTTCAAGGAAAAACGCGATAATTCTGCTGACAATCAAATCTTGTTCAAAGTCATATCCTGTATCGAAAAAAACATGGAACGTCCTGATTTTTCGGTAGAAGAACTAAGCCGTTATTTAGGAATGACCCGTGCAACTTTATATAACAAACTGCTTGCTATAACAGGTAAAACTCCTGTAGAATTTATTCGTGTCATTCGACTAAAGCAGGCCGAGAATCTTTTGAAATCCAATCAATTCACCATATCAGAAGTGGCCTATAAAGTAGGATTTAATTACCCCAAATATTTCAGGCAATACTTTAAAGTTGAGTTTGGAGTATCTCCGAAAGAATATATTCAACAAAATCGAAAAGCGAATGAGCCGGTAAAAACTAAGGATTAGATGCTCGATGCTTTTCTAAAACAACCGTGACTCTTTCAACCTCCCCCCCAAGCGGAGGATGTAATTTTGACAAACGAATTTCAACATATTGAAGGGCAGGAAAAGATTGCATCAATTGAGTCAAAATACGTTCAGCTAAATGTTCCAGTAGCATTGAAGGAATCATCATCTGTTTTTTTACGAGTTGATAAACAGCCTCATAATTAACCGTATCCGACAAGTGATCTGTTTGAACAGAATTTCCAAACGGAAAATCAAGCTGTAAATCGATTACAAAATCATTTCCAATGCGTTGCTCTTCGGCATAAACGCCATGAAAAGCATAAAATCGCATGTTCTCAAGCAAAATTCGTCCCATAAATCATATTATTGACTTGCCCGATGATATAACATGACTCCTACGATTAGGAATAAGATATTTGGTAACCACACCGCAATAAAAGGAGGCAAGGTTCCATTCACTGCAAAAGTAGAAGAGACAGTTGAAAATAAAATATACAACGCACTCAATGCCAGACCTATCCCAATGTGCAACCCCATTCCTCCCCGTATTTTGCGTGAGGCCAAAGAAACTCCGATTAATGTCAATATAAAAGCAGCCAATGGATTAGCAAACCGTTTATCATATTCAACAACAAATGCGCCAATATCACCCACACCTCGTTGTTTTTGCCTCGAAATATAGCCATGCAGCGCACCATTAGTCATTTGGGGAGCTTCCTGAAAGGTAATAAAGAAATCAGCAGGCTGCATCAAAATAGTAGTATCCAACCTATTTCCGCGTTTGATCTGTTCTCTCAACCCATTAAATTGACGAATCAGATAATTCTTTGCTGTCCAACGATATGCTGAATCCCATCGAATACTATCCGCAGTCAATCTGGAGATCAAACTATTTCCCCTAAATTGATCCAAAGAAAATCGTGTTCCCACGTTACTCTTTGATTCAAAACGCTCTATGTATGCAACCACATTTTTTTCAACCTTCATTTGAATGTTTTGCGCATTATCTGTCATGAAAGGTTTTACGTACTTATTTTCAAACTTTAACCTGACACGATTGGCCGGCGGAATAATATACCCACTGAGGACAAAAGTAAGAGATGCAATAATAGCTGCAGAAATGGCATAAGGAACCATTAGTCGCCGAAAACTCATTCCGCTTGATAAAATAGCGACAATCTCAGTATTTCCTGCCAGCTTTGAAGTGAAATAAATAACAGATATAAACGTAAATAAGGGGCTGAACAGATTGATAAAATATGGAATGAAATTGAGGTAATAACTAAAAACGATTGCTTTTAATGGAGCATGGTGATCATAAAAAGCATCCATTTTCTCACTGGTGTCAATCACAATCACAATACTAATTATCAGCACAATAGAAAAGAAATAAGTGCCAATGAATTTTTTTATAATGTAATAATCAATCTTTTTGAGTGAAAACATTGGGAGATTATTTCTTGATAAGTAAATCAGCCACCTTGCCTTGCTCTGTGGCCCGATATTTCCCGTTGATTATTTCTATGCGACAACTTTCAAAATATGCATCATGTTCAAAAAACAAAAGCTGGCGTTTCTCTGCTGCCTCATTCAGAAGTCTTTCTTTATCTTCCATTGATGTAATTGGGAATGTATCGTACGCAGAAACCCACGCAATCGGAATAGAGGCAACAACGGGAATCACATCACCCACATAAACCAATGTATTCTCGTCGTCATAAGAAATATATGGGACTAGCTGGCCGACAGTGTGCCCATGAAACAATTTCAACATTACCCGATCATCAATTTTTATCTCTTTATCAACAAGTTGAAGTTTCCCTGCCTGCAGCACAGGCAGCATATTTTCTGTAAAGTAAGAATCTCCCTCGCGCACATTAGGTTGCAAAAAATTTTCCCATTGGACACGACCTACCCAAACCAATGCATTAGGGAAAGTTAATCCGACAGTTTTATTTTCATCAACAAAAGAAGTTGTTCCTCCGCAATGGTCAAAATGCAAGTGCGTCATCACCACATCCGTAACCTGTTCACACGTATAACCGTGTTGTTTTAAAGCTTCTCCAAAATCAACGATTTCCGTAAAATCGTAATATTTTAAATATTCAAGCTGTTTCTTCCCTGCTCCCGAATCAATCAGAATCAAGCGATTATTAGTCTCAATCAGCAACAACCTCATTGCCAATCGACAGAAATTTTGATCGTTACACGGATATCTTTTTTGCCAGACACGTTTTGGAACAACACCAAACATTGCTCCTCCATCGACATGAAAAAAACCTGCTTCAATCGTCGTTATCTTCATAAAAACGTTGTAATTTTGCAGCGAAATTAGAAAGAATAGTTAGAACTGCAAAACACCCTTGATTATACGGCTTAAACGAAGATGATGAATGACATTTACGCGGAAATGATGTAATTTTAAGCCATTTAAATCTTTCAACAAGCATAACATAAAACAGGGTATCATATATGAAACATCTTCATTTTATCGCAATTGGCGGTGCAGCGATGCACAATTTAGCCATTGCAGTGAGTAAAAAGCAAAACTATATCATTACGGGATCAGATGACGAAATCTTTGAACCCTCCAAAAGCCATCTGATTAAAGCTGGCCTTTTACCCGAAAAAATGGGGTGGTTCCCTGAAAAAATCACAAAAGAGCTTAACGCTGTGATTGTCGGGATGCACGCAAGAGCTGATAATCCTGAATTGCTGCGGGCTAAAGAATTAGGACTCGACATTTATTCATTCCCGGAATATTTGTACTATCAAACGCAGAAAAAAACAAGGATAGTTGTTGGTGGAAGCCATGGAAAGACAACCACTACCGCATTGATTTTGCATGTCCTGCACAAACGCAGCATGCCGGTTGATTACATGGTTGGAGCTCAGCTTGATGGTTTTGAGACAATGGTAAAACTTTCATATGATGCTCCAATTGCTGTTTTCGAAGGGGATGAATATTTATCTTCTCCTTTGGACCCACGCCCAAAATTTCATCTTTATCATCCGCATATTGCAGTTTTAACAGGTATTGCCTGGGATCATATCAACGTTTTTCCTACTTTCGAAATGTATGTGGATCAATTCAAAAAATTTGCCGATCTTATTGAACGTGACGGGCGACTTATTTATAATGGAAAAGATCCTGAAGTACAGAATATTGCTACTAATTTACGGACTGACATTGTTGCTATACCTTACGATGATCCTGAATATGAAATTTCCAACAGTATTACCTCGATCATCTATAAAGGAGTAAAATATCCGTTGCAGGTATTTGGAGAACATAATTTGCAAAATATTGCTGCAGCTTGCTTGGTTTGTAAACAGTTAGGTGTTCAGGAAAATGATTTTTATGCTGCAATCCAAGACTTTAAAGGAGCGTCAAATCGCTTGCAAAAAATCGCCGAAACAACCGATGCCATCGCTTATAAGGATTTTGCACATGCTTCATCAAAGGTCAAAGCAACAGTTGACGCGGTAAAAAGACAATATCCAGACAAAGAACTAGTAGCTTGTCTGGAATTACACACATTCAGCAGTTTGCAAGCTGAGTATTTGCCTCAATACCATGATTGCATGAAAAATGCTGACAAAGCATTCATTTACTTCAACCCCGAAGTAATTGCACATAAACAATTACCCCCTCTTTCTGAGCAATCGGTTAAAGAAGCATTCGGAGAAGATAATGTGCACGTATTTTCTGACAGTTCATTATTGCAAAGTGCTTTACGAAGCATAAATTTTCAGAATAAAGTATTGCTATTCATGACTTCAGGAACTTTTTCAGGGATTAACCTTGAAATATTTGCAAATGAGCTGTTGAAACGATAACTTTATCGGATTCAATTCATCATACATCATCAGCCTTTCATTTTAACAATTATATTCATGAAAGAAGATAAACAAGCTCAATTCGACAAGCGTTATATGCAAATGGCCCACATCTGGGCGCAAAATTCTTATTGCACACGCCGAAAAGTTGGAGCACTAATTGTCCGTGACAATATGATTATATCTGACGGTTATAACGGAACACCTTCAGGATTTCCAAATCAATGTGAAGACGAGAACAACAAATCGTTTCCTTATGTCCTTCATGCCGAAGCTAATGCAATAACTAAAATAGCGCGTTCCAACAACAGTAGCCAGGGAGCAACATTATATGTTACCTCATCTCCATGCATTGAGTGCGCTAAATTAATTATTCAAGCCGGAATCAAACGAGTAGTTTATGGAGAGCCATACCGTTTAGCAGATGGGGTAAATTTACTCATACAAGCCAATATTACTGTTGATTACATTGACATTCATACTTCAGATTTATGAAAACTTGGAAAAAAATCGCCTTCCCATTTTCACTGGCTTTCATCCTAGCCTTAGGAATATTAATCGGGAACTTTCTAGCAATGCGTAATGACATTGGAAATACTCTTGGTATTTTCCGGGCACTTAACCTTGACAAAAGCAAAATTTCCGAATTGCTAAATCTGATTAATTACAGGTATGTTGATACGGTAAATATGAATGCTATCACCGATAAAGCGATGACCAGTATTGTAGGAGACCTTGATCCGCATTCTGTCTACATTCCAGCAAGGGACCTACAGGCAACCAATGAACAACTCGAAGGAAAGTTTGGTGGGATAGGAGTCGAGTTTACATTACAAAACGACACTATTATGGTAGTTGGCGTAGTTCATGGTGGTCCCTCTGAAAAAGCAGGCATTTTGCCCGGCGATCGTATTATTACAGTAAATGACACTGCTTTTGTTGGAAAGTCTATTAGTGATGCGAAGGCTATCAATAAATTACGTGGCCCAAGCGGAACAACAGTGACGCTTGGAATAAAACGAGCAGGTCGTCGCGATCTTTTATCGTATGTTATAACCAGAGGAGAAATTCCGGTCAAGAGTGTTGATGCTGACTATATGATTACACCGCAGATCGGATACATCAAGGTAAGCAAATTCGGAGATACAACTTATTCAGAATTTCTAACCGCACTGGCAACATTACGAAACGATGGTGCTACAGAGTACATTATTGATCTACGGGATAATATGGGAGGTTTTATGGATGCTGCCGTGAAAATGGTAGACGAATTCCTACCAAAAAATGAATTGATTGTCTATGCCCAGGGACGCGCCTATCCAAGAACAGAATATTATTCTGATGGACGCGGCTCTTTTCAAACTAATAAAGTCGTTGTACTGATTAATGAATGGACTGCTTCTGCTGCTGAAATTTTCACAGGAGCCATACAGGATAATGATCGCGGATTAATTATTGGAGTTCGTTCATACGGGAAAGGTTTAGTACAGCAACAATTTGAATTTCCGGATAAATCTGCAGTGCGGTTAACAATTGCTCGTTATTATACTCCGTCAGGTCGTTGTATTCAAAAACCTTATCAGTTAGGGAAAGACCAGGCTTATGATAATGATTTTATCAATCGATATCTTCATGGTGAATTTTTCTATAAAGACAGTGTCAAATTAAACAAACAAGAGAAGTACAAAACACGTGACGGACGTATTGTCTATGGAGGGGGAGGCATTATGCCAGACATCTTCGTTCCACTGGACACAACAGGATATACACCTTATTTTCGTCGGTTAATCGATCATGGTATTTTGTTTCAATTTGCATTATTGTATACCAATCAACATCGGGTACAATTATCAAGATACACCACTTGGAACAAACTAAATCAATATCTTAACAAACAACCACTAGCCCAAGAGATGGCTATGTATGCAGCATCCAAGCATATTCCAAAACACTATTATTATTTTAGAATATCCCATGGACTCATTAAAAATCAGCTGAAGGCATACATTACAAGAAACATGTTAGGTGATAATGGATTTTATCAGACTTTGAATCAAATGGATAAAACTGTTGAGAAAGCCGTTGATGTACTTGAGAAATAAACTGTTTATTGGCGTTAAATCCATAAATTCACTGAGCCAGTTTTCATAAAAATAGCAAAACCCTTATGGATGCAAGGTATATTACATTATCTTTGTCCATCTCAATTAAAGCGGAATCTAATATTTACAAGATTCCGCTTTTTTGAGCTTAACATTCAATAAGAATTTGATTTCAGAGGTTAAGGGAAGCGTAGTTAACTATTTTCATATCTTTGAAGATTAACAATTCTCTATTCATCTCATAAAAACGAGTATAACTCTGTTGTGTAATTTGCAATAAAAACGTTCAGGAAAACAGAATAACTGATAGAGGGATACAGCTCCCAAGATTTTAAGACATTGTAACCCAAATAACATGAATAAAACAGTACGCTTTATTAAAGTCTCTATTGCACTTTCCTGTGCAGCTATTTTTTTCACTCAATGCTCTACAAAAAAACGTGATGCAAAGGATGTTATTTCATTTGACACCACTGCGACAAAAGGCAAATTACCAATTGCATATATAAATGTTGATACTCTTTTAGCATATTATCAGCTGGCCAAAGATGCTAACGAACAACTGTTACAAGGGCAGGAAGATTCCCGTCAACGTATTAATGTTCGTGCCAAACAATTGCAAGCCGACATGGCAAGCTTTGAAAACAAGATGAGAAATAATGCCTTTTTAAGCCGCGAAAAGGCCGAAGAAGAAAATAATCGACTGATTGCAAAGCAAAAAGAACTACAAGATTTGAATCAGCAGTTATCTAATCAACTGTTAGCACAACAACAACGATTTAATGAACAAATAAGAGACACAATTAATCAGTTCTTAAAAAGTTATTGCCCGGCTAAACATTACCAGATAGTGCTTTCCACGAACTCAATGAATGACAATGTACTATACGCGGCAGATGGTTACGACATAACAAGAGATGTTATCAAGCAACTAAATGCCCGTTACGAAAAGAAAAGATAACATCTCAATTTCTTATTTCGCCTTGAATGAATATTATTTCTCAAGGCGTTTTTTATGATTTATCAAATGGTGATTGATTCCGATGATCTTGTCCCAATTGGCTATATACATAAACAACACGGAGTTCAGGGAGAATTATCCGTGCTGTTTGCAGTCGATTTACAAACATTCGAAAGCAATTTTGTTATTATAGAAATAGAAGGCATTTTTGTCCCTTTCTTCATTCAGAACAGCATTTTCAGGAAAGATCGCTCCGCATTATTCACTTTCGAAAGAATAGCAACACCTGATGACAGCAAAGAGCTTGTAGGGAAAACAATATATTTACCCAAAGAGCTGGCTCGAATTTATTCTCTCCAACCGGATTCCATTTCAAATCAAATTATTGGGTATAAAATTACTGACAAAACGTACGGAGAAATAGGCATCATTGAAGGGATAGACGACTCAACCGAAAATATTTTATTTATAGTTTCTCATCATAATACAGAAGTACTCATCCCAGCCGTTGATGCTTTTATAACCAATATTGATGACGAAAACAAAGAGATTCTCGTGCAATTACCAGATGGGCTTCTTGAAGTTAACGAAAAAGATACATCTGCGGAGTAGTTCTTATTGACCCTAAAATCAACTCTTATAAATCACATCAAATCAAGCTATTATTTTCTTAATAAGGAAATATTTCTTTATTTGTATGCTTCTATAAAAAAATGACGTATATTTGTCGGTTGGAAACTTCAAAAAAGAGTGTTAGTAAACTTGATATATAAATCCCTAAAAACAAACAAGATGATGACAAAAAACCAAAAGTTAATTGACTGGGTAAACGAATGGGCAGCTTGGTGCGAACCTGACAAGGTTTATTGGTGTGATGGCTCTGAAGAAGAAAATCAACAGCTATTCGATGGTATGGTTGCCAGTGGGATGGCAATTAAACTGAATGAAGATAAGTTACCTGGTAGTTATGCTTTTAACTCAGATCCGAGCGATGTAGCGCGTGTTGAAAATCGTACGTTCATCTGCACAACCAAACAGGAAGACGCAGGGCCTACCAATAACTGGGCTACTCCGGAGGAAATGAAAGCCACAATGAAAGCGCTTTACAAAGGGTGCATGAAAGGACGTACCATGTATGTCATCCCATTCTCAATGGGACCGCTCGGCTCGAATATAGCAAAAATAGGTGTTGAAATCACAGACTCTCCTTATGTAGTTGTTAATATGAGAATTATGACTCGTATGGGAAAAGCTGTCCTGGATATTTTAGGTGAAGATGGTTATTTCATTCCATGTATGCACTCTGTAGGGGCTCCTTTGGAACCTGGTCAGGCAGATAGCAAATGGCCATGTGCACCTATTGAAAAGAAATACATTTCACATTTCCCTGAAACGTATGAAATATGGTCATATGGTTCCGGTTACGGAGGAAATGCTTTATTAGGGAAAAAATGCTTAGCTCTCCGAATTGCCTCTAAAATGGCAAAAGACGAAGGATGGTTGGCAGAACACATGTTGATTTTAGGCATTACAAATCCAAAAGGAGAAAAGAAATATATTGCTGCAGCATTCCCATCAGCTTGTGGAAAAACAAACTTGGCTATGCTTATCCCAACGATTCCCGGATGGAAAGTTGAAACAGTCGGAGATGACATTGCATGGATGAAATTCGGAAAAGACGGTCGTCTTTACGCAATTAATCCTGAAGCAGGATTCTTTGGAGTAGCTCCGTTCACCTCAATGGATACCAATCCAAACGCAATGCTTTCAGCTCAAGCTAATACTATTTTTACCAATGTCGGTGTAACTCCAGACCTTAATATTTGGTGGGAAGGTATCGGAACAGAATGCCCGGCAGGGACCATTAATTGGAAAAATAAAGTATACGATCCTGCTTCAGGAGAACCATGCGCTCACCCGAACGCACGTTTTACAGCTCCTGCAAAACAATGTCCGGCTATTGATCCTGCATGGGAAGATCCTGCAGGAGTGCCTATCTCAGCAATTCTATTTGGAGGCCGTCGTCCTTCTACCGTACCTTTGATTCACGAATCGAACAACTGGAATCATGGTGTCTTTATGGGATCAATTGTCGGGTCGGAAGTAACTGCTGCCGCTATCGGCTTGAAAGCAGGCGTTCGTCGTGATCCGTTTGCAATGCTACCATTCTGCGGCTATAACATGGGAGATTATTTCGGTCACTGGATCAATATCGGGCAAAAAACGGCTGCTGATAAATTACCAAAAATCTTTTTCGTTAACTGGTTCCGCAAAGACGAAAACGGGAAATGGTTATGGCCGGGTTATGGAGAAAATAGCCGCGTTTTAGCTTATATCTTTGACCGTTGCAATGGAGAAGGAAATGCCGTTGAATCCCCGATCGGGAAAGTTCCTGCTGCAAATGCTATCAACACGGAAGGGCTTAGCTTAACTGCCGTTCAAATGGAAAAAGCATTAGCCGTCAATGTAGATGAATGGAAAGACGAAGTTGCACTCATCGAAGAACACTATGCTAAATTCGGCACACATCTGCCTAAAGAAATACAAGCAGAACTTGACGCATTGAAAAAACGATTAGGGATGTAATCATTCCAAAACCTTATAACGTAAAGAGGATACTCCGGTAAAAAAGAGTATCCTCTTTTTTTGTCATTTCTCTCATCAAATTAGGAGAAGCAACTTTGACGAGGGAAGGGCCTCTTTATACGCTAAATCCATACAAATCAAAAAATAATGGTATTTTTGCATGCAAAATATATCCACATGATCAAATAATCCAGGATGCATCAACAAAAAAACGTAATACATTTCCCTGCTGAATGGGAAATACAAAGCGGAGTACAACTAACTTGGCCGCATGCAGATACCGATTGGAGAGACATTCTTGACGAAGTTATCCCTTGCTTTATATCAATCGCAATTGAAATAGCAAAACATGAAAAAATAATCATTGTTTGTAAAGACAAAAGGACAGTCATCCAAGATCTTAACGGAGTTGATACAAATCATTTTATATTTTACGAAATCCCGACGAATGATACCTGGGCACGAGACCATGCTCCAATATCCGTGTATCAAAATCAAGTCCCGACAATACTCGATTTTACCTTCAATGGCTGGGGATTACAATTTGCGGCAAATTTTGACAATTTAATAACACGACAGTTATACAAACAACAAGCTTTTGCTTCACAGGTAGTATATCAAAACAGATTGGATTTTGTTTTGGAAGGCGGGAGTATTGAATCGGACGGGGCAGGAACATTATTGACTACTGCCCAATGCTTGTTTTCTCCAAACCGTAACGAAGGGAAATCGCAGGATGAAATTGAAGCATACCTGAAAAACGCATTAGGCATAGATCGCATTTTATGGTTGCATCATGGGTATTTGGTAGGAGATGATACCGGTAGCCATATTGATACGTTAGCCCGTTTCTGCTCGAAAAATACAATAACTTATGTAAAATGCGAAGATCCAAATGATGAACATTACACTGCATTAGCCCAGATGGAAAAAGAATTGCAACAATTTAGAACATCCGAAGAAAAGCCATATGAGCTCATTCCTTTACCAATGGCTGACCCTGTATATCATAACGGAGAAAGACTTCCTGCTACCTATGCCAATTTTCTGATTATCAATCATGCCATTGTAATGCCAACCTATCATTCCACCAAGGATTCAATCGCAATAGCTCAGCTGCAAAAAGCATTCCCTGATCGGGAAATTATTGGCATCAATTGCCTGCCACTTATTAAACAACACGGTTCATTACACTGTGTGACTATGCAATATCCATATAATTTTCTATAAATCTGAGCACTAACCCAAAAACACTAACTATCTTTGAACAAAGGAATGTTCAAAGATAGTTATACAGCTTCTACATAGCCTTTATAAACAAAATATAAGTATATAGAATTAGCATTTATATCATTAATATTCAACGATATAATAATATTTATATGAAAGTTCCACATGACTATTACAAATAAAATTTTATCCTATGAAAGCATCACTCATCCAGATAATCCATTCGGCAGACAGAGAAAGCAATGTTGATAAATTACAAAAACACATTGCATCTGCCGCACAAGAAGGAGCAGAATTAATTATACTTTCGGAATTGCATAACAGTCTCTATTTTTGCCAGACTGAAGATACCTCCAACTTCGACTTAGCGGAATCGATTCCGGGCTTTTCAACTACTTTTTTCGGAGAACTTGCAAAACGATACGAGATTGTTTTGGTAATTTCGTTATTTGAAAAACGAACGACGGGGCTCTATCATAATACTGCTGTCGTAATAGAAAAGGACGGTTCTATTGCAGGAAAATATCGCAAAATGCATATACCTGATGATCCAGCTTATTATGAAAAGTTTTATTTTACACCGGGAGATTTGGAATTTACGCCAATCAAAACAAGTGTCGGCACACTGGGAGTATTGGTATGTTGGGATCAGTGGTATCCTGAAGCAGCGCGATTAATGGCTCTTGCAGGTGCTGAAATTCTGATATATCCAACGGCCATCGGATGGGAAGCTTCTGATCCCGAAGATGAGAAAAACAGACAGTTAGAGGCTTGGCTCACCATCCAGAGAGCTCATGCTATTGCAAACGGGATTCCCGTGATTGCAGTCAATCGTGTTGGTCATGAAGCCGATCCCTCGGGAGTAACCAATGGCATTACTTTCTGGGGAAATAGTTTCGCAGTCGGTCCGCAAGGAGAATGGCTTAGGAGAGCTTCCACAGAAGAGACTTCGTTTCTGATTGAAATTGATTTGAAAAGAAGCGAAACAGTGCGTCGGATCTGGCCGTTCTTTCGGGATAGACGTATCGACACATATAAGAATATAACTAAACGCTATATCGATTGACATTTAATCACTTAGCATAGAACACAATCAATTTATTTTGCACTAACATGAAAAAAATTATCACTGTTGTCCTTTTGTTCATTTCAATTGGCGTTTTTGCTCAATTAGAACATGTGGAACCTGCATTTTGGTGGATCGGATTTAAAAACCCGCATTTGCAGCTATTAGTAAATGGCCCTCAAATTTCAAAAACTGACGTTTCAATGCATTATCCCGGAGTAGAGCTAACTGCCGTGCATAAAGTTACGAGCCCGAACTATCTTTTCCTTGACCTTGTTATCAACTCAAAAATAGCTAAGCCTGGAAAGTTTGTCATTAAATTCTCCAAAAACGGGAAAACATTAGACAGCTATACCTATGAGCTGAAAGCAAGAACTAAAGGATCATCAGAACGACAGGGATTTTCAAGTGCAGACGTGATTTACCTCCTTATGCCGGATCGTTTTGCCAATGGAACGACAAAAAATGACAATGTTCCATCAATGATTGAAAAAGCAGACAGATCGTCTATGAATGGACGTCACGGAGGAGATATCCTGGGAATGGAGGAACACATTAATTATCTGAAAGACTTAGGAGTAACTGCGGTATGGAGTACTCCATTGCTTGAAAACAACAATGAAAGAACTACATATCATGGATATGCCATTACAAACTACTACAAAATTGACCCTCGTTTCGGGACTAACCAAGATTACGTGCAATACGTAAAAGATTGCCATCAAAACGGCATTAAAGTTATCATGGATATGGTTGCCAACCACTGTGGCATTAACCATTGGTGGATGAAAGATTTACCTATGCCTGACTGGATTCACCAATTCCCGTCGTACACGCAATCAAACTTTCAGATGAGTACCATTCAGGATCCGCATGCGTCAGCAATTGATAAAAAAATATTCCTCGATGGATGGTTTGACCGCACAATGCCAGACTTGAACCAAAACAATCCATATCTATTGACATATCTTACTCAAAATGCAATTTGGTGGATTGAATACGCTGGCATAGATGGCATTCGAATGGATACTTATCCTTATTGTGATAAAGAACCTATGGCAAAATGGGCAAAAGCAATCATGACTGAGTATCCCCATTTCAATATTATGGGAGAAACATGGTTAAGTAATCCCGTTTCTGTAGCTTATTGGCAAAAGGGAGCGCTGAACCCGGATCATTTCAATTCCTACTTACCCACAGTGATGGACTTTCCGTTACTTCAGGCATTAGAGGCATGTTTCAATGAAGGCAACGGATGGGACACCGGAATGAAACGTCTTTATAACTCTCTGGCATATGACTATCTGTTCCCAAATACAAACAATATATTGGTATTTGCAGAAAACCATGATACGCCTCGGTTTAATTTTATCGTCAAAAACAATGTGGATAAGTTCAAATTAGCAATGGCCTTCTTAATGACAACGAGAGGCATTCCGGAAATTTATTATGGATCAGAAATTGGCATGACTGGCGATAAAGCAAAAGGAGACGGAGATATCCGGCGTGATTTCCCTGGAGGATGGCCTAATGATTCCATCAATGCATTCACTGCTGCAGGACGGACTCCGTTGCAAAACGAATATTTTAATTATCTATCAAAACTACTTCATTGGAGACAAAAAGAAGCTGTCATTCAAACAGGAAAATTAATTCATTATATTCCTCAAAACAACGTCTATGTCTATTTCCGGTATAATAACAAAAAAACGGTGATGGTAATTTTGAATGGCAACAACACCGAACAAACACTGAATACTGCACGGTTCTCACAATGTATTAAGAACTTTACGCGGGGAACAGATGTCGAAACTGGGAAAACGATTCAATTACAGCCATCAATCACAATTCCAAAAGAAACAGCATATATTCTGGAACTAAAATAACAACATAATCATGCAATACCAAAGAAGAAATACAATCCGGAGAACACAATTCTTAGAGAAAGCAGCCCTAAGATTCCTTCCCTCTTTTTATGTTACCTTGGTTGTATTTCTTCTTTTCAATTTAAGTTTGGCTCACGCAGCTAACACTAAAAATACAAACGCATTACATTTATTTGATCAGGGAGAATTTATTGCGTTAAAACATTTACAACAAAGCATCCATACTGCAAATAATTGTTCGCAGGAAATAGATTCATTAGTAGAAATCTCGCATCGTATCGAGCATGATTTCAGTCTAACTGAAACTGAGGTCGACAGTTTATTGCAAAAACAGGGAATTTTTTATACTCCATCCGAAAAAACAAACTGGGAATCAAAAGGATGGCTGGAATACAAAGTAATCAATAGGAAAAAACGCTATTTCTCTCGTTCCGTAAGCAACCTAAAACTTAGACTACAACAGGTAAACGACAGCATAACTCATTCACAAGCTCCATTGGACAATCTGACTAAATTCAGATTAAAGCATACAGCACAAATAATTGCACAAACTACACGGAACGGGGGACTTTCTGTCCCTGTTAATTACAAAGTCACTTATACTATTTCCGTAAATCCGGATGCTGTCCCTGCAGGCGACACGGTCCGTTGCTGGATGCCTTATCCCAAACAAGATCATACCCGCCAAACAGATGTTCATTTACTCAGCACGTTCCCATCCCGCTATTTCATTGCTCCTGATTCAGTAGGTCAACGATCAATTTATTTTGAACAAAAGGCAAAACAAGGCGAGCCGACAATTTTTCGAATCTGTTTCACTTATCGTTCATATGCACAATCATTTGACCTATCAAAAATACATGCAGATCCGTATGATACATCATCGCCAATTTACAAAACATTCACCCGGGAACAACCACCGCACATTGTTTTCACAAAAGAAATCCGACAACTTGCTGATTCCATAACAAAAGGGGAAACCAATCCAGTCGGAATTGTTACAAAGCTGTACAAATGGATTGACCATCATATCATCTGGTCAGGAGCTTTAGAATATTCTACCATATCAAATATTCCGCACTACGTATTGAAAAACCACAAAGGAGATTGTGGCATGCAAACATTATTATTCATGAGCATGGCACGTTACAAAGGCATTCCTGTGAAATGGCAAAGCGGATGGATGATGCACCCGGGAGAGGTAAATCTACACGATTGGTGCGAAGTGTATTATAAAGGCATTGGTTGGGTACCCGTGGACGTCTCATTTGGATTGCAACCTTCCGGGAACAAACGCATTCGTGACTTTTATATGTCAGGCATCGATTCTTACCGGCTGATCATCAATGACGCTATTAGTGCTCCATTTATTCCGACAAAGAAATTTATGCGCAGTGAACCTATTGATTTTCAACGAGGAGAAGTCGAAACCTCAAAAGGAAATTTATATTTTGATCAATGGAAATATTCGATGCAGGTCGAATATTTAAAATAAATTGGACTATCATTCCCGCAAATTATTCTCTTTTGGCCAATACGCAGTTTTGCCAAGACCCATCCATGAAGCCCCCATGTATCCACGAATTTTCAGACGATTATTCCCTACAAATTTCATAATGCAATGAAAAGTATTCCCATTTGCCGGGTTATAAATTGTTCCGTCTTCCCATTCATCTTTCTTTGAGTTATAAACAAATCCATTCAGTAATGGGATTCCCAATATCGTTCTATTTCTTAAATCTTTATCCGGATTTTTAAAGTCCAGAACAGGACGTCCTTTAAGCAAAGGCTGCTGCAACCAAACAATTTTCCCATAATATTTTCCGTCAGTTGCCCTGTATATTTCTACTTGAGATGCCTTTTGTGTTGCATCATCAATCGCATAGTAATAGCCAATGATCCGGTCGGCACTGCTTTTTATTTCTGCTGAAGAACAAAGCGATATCAATACAAAAAGGAATAGAAAAAATGGTTTTGTTTTCATAAAAAGAACGATATGGACGAACGCAAAGATAGCAAAAATTGCAAAAAACGTGTACCTTTGCAAGAAGAATCAAAGACTATTCTCCAATGATTACGACCATTCAACAATTAAAAGCCGAGATCGAAAACCTATCAGCTATATCCAGCGAAGAAGTAGAAGCACTACGCATTAAATACTTAAGCAAAAAAGGAGAAATATCGCAACTTTTCAATGCCTTCCGTGAGGTTCCCAACGAACAGAAACGTGAGGTTGGCCAATTGCTCAATGAGCTTAAAAATGCAGCTCAGGAAAAAATAGAGACATTGAAGAATGCAACAAGCGCCAATGCAAAAAAAACAAATCTCATAGATTTGTCGCGGCCCGGTGATCCTGTCCTTTTGGGAGCCCGACATCCAATTTCAATTGTTCGGAATAAAATTGTTTCCATTTTTTCCCATCTCGGATTTACCATTGCTGAGGGGCCTGAAATTGAAGACGACTGGCATGTTTTCGGTTCCCTTAATTTCCCTCCTGAGCACCCGGCTCGGGACATGCAGGATACATTTTTCATCGAAAAGAATCCGGATGTACTCTTGCGTACTCATACGTCATCAGTGCAAACACGGGTGATGAGCAACACCCAGCCTCCTATCCGTGTGATTTGCCCGGGACGTGTATATCGGAACGAAGCGATTTCATATCGTGCGCACTGCTTTTTTCATCAGGTCGAAGGCTTATATGTTGACAAAAACGTGTCATTTGCCGATCTGAAACAAGTTCTTCTCTATTTTGCAAAAGAGATGTTTGGAGAGGGTACAAAAATCCGTTTAAGACCCTCATATTTTCCATTCACAGAACCTTCGGCTGAAATGGATATCTCCTGTAACCTTTGCGGTGGCGAAGGATGTGCCTTTTGTAAATATACCGGTTGGGTCGAAATTCTGGGATGCGGTATGGTTGACCCGAATGTGCTGGAAGCTTGCGGAATTGACAGTAAAGTTTATTCCGGATATGCTTTTGGAATGGGAATAGAACGAATTACTAACCTAAAATATCAGGTTAAGGATCTGCGAATGTTTTCCGAAAATGATATTCGGTTTTTAAAACAATTCGAAGATGCATTTTGACAATTAATAAGAGAAAAATTTCATTATTTATTCAACCGTTCTGTTTTTATAGTTATCTTTGTCCATTATCCACTAATATAATCTGCTTATGTCACGCGAAATAAAATTCAGCTTAGTTTATCGCGATATGTGGCAATCATCAGGAAAGTATGTGCCACGAGTCGATCAATTAAAACAAATTGCCCCTGTAATTGTTGATATGGGATGTTTTGCCCGTGTTGAAACAAATGGAGGCGCTTTTGAGCAAGTAAACCTTCTTTTTGGGGAAAATCCAAACAAAGCCGTACGCGAATGGACAAAACCATTCAATGAGGCTGGCATTCAAACTCATATGTTGGAAAGAGGATTAAACGGCTTACGAATGTATCCTGTTCCGGCAGATGTCCGTCAACTCTTCTTCAAAGTCAAAAAGGCTCAAGGGACAAATATCTCCCGTTCTTTTTGTGGACTGAATGATACACGAAATCTGGAATTGTCTGTAAAATATGCAAAAGAGGCCAACATGATTTCCCAAGTGGCTCTTTGTATCACCAATTCACCTATTCATACCGTCGATTATTACATGAATGTGGTTGAAAAAGTGGTTGATTTCGGGTGCGACGAAATTTGTTTAAAGGATATGGCGGGAATCGGACGTCCTGCTTTTTTAGGCAATCTTGTCACTGCAATCAAAAAACGTCATCCTCAGATACTGGTACAATATCACGGCCACACTGGCCCTGGATTTTCGGTAGCATCTATGCTCGAAGTAGCCCGTGCAGGCGCTGACATTCTTGATGTTGCCATGGAACCGTTATCATGGGGAATGGTTCACCCGGATATCATCACCATCCAGGCTATGTTAAAAGATGCCGGATTCCTTGTGCCTGATATTAACATGAAAGCTTACATGGAAACCCGCTCTTTAACCCAGTCGTTTATAGATGACTTTTTAGGATATTTCATTGATCCGGGAAACAAAGCAATGACCTCTCTTTTGGTAGGATGTGGCTTACCTGGCGGCATGATGGGATCTATGATGGCAGACCTGAAAGGCATGCATAATGCAATCAACATGTCATTACGGGCACAAAAGAAAAATGAAGTATCCCTGAATGAATTAGTCGTTTTACTCTTCCAGGAAGTAGAATATATATGGCCGATGCTTGGCTATCCTCCCTTGGTAACTCCATTTAGCCAATATGTAAAGAACATTGCTTTAATGAATGTTATGCATCTTTTGAAAGGAGAACCTCGTTGGAGTACGATTGACAAAAATGCATGGGATATGATTTTAGGTAAAACCGGTAAATTACCGGGAGAACTAGCTCCTGAAATCAAAGATCTGGTAAAGAAAAACGGGATGGAATTTTACACCGGCAATCCACAGGATGCATTCCCGAACGAACTCGATAAATACCGTAAGGAAATGCAGGAAAACGGATGGGATTTTGGCGAAGATGACGAAGAGCTATTTGAATTAGCAATGCATGACCGCCAATACCGTGACTATCGTAATGGATCCGCAAAGAAACGTTTCGAACAAGAACTCGAAGCCGCCAAAGCAAAAGCCGGAGCTCCGATTGTCGTCACACGCCCTGTTGTTGAAGTGCCAAAAATTGATATCAATACGGTTTTGGCTGAACATCCAAATGCCAAACCTATTCAGGCAACCGTCAAAGGACAGGTTATATGGCAGTATGATGTGGAAGACACCTCTTCCGCACCTCACATTGGCGACACAATCAACGAAAATGGTACCTTATGCTTCGTACAGGCTTTTTATGGACCTGAAGCTGTAAAATCATCATTCAACGGAAAGATTATTGCAACATACCCTAAACAAGGGGACCTGGTACAAAAAGACGAAATTATTGCCTTTGTAGAATAAATCGACATTGAGTAATTAGGGAAAAAGCCGAATCTACAGCAGATTCGGCTTTTTTGTTGTTCCTCTCATTTTGTCTATTCCCACACAAATTCTCTATTTTCTAGGGAAAGGATATGTAAATACATAATCTCCTGATCCAAGATCAACTGTCACGCATTTATTTTGCTGAACGAATTTACAGGTAGGAGACACTGTCTGATTTTTATGCAAATTATTAATAACCGATACTTTTACCTGATCCGTTAAAGCTTCCGGAAGCCACACCCTTCCTGTTGTGTTGGCGGGGATGATTATATGATAAACCATCGTATCATTTTTAATCTTCCATTCCGACAAGGCTTCTCCGTACATAGTATTTAGCCGGGCAGTGGCATAAGCCAATGCTCCTCCGGGAAAAGGATGAAAAAGAATATGATGATATCCGGGCTCTGACGGATCCAGATTCAGCCCTGCCACATAACGATAGAGCCACTCTCCTACCGCCCCATAAGCATAATGATTGAAACTATTCATCCCAACATCCTGGAATGTCCCATCCGGTTTTATTCCATCCCACCGCTCCCATATGGTTGTTGCTCCTCGTGTCACAGGATACAACCACGAAGGGTACTCTTTCCTCATGAGTAACCTATAGGCTAAGTCCGGATGTCCGGTTTGTGTCAGCACCTCGCAAATGCGCGGAGTCCCAAGAAAACCGGTAGTAATGTGTCCAAAACTCCGTACATCTTCTGCTAGGTAATTAGCAGCTTGCTTTTTTGCAGCATTTGGCAACAAATCAAATGCCAATGCCAAAACATATGCCGTTTGTGTGTTTGACATTAATCTTCCATTGGGGGTTACATATTCCCGGTTGAACGCTTCCTTTATACTGTCAAACAATTGCTGATACTTTAATGCATCAGTTTCTTTCCCTAATATGGAGGCAACCTGACTGACAAGGAATGATGAATGAGCAAAGTAGGCAGTGGCAATCAGGTTTTTATCTGTTGTTGCTCCCGGGTAATCAGACTGGTTCGTAGCAAAAGCCAACCAGTCTCCATATTGCCAGTCTCCTTCCCAAAGATGTTTACTGCCAGCCCTTCTATTTATATAATCCACCCATGCCTTCATGCTGTTATATTGTGCTTTAAGAATTCGTTTATCTCCATAGGCCAGATATACATTCCATGGGATAACGACAGATACATCAGCCCATCCGGCAGTTCCGCCCTGGCCATTTAATACATCAGGAATTACATCAGGAACTAATCCGTTTTTCAGTTGATCGGCAGCCACATCTTTTAGCCATTTGGTATAAAAAGGAGCTACATCGAAATTAAAGGTGGCGGTAGGGCTGAATACCTCAGCATCTCCCGTCCACCCCAAACGTTCATCACGTTGAGGACAATCGGTAGGAACATCCAGAAAATTATCTACCTGACTCCATTGAATGTTGTGTTGTAATTGATTGACTAGCGAATCGGAACATGAAAAAGTTCCCGTCGGCTGTATGGCAGAATGAATCACAATTCCTGTGATTTGGTTAAGGTTAGGAGAGCTTTTTAACCCTGTAACTTTGACATACCTGAACCCGTGATAGGTAAAATGAGGTTCAAAAGTTTCTTCCTGACCATTCTTCAGGATAAAACAATCTGTTGCTTTGGCACTACGTAGATTGGCTGTGTAAAAATTGCCGGCCTTATCCAATACTTCAGCAAACTTTAATTGAATCGTATCTCCTGCATCTCCTTTTACGCGTAACTTTACCCATCCCGTCATATTTTGCCCCATGTCAAACACGGTTTCTCCCTTTGGCGTAATTATAATTCTTTTAGGGATAATGGTTTGAATAGCTTGTACCGGCACTCCGTCAGAAGCGACGAGATCAGCATAAGTATGATGAAGTAATTTGACATCCTGCCAGCCATGATCGACAAAATTGGGTTGTGCCCAACCCGGCATTTCTAAACGGGCATCATAGGTTTCCCCATTATAAATCTCCGAAGAGATAATGGGGCCTGTCGAGACTTTCCAACTGCCATCCGAAATCACGGTCTGGGTTGTCCCATCTGCATATTTAATCTGCAGTTGACACAACAGCCCCAACTCGTTTCCATATACATTACGGCGTTGATCCCATGTAAGTCCTCCGCGATACCAACCATCGTCAAGAATAACGCCAATGGCATTATGATCCTTAATCAGAGGAGTGACGTCATAAACCTGATATTGAAGCCGTTTGTTATAGCTTGTCCATCCCGGAGTGAAAAGTTGATCGCCAACTTTTGCTCCATTCAGGAAAAGATCATACAATCCTAACGAAGTAATACAAATACGGGCGGAGACCACTTTTTTGCTCGCCGGAAACTCTTTCCGGAAATAAGGACATGGTTGTGCATGCAATGAATCTATCTTCCAGGGAGCGCTAATCCATTTTGCAACCCAGTCCGAAGGATGAAGCAATCCTATTTCCCAAAAAGAAGGAACGCTCCAGGAGCTCACATGATGATGATTATCCCATACGCGCACTTGCCAATAGACACGTTCTCCTGAGTTCAAAGCCGGTCCATGATATGCCACTAATATTGAATGGTCAGATATCACCTTCCCTGAATCCCAAAGTAATTTGTGTTGATGGGCTAAATCAGAATTTTTTGTAAAGAACCGCAGTTGATATGCCGTTTGTACAACATTGGTTTCGTCAGACGTTATCTGCCAGCTTAAGCGGGGTTGGAGGGCGTCGATCCCAATAGGATTATTACGATACTCACATGTCAAATGAGAAACTTCTACTTTTGACCAGCTTGTCCCTGCCATGGAAAAGAATAAGACTCCTGCCCACAGCAACCGAAATGAAAAAACATGACTGCGACACATAATAATTTATCAATAAGAGTGTTCAATGAAACATGCAACAAATTTATGTAAAAGTAAAAACTTATCCTTTGATGAAAACAAAACAATTTGATATTTCACATTTGTTTTTTGATATATTTTTTTAATGATCACAACGCCATTTTTCTAGGCGAAATTTTATTGTTTCTCTGTAGTATTATTCTCTGAAAATGCCAGCCAAAGGAGATACAAAGCGCTCAGTAAAATAATAATCACTGCTCCTGTCTGTGACCCTACTGCATCCGATAGCAAGCCCATGAAGAAGGGGATCACCGCGCCTCCAAATACGCCAGTGATCATCAGCCCCGATATCTCATTGGCTTTATCCGGTCGCCGCTGTATCGCCATCCCATATATGATCGGGAAGATGTTGGCTATCGTAAACCCGATAATCCCGAACAAGGCAAAAATCATCCATTCTGCATGGCTGAAAATCAGGGTTAGCAAGGCTAAAACGGCTACAATGATGTTCCATTTGAAATAGGTCGATGATGCGTATTTCGCCAGAAAGATGGCTCCCAGAAAAGTCCCTAACGTCCGAAAGGCAAAATAGGTACTTGGCCCATAACCGGCTACGATGGCGCTTAACCCGCAGCGTTCCATCAATATCTTCGACGAGGCTGTATTCATACCTACATCAACACCTACGACAAACAGGATTCCCAGAAAGAAAAGGAAGATATTTTTGTCTTTCAGGATTCCCAATACACTACCAAAAGTGTTGACCTTGTTTTCTGTTGGCATCTCTTTAATGGGCGTAGCCATCAGCCAAAGGGTGGACAACAGGGTGATGGCTGCATAGATCGGAAAGATGTATTGCCAGTGCCCTAATGCGGTAGCGGCAAACGCTGCAATAAAGGGGGCGCTAAACGAGGACGTGGCTTTGACAAATTGTCCTGCCGTCAGACTACTGGTGAGTTTGTCTCCCTGGATGACGTTTGTCAAAAGGGGATTCAGGGATACTTGCAGGATGGTATTGGCTATCCCCAGCATGGCAAAGGCTATCAACGCAATACTGAAGGTATAATCGATCAGGGGAAGCACCATCGCTATCATCGTGAGTACATTGCTTAACAGTACGGTCTTCTTCCTCCCGATGTGGTTCATCAGGATCCCCGTGGGAACGGAAAAAATCAGGAACATCGAGAATAGGGCTACCGGGATCATGTTGGAAAGGGTATCCCGGAATTCAGGACTGTAACTCCCCAATAGGTCTTGCTTTACATGGGCTGATGTGATCCCTACTACATCGCAAAATCCCATTACAAAAAATCCAAACAGTACTGGCAGTACTTGTGCATAGTTGGTCTTGGTTTTCATGAAGTAAATGTTTATTTTGTATTTCTTTGCCTATTAAAACGGGAACAGCAGATGACAGAAAAGAATGGTATCCTTTATGTAGTTGACCACGTCTAATTATTCAAATTCTTTTCTGCCATCCCTGTCCTTTGGGGTTTAAGCTGCTGATTTCATTGTTATTCGACTCAATCAGATACTTTTTCTGGAATCGATATGGCCTTACTGTTGCTAAAATCATCATATAATGGCTGCAAAGGAGTAATGTTCTCTCCTGTCCCCTTTGCAACTGTTATTGCTAAAATCTTTATTTTAGGATTATCTGGCAATTTGATGGTCGTAACACCTTTGGGTAATCGTATCTTATAAGCGTACAGGTAACAATATTGATAAGCCAGGTTAGCTGACGGATATGCTCTATGGGTATGCGAAGCAAACCAGGCAATCTCATCTTGTTTGGAGTATGGTGCATCAATACGCTTCACCGTATATCCGTTTTGGGCAAATTCCCGGTTATACCACTGCCCGACAAAACCTGTCCAGCCCTGTACTTTAACCGGATATTCCTGTTGGTTTAAGGTAAAGTCCCCTTCTGTATCTTCAGAAGCAGCAGCCAGCATGTACAAGGTGGTATAATCGCCGACAGGTAGTGATAGGCTTTGTCCTTTGCAGCTTACAGCATTATCATGCTCATCTTTCCGACTTCCCATTTTGAAATGAATGCCTTCGTAAGTAATGGTATCAGGAACGAGCTCTGCGGGAATACTTGTTCCATTGGCAAAATCTCCATCATTGCGGTTATCATCAAAACTCATCACGTCCTGATTGTAAGGCAATGAAATAGAGGCTTGTTCCAGATTATCCGGTTTCTTGCTTGTCGGGGATTCCAGTTTTACGGCAAAACTTCGAATGGTATAGTGTGTCAATGGGAAACTGATTTGGTCTCCTTTGAACGTTGCATCTCCGATACGTTGTTCCTGTCCATTAACTTCGTATGCATCGATAATCTTTCCGGGCAAGGTAAGAACGGCTTTATCCAAATCTTTTCCCAGGAGTTCATTGACCCGAATCAGATAATAATCTCCCTGTTCCATCTTCTTGAAGGCCATAATACCGACTTCAGGCGTATTAGCAGACACAAAGGATATTGCTTTTCCAAGTTTCCCGGGATGTTGTGGAACTTCGAAAGCCAGCAGGGGTTGGTTGAACTTTTTCCCTTCCCATGAAGATAGTCCTTGCTGCCAGCTTTCCTGGTGTCCATAAATACCGTAAGAAAACCGGTGCTCACCCCAATCTTGTGTGTCTTGGTAACGGCACCAGTCCCAACCCGGATTAACGGCTGGGGTGTAGAGCAGTGTCAGGCGAAGCGTATTGTCATTCGGCTTATCTGATCCGTATTTACAATTTTCCAAAATAGTAACGCCATATTTCCCGCTTTGGTCGGTCAGGTCAAACCATTTCTTGGAAGGGACTTCAAACTTCAGGCTATCATTATCGCTCCTTTCTATAGTGCCTACGCCTAAATTATAGGTAGCTTCTGGATTGCTCACAGTCAACGGAAAAGTAGCTTTCAGACTCACTCCCTGGGATCGCCAGTCTACGACATTAGATATGGCTACGTGCTTCCCGGCTTCGCCTGCAGACAAGCTTACTATCTGGGTGATGGAGGAGTTCATCCCATGGCGTTTTACCTCTATGCCGACCTGTACCGGTCCCTGCTCTATCACTTTCAATGTTGCCCCCTGATCCATATAGCCAATTGGCGGATTCTTCCGGTCTCTCCAATCCATATTCCATGATGGCCATTCTGTCGGTTCTTCATGTAAAAAAGCCAATCGGGACGGGGCAGACAATATCTCTTTCTTCGCTTGCTTATCGTAAATACTGGTAATGTCTCCATTGTCGCCCAATGTCACCTTATAATAACGGTTTTCTATGGTACGGTCTGTAACTGAAAGGTCTGTATGCATATTGGCCGGAGTGGTAACCGGACGGACATCATAAACAGTTAATCCTACCGACGGGACATTAGCCAGGAAGAGGATTTGCATGGTTTGCCCTTCTCTTTTTATGATTTGCGTCGGAACAGCTTCTCCTTTATCGTTATAAACTTGAACATTTTCAGGCAGAGTAGCATAATGAAGCGTGGCATTGACAACATCCTGCCGCGGCTGTGCTACCGGATTATAAACGACAATGCTTTTCCCTTTTCCCTGGGTATTCAGCATCCGGGAGAGATCCTGCATCGAATTTTTTATCACACCTGCAAATCCGTTGGCAGCAATAAACTCATCGTTCCATGCATATGTGTAAGCGGCGGGGATAGCCGTCCCGGGGAGTATGTCATGAAACTGGCTTCCTAAAACTAATTCCCAAGCTGGGTTTAAAGTAGCAAAGGGATATGGGATATTGCCTTCCCAATCGGCAATGCTTGCCAGTTGCTCAGCGGCCTTAGCCAGTAGCTCATTTTTACGGTCGAGCCGTTTCATGTATGCCTCGGAAGTAAGTGATCCTGCACTATGTTCTGTCAACAATAGATCTCCTGTGTACCGGGGTAATTTTTTACGAATCCCGGGGGTAATGTCTTTATACATTTGATCGGAAGAGGTCAACACAACTTTGAATTTGCTGTCCGGATTCTGTAGGCTTCCTATCACATTTTTCACATCACGTTCCCGGGGAGCGCCTCCCTGATCTCCTACTCCGTAATAACGGTAATCAAATGAAATACCATATTTTTTTTGATCTTCATTTAATCTTGCAACCCATGAAGGATCCAGATCAAGACGCGGGACAACGCCGCCAGAATAGCTGGTGGCATTCAGTGCTGCTATTACGCCTTTTCCGTCTGGGCCATTCCATACGCCTACATTAAACGGAATACCGGCCGCAGAATGCCAGGTTAGTTTTTGGGTCGAAAACCCTAACAATCCACAATAGTGCCATATGGTGGGCATGTTGGCCAAAAATCCAAAACAGTCTGGGAGCATATAGTCCTCACTGGCCACGCCAAATTCTTTCCGAAAATAATTATTCCCATAGAGTACCTGACGGATCAGTGATTCTGATGATGAAATATTAACTTCTCCTTCGTCCACCGAAGAGCCGGATACGTACCAACGCCCTTGCTTAATGTAATAAACGACTTTCTTGAATAAATCGGGATAGTACTCCTTCATCATTTCGTAACGCCGAGATCCGGTAAAATTGAAAACATAGTCAGGATACTTCTTGAACAAATGAAAGTTTTCCGTCATAATGTTTTTGATATACTCATCAATAGATGTGGGATATGTCCAGTTCCATTCCGAATCCAAATGGGAATACCCGATGGTATATAATACCTTGTCGTGATTCAAATCATACCGTTCACGCCGGTCTATCTGAGAAAATAATAGCAATGGGCATATGCCCCCTAACAATAAAATAAGTAATCTACGCTTCATAATAATGATTTTAAATAATTAGTTTTCTGGTTAATAACTTCTTTTCAGCAGCTCGGGATACTTGTGGTCAACCGTAAGGATAAACTCCCCGAACATCGTATTGGCCCACGCAAACCATTTCCGCGTGTATTTCCTCGCATCGTCCTTCCAAAAGGATTCATGGATGAAGCCCGTCCCTGCATCCGTGTCGCGCAGGCTCTGCAGGCTGTATGCCACTTCTTCTTTTTCCATCGAGGTGATCCCCCGCATGATCAGACTCATCGGCCATATCCAGCCCAACCCTACATGGGGGCCACCTATCCCCTCGCCTGCCTTCCCCCTGAAATAATAGGGGTTGCCTTCGCTCCATACAAACCTCCGTGTGTTCTGGTAGATGGGATCGCCTTCCGGAATAAAAGGGCAGAGGTAAGGCAGGGATAGCAAACCGGGAACATTGGCATCGTCCATACAGAGTTGGTTCCCGAAGCCGTCTGCTTCGTATACATATATTTCCCCGTATTCCGGATGTCGTTTCTTCCCGTACTCTTCTACGGCTCGCTTTACTTCTGATGCCAGTCTCCTGCATTTCTGTGCAAAGGAATGGTCACCCGTCACTTTATCCGATATCTCCGCCAACTGGTGTAAGGATTCAATGGCAAAGAGGTTGGAGGGAATTAAAAAGCTGAATATCGTGGCATCGTCTGATGGCCGGAAGGTGGAACAGATCATCCCTACGGGCTTGATGGGGCTGCCATAGCCGTTGTTTAATACCGTATCGCTTTGTTTGTCGGTTACCCGTGTAAAGGTGTAGGGGGTGGTGCCATCCTTGCGTTGTTGTTGTACAAAGGTTTCATAGACCCGGCTCATGGCATACTTCCATTGCTGGTCGAAGATAGTTTGGTTGCCGGTCTTCTTCCAGTAGTAATAGGCCAAGCGGATCGGGTAGCAGAGCGAATCGATCTCCCATTTCCTTTCATGGAGCTGGGGGATCATCTTCGTGTGGTCACTGTCCCATTCGCTGCCTGTTGCCCCCTTATTGAACGCATTGGCATAGGGATCGAGCCCTATGCAATAGCTTTGACGCCGTATCACGCCTTCTATCATCAGGCTGAGCTGGGGATCGTCATTGACCAGCGAAAGGTAGGGATAGACTTGCGCCGAGGAGTCTCGCAACCACATGGCATCGATATCGCCCGTGATGACAAAGGTGTCGGGTTTCCCTCCTTTCATCGAAAATTCTACGGTCGTATCCAGTGTATTGGGATAACAGTTCTCAAACATCCAGGCAAGTTTCGGATCTTTGATCTTTTGCTTCATCTGCTCTATGGTGGCTTCCACGGCTTTGGACGTGAAGTTGCGTTTGCCTAAAGGGGGACGCTCTGTCTTATAACTCAGGGATTCCAGCACTCCTGTATTCCCCATCATCGATCGGCTCAGCGCTACACCTGCCAACACTATCCCACTCTTGCGTATAAAGTCTCTTCGCGTCGTCATATCATCTCAATTATTATCTATCAATATCACTTAGTTCTGCGTACAATTCTACCATACAGGCATTATCCAATAACCATTTATACTTGTCCTGCTCCTTCCCAGTCCAGTTTTTACTGAATAAGCCATTTGTGTCCCGATCATATTTCCAGGCATACTCTGCATCTTTCGCCATAATTTTAATATAGGTGGCATTATGATCGACCTCAAACAAAGCTTTTAAACCTCGAAACAATATCACGTTAAACCAGGGAGAATCGTTGTAAAAAAGAATTTCCCGATTTTTAATCTTACGAGATTTAACAAAATAATTAAAAACCCCTCTTGCAGTCCTTTGAGCATCTTCTAAATACTGTTTCTCTCCCGTTGCTTTATAGAGAAGAACTCCGGCTTCAATCATTTGTCCACTGTTGTAGGTATATTTATTCTTTGCAATATGTCCGTTAAGTGATTCATTATCCCAATAGACGTAATCTGAAGGATCACAAAGGGTATTTTTTGTCCATTTATAGGTTGCTTTGGCTAAATCAAGATATTTTTTCTGAGACGTAGCCTTGTAAATTTTCATACACAATACAACAGCAGGAGCATTGGAGCACGTATTCTTGGAAAGGTGCTTTTGTTCACACCAAAAAAGTCCTCCTCCCAGTTTGTCTGACCACCCACTATAAATGAACCTTTGTAACTGAATCGCCCGATTCAAATATGTTGTGTCTTTTGTCGATGCATAAAGATCCATAAAACTTATCGCTACCCATTCATTATCATCATAAAAACGATCGCTTGGTCCATTAAATTCAGGGTATGATTGATAGCATGCAGGCTCTCTTTGAGAATTCCAATATTTTGACAACCCAGGTAACAGGGTGCGTTCAAGTAAATGTTTGTATTTTAAATCCTTGGTTACTTTATACAACGATACACACCCGGAAAATACGCCTGAGTAAGGCCATAGGAATGATACCTTTTGTCGTTTATAAACAATCTTATCACTTACAAAACAAGGAACTTTTTGACTTGTGTCTATCGGATACGTCTCTGTAAACAAATTATCTTTCTTAGCATGATAAAATTGAAAAATATGCTGAAGTGTTATGGCTGCACGAGAAATATTCGTATTACCTAAGCTATCCTGACAATGCAAAAGCATCAACGAAAATAAGACAACACAAAGCAAATAATTACGATTCATAAAGGTATGAGTCTAAACAAATTATTTTATACGCATTATTTAATAACAGGAAAAGCACTGATTCTCAACCTCGCAGCTCCCATTGGGATTAGATCAACCTCAACTTCCGGTTCTGTTGAACTTACAGGACTATCCATTAAAGCTCCACATAGTCCGTTTTGGTCGAGTTTCCACGACGGGATCTGTTTTGCCTTCGCTTTAATTACAATAGGAGCGGACGAAGGAGTAAAAGGAAAATTATCTTTCGGCCAGGCCTTCTTTTCTACTTTAAATGATTTAGCCAGATTATTAGGATCCAAAATTAACCCATAATTCCATGGCGATTTAGGGAAAATCTCCCAGGATGGCCACTGGGCTTTATCGACACCTTGTTGCCACTTGGAATCGCTAATAGCTGTAGCATCACTGGCTTCTTTAACATAGTCTTCCTTTATTTTCAATGAAAAAGTAAGAGGTCCATAATTTACACTCACGCTATTGTGATTGTTTACCCATCGCTGAATCTTTATTTTCATGGGCATTGTTAATGCAATATGATCTCCTCTCTCCCACTGTCTGGTTATAACAACAATTTTCCCGGCAGGAGGATCTGTTAAAAGAGATTTGCCATTTAATTGTATAATAGCATGATTGCACCATTCTGGTATCCGTAAATAAAGAGGGAATGTTACTCCATTTTTCATGGATAGCTCAATTCTAACTTTGTCATCAAAAGGATAGTGTGTTTGTTCATTAAAAGTTACCTCCGTCCCATCGCCAACTTTTATTTTTGCTTCACTTGCAGCATACAATGCTATAAATGCACCGTTATCAGGAGTTGCCATCCATAAATTTTCTGCATAATATGGCCAACCTTGTCCATGATTATGCTGACAACAGCGACTGCTAAAAGGGTTCATCATAAGAAACGGGCCCGCATCCATTACACCAGGACTATGGTTCTTATCATCGCTCACAACCATATTAGGTGCCGTTAAATATCTCAATGCCTTAAAATCAGGAGTCAAAGCTGCCGGAAAAGTATTAAATGCTACGTCTTCTGCATGATCTGCCCAAAAGGAATTTCCTGTAATACGCAGCATATTTTCGTCTGAATTCATTTGTTCAACGATTCCGCATGTTTCAATGCATTGATGAGGATCACTATACCCTGGACGGGCAACTTCATCTGCACCAAACATTCCTCCAGGAACTTGACCAAAATATTTACGAATAATACGGAATATATCGTACGAAGCCTCTAAATCGCTTGAATCTTTCGAAAGTTCATAATACTCGGCTGGCTCTCTAAATCCTTGAGCAACATTTACATTATGCCAGTCAGGCAATAATCTGTACCATGAAGGATCATTATTGCCATGAGGAGTATCACGTGATTCCCAATTTGTCATACAATGATGTATTTTTTGTGCCAGATCTAACAGAAACGGGGCGCCAGTACGATTGTATAACCAAAAAACACTATATAAATTATCCCCGGCACGAAGTCCTTCCCAGTATCCTTTCAAAAAATCTTTATCGGGAATGGCGTTCTGGTACTGAAAAAATCGCGTCATTAGGTCAATAACACGGTGATCATGTGAAAAATCATAATAAGACTGCAAACAATACAACATGATCATATTCCCCCAAAAATTTCGATAGCCATTCTCAAAATGGAGCGGGCCAAAATCTCCATTGGGACGTTGACTGTTAAGTACGCCGTTAATCCACACCTTGGTTTCTGCAAGCATCTTGGGATCACGAAGGATATATGCTAAATCCCCATATCCCTTCAACCAATAGGGCACTTCTTCCCAACCCCAGGCTCCTTTGCCATTTTTTGAAAGCCATGCATTCCCTTTCTTTTGAAGCCAGGCGCTAATTTGTTCCAAATGTCCATTTAGGCCATGCTGCTGCCGAACTAAGCATGCTTGAACCCATCCTTTAGGGCTAATATCTCCAATAGGCAATTTGATATACATACTAGGGATAAGAGGAGCTCTATTACTTACATAATATGCATTTTTTTGTGTAGTACTTGGGTGATCTACAATGCGAACACTTGTACGTGAAATACCTTTACATACAAACGCAAACAATACAACTATCTGCAATATCAATAACTTTTTCATATTTATCTTAATCTGCTGAAATTCAATTTTATATTTATACGAGTCAAACCTTTATTTTTCAACAGAGAATTTATAGATAGAATATGTTGCGTATTTCTTTCCGGGCTTTAGCACAATGGATGGGAAATTCTTGTGGTTTGGAGCATCCGGATAGTGTTGTGTTTCCAGACAGAATGCCGTGCGGTAACCGTCTTTTATATTCTTATTTTGAAGGATATTGTTTCCTGCCATGAAATTCCCGCTGTAGAACTGAAGCCCCGGCTCAACAGTATAAACATCCATTTGTATACCTGATTTGTCACCAATAACTGTTGCTGCATGGAACAGGCTGCCTGCTTTGGGATTATTCAATACATAGTTGACATCATAGCCTTTTCCGTAAGCCAGCTGGGTATTCTTTTCCCCAATGCGTTTCCCTATGGCCGTTAAGGTACGGAAATCAAACGGTGTTCCTGCCACTGAATCAAACTTGCCGGTTGGAATCTGAGTGGAATCCACAGGAGTAACCTGGTCGGCATTCAGTTGAAGCTCCTGGTTGTCGATGGTTCCGCTGCCTTCTCCGTTAAGGTTGAAGTAGGAGTGGTTTGTCAGGCTGACCAGGGTTGTTTTGTCCGTCTGGGCTTCATAACTAATTTTTAATGCATTGTCTGATCCCAGGGTATAGGTCACATGAATCTGCAGGTTTCCCGGGTAATTCGCTTGCCCGTCTTTTGACAGGTAGCTCAGTTCCACCGTTGAGTCATTGGGTTGTGTAGCATCCCAGACCACATCCTGGTAACCGGGTTCCCCACCATGTAATGAGTTGGGTGGATTGTTGATGGCCAGATGGTATGTCTTTCCGCCTAAAGTAAACATTCCTTTGGCAATCCGGTTGGCCACACGCCCGATAATGGCTCCATAGAAACGATCGGGAGAAGTAACGTATTCCTTCACATTTGTGAAGCCTATGATTACATCTGTCGGTACATTGTTTTTGTCGGGAACGACGATGCTCACCAGCCGTGCTCCGTAATTGGTGATAGCCACCTGCATGCCATTCTTGTTTTTCAGGAGATAGAGGCTCGTTGTTTTCCCGTTAATGGTGTCTGCAAAATTCTTTGCCTGCAAGACGGGTACGCCGGGATTGGCACTTTGTTGTTGATTGGTTGCCGTATGCGACTTGCATGAAGCCAGCATGGCAATCGTAAGGCTTAGCCATACATAATGTTGAATGTTTTTCATATTACTCTCATTTTAGAAATTAGTGTGTTATTTGAGCTTATACATTTTTGCTATGGATAAAAAAAATCAGAAGGCATAAACAATAGTATTTTAACTATAATCTTATAAAATCGATTGCATCATCCAGCATTAATATTTGCGCTTACCTTTTTTTTGTTTTGAAAGATACACCATTAGAACATCATGGGAAGGAACCGTGCCTTTTAATGCTTTCTGGGTTGTTCCCATCGCTTTGTTGGTCCATAAATCCACAATAGCATACCGTTGTGTATTGGCATTTAGTTCCCGGTTGGATAACGTGTCTTTTACTACATTTGCTTTCCAGTCAAAATCGATAGCTTTAGGTTCAGCCGCCCGGTTCAGGAAACAGATAGCCCAGTCTCCACCTTCCAACGGTTTCATCCATGTTTCCACGCTGTCTTTAACTTCATAGCGCAATGCCTGTATCCCCAATGAATCCTGATCGACGGCAATGACACCCCGGTTGGTTAAGATATCACGGGTCTCTTCGCTCATGTGGCGCAGGTCATTTCCTGCGATAAGGGGAGCGGCAAGCATAGCCCACATGGAAAAATGGGCACGGTCTTCATTAACCGGCATACCATTGCCCACCTCGAGCATGTCCGGATCATTCCAATGTCCCGGCCCTGCATATTGGCGCAAGTTGACTTCTTTGTCGATGATTTGAGAAACAGATCCCCAATGGCAGTCAATATCTCCGGTAGTACGCCATAGTTCGGCAATGGGAGCTCCCCATAGCCAGGGTTGATTGGTTCCCCATTCACACATGCTGAATACAATCGGACGGTGTGTGGCAGCCAATGCTTTGCTCATCGTGGTGTAGGCTTCCCTGGCATTGATTCCTTCCGTGTTGCACCAGTCGTATTTTAAATAATCTACTTCCCATGAAGCATACGTAAGTGCATCCTGGTATTCATGCCCCCGGGTTCCCGGATATCCGGCACAGGTTTTCGTACCGGCACAGTTGTAAATACCAAACTTTAATCCTTTGGAGTGAATATAATCGCCGAGGGCTTTCATCCCATCGGGAAACTTTTTAGGATCTGCCTGGAGGTTCTGGAGTGAATCACGTGTTGGAGAGAGCCAGCAATCATCAAGTACCAGATACTTGTATCCGGCATCGCGCATGCCGGAAGAGACCATGGCATCGGCCATCTCTTTGATCATCTTTTCGTTGATGTTGCTCTTAAAGGTATTCCAACTGTTCCAACCCATGGGCGGCGTCAGGGCAAGCCCGGGATATTTCTGTGCCAAAGCTGCTGAGGCAACTGCTGCAAAAAACAAAAATGCAAATGTGAACTTTTTCATAATTGATTGTTTTATGTGAAATCGATTGATGAGGCTATCTCCACAGAGAAAATCTGAATATTCACCTTTTACTTCAAAAACAATATTTACAAATATTCCCTGCTAGCTCTCAATGTGAGTTTTTAACTCCTAAATGTGAGCTTCTAATCAATTCTGCAATGTCAAATAATTTTTAAATCTTTATTTCGTTATCAGTTTAGTAATCAGCACTCCATTTATTGCCATAGAGTATAAATCAAAGATTTACAGGCAAAGACATTTCAATCATTGTACGCCATTCAGCTTTTTAATCAAATCAACTTCATCCTGAAGATAAGGGCGTCCATCTTTATGAAAAATATCATGAAACCATACTTTGGGATCCTTCCCATCAGGCATGGGAGTATCCCAAGCATACTTCGTATTAGTCTTTCCTGTAACTAATCCCCAATTTATAGCTCCTACATTTTCAGCTTTCAACATTGGCATAATATTTGAAAAACGGCTATCCCGGGTTCGTGCCATGTATTCTGTACAAATCAGAGGACGCCCAAACGATTTTAGAATCTGAACCACACGTAAATGCCAGATAGGAGCTTCATAATCATGATATGTAATGATATCAGAATTCGCCACCTGAAACTCATTTAACTTCTCAAGGTCCCAATTCCAAAGTCCGGCACTTATAGGCTGATCCGGATGCACTGCACGTGCCCATTGAAATACACTTTTCAATAATGGGAAAGAGGAATTCCCTTTACCTGAATTTCCTGGTTCATTATATAAATCCCATAATAAAATCCTTTTGTCATGTGCAAAATATTGCATCACATCTGTAACATACTTTTTCAATTCAGGGAAACAGGCCCTGTCTTTATATGCAGGAACACCTGGATCCTGCACCCATTCTGAATTATGAATACCAACCCGGGGAGCCGGCTGCTTCCCTTCTTTGGGATGGCTATTCCAACAGTCATCAAAAAAAACAAAAATCGTTTGAATGTGATGTTTTGCTGCGATTGAAAGATATTGGGACACCCTTTGTTTAAACCCGGCAGGATCTTCTTTCCAGGCTAAACTATGCAAAAAAACACGCATCGTATTAAACCCGATATTTTCAGCCCATCCTAACTCCCTATCTATCGTTTGAGGATCAAAGGTGTCTTTTTGCCACATTTCAAGTTGATTGACCGCTGTACTCGGGATAAAGTCCGCACCAGAAATCCATTTATGCTGAGCATACCATGCATTTACGCGTTGTGCTGACCAAACTTTACTATTTTGTGCATATAAATTTAGATATCCCATTAAGAACACAAAGAGAGACAAATATTTAATTGACTTTTTCATAATAAATTATTTTATAAAATCCGAACTTACATTTTCTGAGAATCAAAATTTCTCATCGTACAATTGATTCAAAAAATACTTTATCTCTTCTGGCGTACAAAAGAGCAAGGCAATATTTTTTAAAATAGAACTGTTCCCATGAGTTAATAATTATACAAATAATAAGAACATTGCTTTGCAATAGAAGGATTGACAATTGTTTGATTAATCAAGTCTCCTACTTGAGGATAATACATGGCAAACTCGTGAATTAATCGATTAAAATGAGTTGGATGATACTCAATCCGGATATCTGTTTGATTAACACCCGACAACATGTCTGGAATGGGACTACCGCTATTTTTTAAAAAAGCAACTGCTTTTTTCAACCTATGCATCTCCCCAATCATTCCGTTAATATCAACTTGTTTCGAAGGATAATAAATCTCAAACTCAGTTTTTGAATTACAGCTCACATCATTACTCCTTATATGAACCGTCAAATCATGACCGGAATAATTCCATGTGTCGTTTTTCTTATCTGTGTTGTAAGAGAGTAGTCTCCCATTCAATACCACAGAGTCTGGAATTACTGAGCCATAGAGTTGTACCTCAATATTGCGATTGTGTATCATCCCAGAAAAAGCTCCGGTTCGTGGATAAATCGTTACTCGTAAAACCTTGTTACCCTCTTTCTCTGTTTGAATTTTAGTAAATGTATAAGCTCCTTTCTGATAATCGTTGTTGTTGCCTGCATCTTCATAGAGCCTGGTACTAAAACTGCTTCCTGGAAATACTTTCACGATCAGGTCTTTACTGTTTTCCTGCAAATTCTTAACTTTGTCATCATACATCGGAATAATAGCACCAGCTTTTACATACACTGGATATTGATCTATCATAAATTTACGGGTAATGATCTGACCTCCCTTAAAGAGTGTCCCTGTACTCCATTCATACCAATCATTCCCTGCCGGAAGCCAAACTTTTACAGTCGATAAGCCATTAATAGCCGGAGTAACAACAGGTTTAATGAGCATATTATCTCCAAACATATATTCGTCTTTGAGGGCATAAGCTTCTTTATTTTGAGGATAGTCATAATACATGGGACGGCATAATGAAATCCCAGTGTCATATGCTTTGCGTGACATAGTGTATATATAAGGTGCCAAAGCATATCGTAAATGAATAGCATTATACAAAGCATTAAAATAGTCTCCGGTAAAATTCCAGATTACTCTGTTTAAACGAGGATCTTTGGTCGAATGAGTACGGAAAATAGGACTAAATACACCGTATTGCATCCATCGGGTATACATTTCAGGATCTATTTTTTTCAAAGAATCAGGCACATTTCCAAACCAATGCCCTCCTAAATCATGACTCCAATAACCATACAGGACATTGGATGCCGTGGCAGTAAAATAAGGTTGGAAGGCAAGTGATTTCCACGAAATAACCACATCTCCTGAAAATCCAATTTGATAGCGATGATTACCTAATCCGCCCCAGCGATGGTACAACAATGGCCGTAAGTTTGTCTGTTGTTCCATTTCAGTGAAAAAACAATAATTCAGCCACCATGTATTACTTAATCCTGCAATTTCTTTTGAATATGGCCATTGCTGCCAATCAAGCCACCAAAAATCAACGCCTTCTTTACGTAGTGGATTGAGAACGATATTAAAAAGATTGGACATATATTTTTTATCGGCACACTCAAAAGGAATATTTTTATGCCCTGTGGTATCAAAGCTCATGGCTTTAGCAAACTCAGTATACTTTGCTTCAGTCGGTGCAATACCCGACGCTGGGTGTAAATTTAATGCCGTTTTTAGATGCTGCCCTTTTAACCATTGTAAAAACTTCTCCGGATCAGGGAAAAGCGATTTGTTCCATGTATATCCTGTCCATCCTGCCGTGTGCCAGTCCATATCGATAATCAACACGTCCAACGGTATATTATATTGCTTAAATTTTTCCACTAAGGTGCGTAGCTCATCGTCAGAGTAGTTCCAATAACGAGACCACCAATATCCAAAAGCATAGCGTGGAGGCAGGGGAATTTTCCCAGCTATTTTGGTAAAATCATACAAAATAGCTTTATAGTTTGTCCCATAACCCATGAAATACCAATCTAATTCGGGATTATTCCTCTTCTTTACCCATCTCCAGGAGCTATTATCAAATAAAAAATTGTTGGAATCATCCAATAGATACCATCCATTGCGTGAAAGAAGTCCATTTTGAAATGGAGTTGGAATAGTGTCGCCCTCGTGTGTGTCTCCATTCATACCATCAAGAGTTCGGAAAGTCCCTTTAAGGTTTTCATTGTTTGCCATTCCTGGATGCCAAAGGATAGGAGAACCGTTAGCCTGTTTATATGTTATCTGAAGATTCTCTTGATTAAATTTCCCAGATCCAATCTTATATTTCAACTCCATAGTTGACGTCTTAATAATCAACCATTGCCCCTGATTGATTTGGGTATACGGGATCGCAGGTAAATCTCGATGGATAACAACAAAAGAAGGAGCATTCACAAACCGCCCTGTGGAATCATATTCCATCCGAATAATATGGGAAGTAAGAAGTGTAAAACGGGCTGCCCCTGAAACAATCATGGTGGGTCGATCATCCCTAACCTCATTTGGTTTTTGTTGTGCATGCAAAAAGGTTACGCACAAGAATAAAATCGTACAAATAAAAATGGACTTCATGGTAAATAAAATAATTTCATAGGTTCATCTATTCAAATATGTTATGTCAGATCAAATAAGCAAGTCTCTGTTTACTGCATTATCTTCGACACCGGACAATCCTTAGGTTGTGTTGCCCATGAAGATGGTTTGTTGCCCATCCGGAAGATCAGCCTGCCGCCTTGCTCTATCGTTTTCCTTGTGATGTAGGAATAGGGATAGTCCTTCCCATTCAGCGTCGCCGATTGAATGTATTTATTGGCCTTGCTCACATCCTTCGCCTCTACCTCAAAGGGATGTCCGCTTCCTGTATGCAGTGTGATTTTCGAAAACACCGGACTCCCAATCGCATATTCTCCACTGGACGGATTCACCGGATAGAAGCCCATCGCTCCAAAGACATACCATGCTGACATCTGCCCGCAGTCGTCATTCCCGCATAGCCCCGACCGTGTGTCGGTGTACAGCGAATCCATGATCTCCCGGACCCTGTCTGCTGTTTTGTAGGGTTCGCCAACGTAATCGTACAGATAGGCTATCTCATGGCTGGGTTCATTCCCCTGTGCATATTGGCCGATCATCCCGCTTACATCGGGTTCTCCCGGGTTATTATTGATAGAGGGTTGGTCAAAAAGGGAATCTAATTTATGGGCAAAGGCTTTCTTCCCTCCGATCAGATGGACTAACCCGTCTACATCCTGCGGGGCAAAAAAGGTGTATTGCCATGAATTGCCTTCTGTAAAGTCATCACTGCCTAACCGTGATACGTCGATCGGGTTAAAGGGTTCCCGCCATTGGCCTTGGGTGTCTTTCCCCTGCAAAAAACGGGTGGCTGGGTTATAGAGATTCTTATAGTTTTCTGCACGTTGCATGTATTTCCTGTAATCGGCCATCTTCCCCAGCTTCCTGGCTACCTGTGCCACACACCAGTCGTCATAGGCGTATTCTACGGTGATCGATACGGAATTGTTTTCTACGTTATCGGGGACATAACCGTATTGATGGTAGGCTTTCATGCCCCGGATGGTATCCTCTACAGTGGCTTTCATCGCCTGGTAGGCTTCTGCTATGTTGAAATCGGGATGGCCGTGCAGGCAGGCGTCTGCTATAACCGGGATACTGTGGTTCCCGATCATGCACCAGGTCTCGTTGGAATCCAGCTCCCACACCGGGAGTCGTCCGCCTTCCTTGTACATGGCCAGCATGGATTTGACAAAATCGTCGTTGGTCTTGGGTTCTATCAGCGAATAGAGGGGGTGGGCTGCCCGGAAGGTGTCCCACAGGGAGAAAACGGTGTAGTAGTGAAAGCCTTGGGCTTGGTGTACTTTCCTGTCCATGCCCACATATTGCCCATTGACATCGCTATAGAGGTACGGGGCCAGCAGCGAATGGTACAGAGCCGTATAGAACGTGCGCTTCTCTGCTGTGCTGCCTCCTTCTACTTCTATCTTCGATAATAGCTTATTCCAGCTCTTTTCTGCCGAGGCTCTCACGGCCGAAAAGTCCCATCCGGGGAGTCCCGATTCCAGGTTGGCCTTGGCATTGGCGATGCTGACGGCTGAAATGGATACCTTCACGAGTACGGGTTGGCCTGTGGTACCGGAAAAGCGTATCAGGGCTTTTTCTATTTTCCCTGTCCCTGCTGCCTTGTCTTCTTCTATCTGTCCGTCATTGTCTATGGCTTTCTTTACAATCGGCTGGTTGAACTTGGCATAGAAATAGACATACCGGTCGTGGGCCCAGCCTGTGGATTGCCGGTAGCCTTCTATTGCGTCATCGCCTACAAAACGGATCGAAGAGGATACCGTTTTGTTCTGTATGCCCCGTCCCAGGTCGATAATCATATCCCGGTCTCCCGTCCTGGGATAGGTGTAGCGTTGCAGCGCGCAGCGTGCGGTGGCCGTCAGTTCGGCTTTGATGCCATAGCTTTTTAGCATTACTGAATAGTAACCTGCGCTGGCCTGTTCGTCCTGATGGCTGAAGATGGAGCGGTAGCCTTCTCCGGGATGTTCCTTACTCCCGGGTTCGGTTTTCCACCCTCCGGTATAGGCCATAAAGAGAATGTCGCCCAGATCGGCAGCACCTGTCCCGCTTAAATGGGTGAGCGAAAAACCCATCAGAGACGTGTCGCTGTCATGGTATCCCGAACACCAGTCCCACCCGTCTTCTCCTGTATCGGGACTCACCTGTACCATCCCATGTGGCAGGCATGGCCCGGGAAACGTGTGCCCATGAGCTCCTGTCCCGATAAAGGGATCGACATACTGGGTTAAATCTTGGGAGGACGCCTTGCCCCCACTGAACCATGCCAGTAAAACAACTACAAAAATCAAACTCTTTTTCATTAGCCTGTTATATTTTATTCATTTACGGTTTAACCTTAAAGGGGCTCATTAATCGTAATATTTTATTACCACTTTAGAGTAACATGTATGCCTTGTGGATTATTATCAAAACTCATCCAGCACGTTTTTGTTAAGGGATCCCAAGATGTCTCGATATTTGAAACAATTTGCCCATCAACATTTTGAACTAATATCGAAACTGGCTTCTGTGGTAATAGGATGCGCATGCTGTTTGTCGTATTTAACGGACTTTTGGCCAGGAAAGAATAACTTTTAGGAGTAATAACCTCTTTATATATTCTGGCAGCAGTTGCCAATACTTGGGGATGTTTTTTGTTCCTTATCCTTTTTAAATCATACAGAAACGCCTCCGAACCCGGCTCAACTACCTTATCTTGCAAAACAGGTAATTTTGGATTAAACAAATCAATTACAGGACCTTGAACAACATACGGATTTGTATCTACGCCTTCTTTCATAACAGCTACAATATCATACGGGCCTCTTTCCAAACAGAAATTATCCTTAAATATTAAAGATCGCCCTTGTGTTGCATTTTTGTACGCTGCCGCTGCCGTAGCAATCAATGGGATATCTCCATCATGCTGTAAAACAAATTCTTTCGGATCCTGTCTTATAACATATACCATACCCTTCCCTACATGATATTGTCCTGCCCGAAGTTCCGGATTTAAATTCATCAATTTAAATAATTGTTCTGAAGGAGCTTTGAAATGATTTTTGCCCGTATTCCACCATTCCATGACGTTTTGATAAGGGTCGTTATCGCGACCACAATAAATCAGCACCCCTCCTGCTTTCACCCATGCAGCCAAATACTGATGGCTTTTTTCTGTCATGGGTTTCATATTGGAATAACTCATAATCAAAACTTTGATATGCTGCAATGATTCAGGATATCCAAGATTTTCTAAATGAACCAGTTGCACAGGGATTCCCCGCTTGAGTAATGGGAAAGTCTGTCCGTAAAAATTAGAAAACTGCGGATCAGTATATCCATCATGCTCAGGGAATCGTTGAAACATCAACGAGTTACACATAAGCACTCCAATACCCTGAGAACCGTTAACTTTATGGCCTGAGAGAGGCATATTGTTTAACGCGTTGATCATGACTTGTATCTGGGTAGAATAATAGCGAGGGATCAAAACTTCTTTATTACTATTCGGCAATTTATACGTATGGGTATAAATTCTCTCAGGCCAAGGCATAACTTCATAATGATTAATCATAGGATATAAAAGCTCTGCTGTAAAAGTTGCCTCATAATTATGTTTATAATCTGACCAGTCTCTCGGCCAATCTTCAATCGGATCCGTAAGGAAAAACAGCGTTCTGTGTGTAGGGGCTGTCATCGAAACCATCGATCCATATTCCAAGAATGCATTCTCAAACGTTCGTTCTTTTTCTATGCCGTTATAATATGTTGGAGTTCTTGATGTTCCGGTCCACACTTGGGCAATATACCCATCAATACTCGGCAAGGAAGCTAAACTCGCTTCAGGACTGACAATTTCCCACGAGGAATAATTTACAAGCGAATGAGTTGCAATATATACTTTGACATCTACTCCTTTGCTTTTCCCATATGCTTTAGCGTATGAAGAGACTTCTTGAATGGCGTGATAATATAAATGGTACTTTAATTTATTCGATAAATAAGTATTTTCTGCCGATTGATCCTGCGCTCTCCATGGGAATCCATAATAGCGTTGCCATTCTTTTTTAAATACATCACTATAACCGGATTTTGCCCAAAATTCAGGTTCCTCAAGAAAAATAGAATGAATGCCGGCATCAATTACCTTCTTAATAATTTCTTTTTTAAAATAGTCAAGATATGAATCAATTGGAACAACATATGGGTTATATTCTCCATGAGATACAGCATCTCCATTTTGTTGCACTTGTGCAACATTCATATGGTTTTTACCATCCCACTTCCCTAAATAATAATCCTTATAATCTCCCCACGCAATTCCAGTCATAAACTGTGTTTGATACTGATGATCTTTCCAACTTTGGAGCCGTTGTTCAAATGTTAATCCAGGACGATCATTAGCTCCATATACAATGGCAATATCTGACCGAATATCTATTTGGGGTAACCAAATGCTACTTGTTTGAAATGCAGTCTTACCCGATACCTCTTCACTCCTTCCTGAGAAAGATTGGGCAGAAACGAGGGGAAAAGCAATTAAGAGCAAAAGGCAATAAAAAAATCTAATTATCATAATACAACAAATATTCATATCTTGATCCGACGAAAATATAAAAAAGGGGAAGGAGGAGCAATCCTTATTCAATTCTATAACCAAAATTCATTCCCCGACTCCTCCAAATAGCCTTCCTTTTGCTAAAAATCCATTAGGCAATTTATTCTTTTTCAGAATATATGATCCTGTATTTCACTCCACTTGGTAAAGGCTGTGGAGAACGAGTCGGGCCTACCACATGAGGAATCCCATTTTGAAACACAAGACGATCTATACACATATTCCTATTCCCGCTTGGATGATTAAAATCAGTATGAGTGTGATAAACAATAAAATATTCACTACTATCCGGAGACATTGTCACCATACAATGCCCTGGTCCGGAAACACCTAAGGGAAGATTTTTCTTTAAGATAGGATTCCCTGAATATTTAGTCCACGGCCCCATCGGAGAATGTGCAGTCGCAACCCCAATAGAATAATTGGGATCGGTATAACAATTCCCGGAATACAATAAATAATACTCTTGCTTGTATTTCATTACAAACGGACCTTCGTTCCACATCCAGTTCTGATTTATATTCTCCCATTTCTGGTCAGGAGAAAGTATCGTCTCAGGCGTTCCTACAGTCTTGGAAAGGTCATTATTCAATTCAACTACACATATCTGGCTGACATGATTTCCATTGATTATATTGGTAGAACAGTCTCTGACAAAGAACAAATAGCTTTTATTCTTATCTAAAAACACATCGCCATCAATATAAGAATATGAGTCTTCATTAAAGAATGGCTGCCCCCAATCAATAAAAGGGCCAAGAGGACTATCGCTTTTGGCAATTCTCACTTTCATTTTACCATTATCTCCAATTGCACTATAAACCATGTAAAATTTGCCATTATGATATTTTACTTCAGGAGCCCAAAAATTACCTTGTCCCCATTGATCTCCGTTATTAAATTTTGTCAAAGCAAAGCCTTTCTCTTCCCAATCAACCAAATTGGATGATTCCCACACTTTGAACCCTATTTGAGAAGAGGTTGCATACATATAATATTTACCCCCATATTGTAATACATAGGGATCACCAATATTAGTAATTCCCCCTACAGGATTGGTATATGTATAACATGTATCGGGAATTAATGTAAGTTTTTGATTAGAGACATTCTGCCCACAGCTATAAAAAGAGCACAATTCTACCATTAACACAAATCCCGTTAAGAAAATGATTTTAGGCATAGGGTCAATAAATTGTCTCAAAGATAAATACATAGAAAACGTTTTATAAGGTACATCCTAAAGAATAGCACAAACTAAAAAAATACCTGTCATTAAATCCACAAAGACAGCCTAACTCTTTTACAGATAAACAGCCAGTCTTCCTTTATGAATTACAGAAGATTATTCATTAACAACATTCACTAACCCAACATCAAGAAATTGTCCCCCTCCTGTTTGATGACAATGAGCAGCTAACGTAATCTTTGCCCCTGACTTTAATAACTTCCGAGCAACCGCACTAATTTTTAAAGGCTCATAAGTCGTGTTATAGCTGGTTGCTTTCGCAGCAAAAACACCATTAACATAAATCTCTACATCTTCGTCATGAAACACATAGAACTGAAGGTTTTTGTAATTCCCATTGGGCATCGTAAAAGTACGGCGAATCCATATGTCGCTGGTGTCCCATTGTGTATGGCTTCCCTCTAACGTTCCAAAGCCAGCTTGACCTCCCTGCCATGTGGTGACAGGAAAAGATGGCGACATCCAATTCTTAGAGGGTTGATGAATGGTATAGCTCCAATCACAATGCGTAGGAACCACCGACACTACTTTAGGCGGGAATGGAAATTTAGGTAAAGGTGCCCATTTAAGATTTTTCATTTTATCGCCTGATGCCCATTTATGCCACATAGCACTATTTGTTAACATCTTAATAAAAAAGCCACCAACAACAGGACGAGCATGCATACCCCCGCTATGGATGTCATCCGTCATATAAGAATCGGCTATCGGATCTCGGACAGTAGTATGATCTAAATAATCGTAAATTGGAGATATGAAAAACCGGAAGTCTTTATCATCCGCCATTGTAGCTGTCCATATGGACCAGTCTGCCTTTGTTAAATGCGTTCTGGAATCCAATGGGAGACCATAAGGCTGCATAACCGTTTTATAAAAGGCTATTTCTTTTTGTGCAACGGAACTGGGGAATATATTTAAATGAAGGATTTGATCCCAAACAAGATTATATTTCTGACTCCAGGTATTGGGTTTGTCAAAAGCTAATTTGTAATGATACCCATCAGCAGCAACTTTCATCCAGTGCTCAGCATCATTTTTAGCTAAAGCCATAAATTCCTGTGCCGTAGTATTATCGCCTCTCATTTTGCAAAGATCTCCATAAGCAGCAAGCGCAAGAATAGCTTTTACAGATAGATTCGCATTGTGCGCCAAATGTCCCATAAAATCATCAGTACATAATTGATTTTCAGGATCCAAACCGTAGTTTTTCAAGTAATCTGCCCATTGTGTTAATTGTGACCACCAGGGAGTAACAAAATTTGCATTACCATCGGCATGGGCAATGGCATCACAAAGCAGAAGCATATTCCCGCTCTCTTCAACTGGCATACCCTCTCCGCCGTCATCCCGCCCAGTAATGATTGGATATGTCCCTAAATCGTGAGGGGCGTTAGGAAATTTCCAATGGGGGGAAGCCGCATAATCAAGCACTGAGACTAAGGTTGCTTTTGCTAAAGTAGGATTAAGAAATATCCAAATTGGATCCATAGGATATATCACATCAACAGTAGCAATATCCCCGTTGCTCGTATTCTCTTTGGTAAAAAACAAAGGTTGTCCGTTGGCATCAGCGGCTAATCCACAAGCTGCAATACACTCCCGATAGGCTGCTGCACAAATTTGGGCATATTGGTCTCCTCCCTCTTTAGTCATGTCTGCCATTAACTCATGATCAAACTTTTCGCAACGATTACGTAATGAAGGATATTCTTTTGATGCCGTCTGTAGCAAGACAGAAGGAGTGGCTCCTTTGCGACGCCAATAAGGACGTAATGGTGTCCCAAAATATTTGATTGCATAAATCTCATCGTAGGCAACGATAACCTGACGCTCTACTGTTTTTGCCCCAACTTCTCCAAGATGGAATACAAATGCCAGAACAGGCGTATTATCGTCAACCGCTCTTGGCATGCGGGCATCAACGATAGAAGGAATATCCCCCTTTTGAGAAAAATCTTCAAGTAACGTCTGATTTGCTCCAATCGCCGGTTTTGACTCTGAACTCAAAGCAGCAGCATAAGCATATCCCCAATCAATGCGGTGATCATCCCCGGAGAAACCTAAAATAGGCTGCGCTTGTGTGCCAACCCGTAAAGCCGTTAATGTCCCCATTTTTAATTTCCCCCACTTCACTGTCTCGGCAGGCGTATTAACTGCTAATTCGGAACTGGTACTGCTATAAATAGATACTTTATGTGATTTACCGTCAACAGATCGGACATCCCATGTTATATAGCTCAATGGAAGAGAGAATGCATTTAAATCATGCGGCAAGGCCGGCGTCATAAACGTTAGGGTAACATGCACCCCGGCATCTTCAAATTCATAAATACTGCGTGTGGGTAACACCTGCAATGAACGTTGAGGAAATGCTGGCACGTCTTTAGGTTCAGCCCCCATCAGTCGATAGGTTCTACCATCAATACGAATCAAACTCGCTAACGCTTGTTCGTGATGGGTCCAATGCACAGTATTTTTATCTGTCAGATGGTCTGCTTCAGACCAAATGCTTAAATAAGGATCAAACGTCACTAATGGGACTGCCGGCGGACGAAACGACACTGGTTGTCCTGAAAGTGAGGGAGGCATTATAATGCACGAAAAAAGTGCCAACAAAATCTGTATGGCTTTGAAGTCTTTTTGTTTCATGTTAATTCCTTGTTTTTGCTAGATAAAAAAATATTTTATTGGAAATTTTTCATCCTTAATGTGTTCTCATATGTCCAGAATATCCCAAGGCATCTTAGCATCGCATCATAGGCTTGTAAGGCAAGACATATTTCATCTGTTTATAATTTTTCTTTTATTGGTCAGATGGAACTCGCACATAAACATTTCTTTGTGTGTCATGCTTTATGTGTCGTGCTCGTTTCATATCTCTTTTTCTTAAGTTGTTATACGAAATATTAATTCCTTTCAGTGTGAGCTTTAGGGGTCCCTTATCACGTAAAACGGATTCACACAAAGTGATTTGTTCTTCGTTTACTGTTCTTCGTTTTCGAAACTTACTAAATAACTCATTATGGTTTTATTCTTATTCCATCTCAATAACGATATCATGCGTTCCCCGTATTATTGAACTAATAGAATAATTACGCTGTCTTTTACCATCCACTGTAAATTGTCTAATCGAATTCCCTTGACCTTTAATCAAAATATTCAAGACAGAACGACGATATTTGAGATTTTTCATTTCGACAAAATGAATTTCAGATGGTAAATAAGGAGCAAAGGCGAGTGAATGTTCTTCAAATCTTAATCCAAACAGCCCTTTTAGAATCATCGATATATATGCCGTTGCTGACCACGTTTGTAGTTTACATGATTCCCAATGATAATGAGGATGTAATGATCCATTCGGTTGCCATCCACCGTCGGGTTGCCCATTGGAAGGATTATAAATTTCTCTGAAATCATAGTCCCCTTTGTCTTTGTCCAGTGCCAAATGGGTCAGACCAAACAGTTCCTTGGTAAACGAAGTTCCGTCTCCTACAGCTAGAGATGCTTGTGCAAAAAAACCGTTTACCATTGGCCAAATCAAATTATTATGCCTCCCTGGATGCTCCGATGAATACCTTGGAAAATCTGGATAAATAGACGTTATACCGTATTTGGATACTACCGCATGGTGAATTAACTGATTTGCGGCATTACCATTAATGACACCAAAAATAACAGCAAATGAAATTCCAAGTGCTTCCTGATACTTGTGAGCGTTCCCATTCTGATCAATCAGGTAATAAAAAGAATCACTGTCTTTGTTATATAAATACTTCAGTATACTTCTTTTGATCCTATCAGCTTTTTGCTGATAGTTGATAGTGATTCCCTTATCTTTATGTAAAACAATGCTCATCTTGCTTAAGTCTATATATGCTTCATAGTACACACAATTGGTACTTAAGCATTTCATATACATTGAATTTTTATAATCAAGGACTCCACTGGAAAAGTTCAATGTGTCAAAAATAGGCTTAGGGTAAGCGGCAATGCCATCGTTAAATACGGATGGCCCCATAAATAAACCATAATGAGGATCAAAAGTTTTTTGCTCCAAAGATTTCATTGTGTTGGCTGAGCAAATATACGCTTGTGCCAAAAATGACTTGTCTCCAGTAATTAAATAGTGGTTGTAGGCAGCAATGACCCAAATAATCTTGTCCCAATACTGATGTCCAATAGTATCTTTTTTGATTGTCACATGCCATAACGATTGCTCTGCAACTTCCGGTCTCAACAAACTAACTCCATTCCATGAGTTAATCGCAATATCACGAGTCCATTCTCCTCCATAATCTGCCCCGGCAGCAAGTATACCTCTGCGAATATTAATATCAACAGTTTCTATCGCTAATTTATATGCTGCTTTTACTAGCGGATTATCACAAGAAAAATCTTGAGCAAAACTATGAAGCGTAGTTAATAACAGGAAAACTGATACTATTCTTCTCATCCTAGTGTATTTATTGATTCTTTTGTCTTAAAATATTATATGGTAGAATTTATCACAATTTGACTGTTATGGCAACTTAACCCTTCCCTCATCTTTAAATATTCCAATCGGGCTATTTTATCCTCTTTTCCCTCCATATCGGGGAATAATCCGACAAAATTATTATCTCTGGGACAGAGCCTTCAAAATAGCCTTTTCTGCCAGCGGCATCATAATCTTGTACCCTGCCTTATTGGGATGAACGCCATCAATAGTGTATTGGGATTTAAACCCATCTTTATGATCAACTAAAGCAGAAAAATAATCCAGATAAACAAATTTATTGGATGTTGCATATTGCTTAATCCATTGGTTAAGTGCTATAATCTTCTTGTCCGGATGGAGCCCCTTATGCCATGGATAATCATAAACCGGAAGCAATGATGAGAGAACAACCTTAATATGATGAATCTTGGCTAATTCACACATAGAAGCTATGTTATCTTCTATCATACCTAATGTTGAAGGGCCTGTGTTTCCTGCAATATCATTAGTTCCTGCTAAAATGACGACAACTTTTGGATGTAAATCTATTACATCAGCCCGAAACCTTAGAAGCATTTGTGGCGTTGTCTGTCCACTTATACCACGATCTAAATAGCCATGTTCAGCAAAAAAATCCGGGTAAGCTTTAATCCAAAGATCTGTAATAGAATTCCCCATAAAAACAACACGTGTGTCATGTGGTTTTAATGCTCCAAGTGCGCTATTTTCCGTGCGATACCGGGTTAAGTTTGCCCAATCTTGTCCATGAAGAGTTTCTCCCAGAAATAAAATAAAAATCGGAATTAAAAATACATATTTTATTTTCATAATGTATAAGCATATTTAGCTGTATAAAAATAAATATTACTATAAAAAGCTGGATCTCTCTCAAATTTGAATATAAAAATTCTCATTCTAAAATTAGAGATCCAGCATATACAATGCCCATAATTAGTATATGGGAATTTTACAATTGATCGATCTAAAAAACCATACGAATATCAAATCGTTTTACAAACTATTTAAAATATCCTGCCTTATCCAATAATGCGGCAGCTTCAATTAACATACAACCACTCTCTTGAGCCTTCAATTCAGTATCTGAAAGAAAATAAGGAGCAGTAGTCCAATCTGAAGTAAAGGTAACATATTGCTTATTTGTACCGCTACGCCATAATTCGTTTGCATTGTATTTTAAGAAAAGGACAAAATGCTCTTTTGTCGCACTATCTAACCCGGGATTTTGAATAAGTTCTGTAAGATAACGAATAAATATCCCTTTAAATAAAGCTAGATCACCAGTTCCTTCTGTATTAAGGATTCGATTACTTGTAAGATTGTTTATCGTATAATTAGCAGCCTTTATCGCATCATTCAAATAAGATTTATCATTCGTAATGTTATATAATTCTACTGCAGAACCAATAAACGTACCTTGATTATAAGTAGATGTATAGTTACTTATTACACCTGTCTGAGCATTAAGATTATCATTAATAGCTCCTGTTGAAGGATCAAATAATGTGCTCTTTTCCCAATTGTATATTTTTAAAGCCCAGTCTTTATCTGAAACATTACCGAATTGTTCATAAAGGCGTGCTGCTAAAATACATGCTGGTCCATTAGAACAAGCATTTTTGCTCCACAATGAACCTTTATTCCAAGAAATTCCACCTCCGCCATTACTGTTCCACCCTGTTTGAATATCAGTCCAAACTGTTTGTGCAGCAGTTTTGAATTTATCATCTTTTGTTGCAGTGTACGTTCTAAGCAATGCCAATGCATTCCATTCCATGTCATCATAAAAATAATTAAGAAATGACCCTCCATTCCCAACTTGTACACCTGTATACCATTGATCAAAATAGGTTTTGTATTTAGCATCGTTTGTGCGGAGATATGCATCTACCAAAACATCCAACCCATGAGCTTGTGGCCAATATTGAAAATTACTCCCACTTGTTGCGTCATTGAAGTAGTGAGTTGTAGGATTCCAGAAATTGGTAATAAGACTCGCAGTACTGCTATCTGCAGCAGCATTCCAATCAATAGCATACCCATCATTTGAAATAACAATATTGTTATAATTGTCACTACAAGAAGATAACAATGCAATAGAGGCAATGTATATAATAAAAAGTTTTTTCATAATTGATTTATTAAATTATTGTTTGAGTAGCATTCCCTAAATACTACTCAAACAACGGATTTATTTATTATTGCATTCCCACTTTTGTAACCGAGTGTGTATATGGGCCGCTGGCACTCATAATCACGCTCATATTTACTAAAGCACCATTCATTTCATCGGCAAATTTGAATTTATCATTCCATTGGCTATCATCAGCAGGATACAAATAATAATAACTAGCAACTCCAGTTGGAGCAGAATCTACACTTGCAGGAGCTCCCCACCATTCGTAGGCCTGGGTGCCACTATTATCAACATATGTCATTCTGAATTTGTAACGTTGGTCTAGTCCCCAACTTTGCTGATCGAAATTGATAGGTTCGTTCGTTGCTGTCCAAACTCCATTCCCAACATAAGTAAGTGCAAATTGGAATTGATCTAATGGGCAGAAATAAAACTCCCATTTTGTAATTTGAACCATAGTTGATCCTCCCGTGGTAAAATCTAAATCAATACGATAAACGCCAGTTGTAGAAACAGTAGATGTTGATTTCCCTTCCTGCAATATTGCTTTTGAATCAATATAGAATGTTCTTGGATTGCCTACATTTGCATCTGTAAAATAGTACGGTTGACCAGCAACTAATTTTGTATATATTTCATAAACACCATTTGATATTGATTTCATGTCACTTGCTTTTGACAAGTCGCTTCCTCCTTCTGTTCCAGCCCCTGTGATATATACACTATTTGGTACATTAGCAAAACCAGCTAATCGAGTAACTTCGAGAGTGTCTATTGCAGTGGCAATTTTTTGATTAATGCCTTTCGAAGCAAAAACTGTCCAAATTAATTTTCCCGTAGCAGATGAAGCAATACCTGCAAGTGCTGCAATCTGGTTAAGTTGTTTATGTGTTATGGATACTTGTGTGTTAGCTCCGTTATTATCAGATGTTATTACATAAAGAGGTTTGGAAAAATTACCTCCTATTGTATCAAAAGCTACCTGATATAATGTTAAAGCACCATCTTCAGAAAGAGCAGGTTGCCAATCAAAATAAACACTAGCGGTAGCAGATGCTTGCAATACAACGGATGCATTATTGACAGGATCATAAAGCGTTTGTACTGGAGCCACGTTCAAGTTTTTCATTGTATCTTCATTCTTACAACTCGCAAACGATATGATTGTGCAAATGAGAATAGCTACTTTAATAATTGATGTTTTCATAATAAGTATATTATTGATTGTTTTGAATTCGTCTAATTAATACCCTGGATTTTGTGTCAATTTTGAATCTAAATCTATTTGAGATTGAGGAACGGCAAATAAATAATCACGATTAGGATTGAAAGAACGCTTATCAAGACGAATATATCCGTTGTCAACCGAAGAAGAGCCATATTGTGCCCCATGAGGATAACCATTTAAAACATCTTGAGCTGTTTTCCAACGACGAATATCAAATATTCGTAATCCTTCGAGCGCTAATTCACAGCGGCGTTCATTGCGTATGATCTTTCTCAAATCTGACTGCGTCCAGTTCGTGTTATAATTCAGAGCATTGGTATCAGTAAATCCTGCACGCACGCGAATTGGCTTGATCGTTTCATCCCAAATAGTTTGATCCATTTTCCCTAATTCGTTTTCAGCTTCCGCATACATCAACAACACATCAGCATAGCGAATTAAAATTAAGTTTAGACCAGAATTAAAACTTCCGGTATAAGTTGGATCATAGTATTTCTTCATATAATAACCTGTTAATGAATTATTCAAGCTATTTGGATCATATGTATCTATTGTTCCACTTCCAGGTTTAATTTTAATTGTTAAATTTGTCCCATCGGGCATTGTCCATTGGCCGCCATCAAATAGTACAGTTGCGGCAAGTCTTGGATCACGATTAACATAAGGGTTACTTTCATCATACCCTGAACCCGGTTCATTAATAGAATCCCCATTTACCATTAAATAACTATTAACTAACTCTTGAGTTGGAGATTGTTGATTTACTCGCCTACCGGCAGAAGGAGGAGCAAAATCATAGTATTCACTCCATGTTCGCAATGTAGGCACATATTCTACATCCAAAATTATTTCTGAGTTATGTTCGTTGGCAATAGAAAACAATCCGGCATAGTTAGGGAATAATGAATATTCTTGACTGTTTATTATTTGTTGACAAGTAGAAGCTACATTCGCCCAATCATTTTCATACAAATATGTCCGTGCTTTCAATGCAATGCAAGCACCTGAAGTAATGCGACCAATATCTGCTCCGGTATATGAAGCGGGCAGTGATATTGCCGCGGTATCCAATTCAGCACGCACAAATTTAAGTACATCTGCATGCGAAGACCGAGCAATTGTTTGAGTTTCTGGAACAGTAAGGTTTTTGTCAAAAAGAGGCACGTCTCCATACCATGTAGTGAGTCGAAAAAAGAGATAAGCTCTAATAAAACGTGCTTCCGCTTTCATTCTGGCTTTGAGTGTATTGTCCATTTCTGGAACTCGATCTACGTTTTCAAGAAAAGTATTGCACGTTCTTATGCCAGCATAGCAATCAGACCATTCGTTTGCAAAACGCCCAGTTGTGGCATTTGCAATCCCTGATGAAATAAGTTTTTCATCACATGTTCGGGTTGAATAAATATTATCCGCCAAAGCTTCATTAGCAAAAAAATAGCTTGCACTCATCATTTGACTATAAGCCATATTTAAGACATAAGATGCCTTATCAGCCGAATACCAATACGTATCATCCGTAAATTCGCCCGTTGGAATTTGATTCAAATTATTACAAGATGTAAGAATCATGAGAATTACTGAAAGGATTCCAATATGATATTTTATAAATTTGTATTTCATAATAAGTACAGTTTTAAAGTTCTAAGTTCAGCCCAAGCCCAATATACTTTAGCACAGGATAAGAACGTCCGCTGTTAGCTCCGGTACCACCGGTACCACCCATATTATTCCCAAATTCGGTGGACTCAGGGTCATAAAATGTGAGAGGAGAAAGGGTCAATAGATTTTGGGCATTTATACTTACATGCAATGTTTTTATTTCAAGCCGACTTGTAATCTTTTTTGGGATAGTATATCCTATTTCGATATTTTTCAGTCGTATATAAGCAGCATTGAGTACATGTACTTGCGAACTATACCCATAATTGTTTACATCTGATGTCGTTCCTGGAGTCGCAAGCCGTGGCCATCTTGCATCGGTATTGGTAGGAGTCCAAAAATCTAATTGATGTTGATACATGGTGTACCCATAATTTCCTTGGTAAGGCTCAAGCAATTCTCCGCGTAAAAACATTGTTCTTTTACCCACACCTTGAATCAGCATGCTGAGATCAAATCCTTTCCAATTAAGGTCGTAAGTTACTCCAAAAGTGTAACGAGGGAAAGCATTTCCCAATATTTGACGATCCTTGCTGTCTATCACACCATCATGATTAATATCTACATATTTGACATCGCCAGGGGCCAACTGCGAAGCATTGATGCCAACCGGTAAAGCACTATTTTGGATATCAGCATAGCTTTTAAAATAACCGACAGTTTTGTATCCAAAATAGGAAGCAAATGGCGCTCCAACCCGTATAATATCAGACATATCAGCATCTCCTGAGTGAATGAGTTCATTCCCCGTAAAGTCCAATACCTTGTTTTGCGAATCAGCAATATTAAGGCTCACATTATGCTTGAATTCTCCGGTAGTAGCATGATACCCAACAGTCAGTTCCCATCCATAATCTCGCATCTTTCCTGAATTTTGCATTCCAACAGATGTTCCCAAAACAGATGGATTCACAGGACTGAGTAAAATTCCGGATGTCACTTTATTAAAATAATCAGCAGACGCATACAACTTATTATTCAAAAAGGTTGCATCAAACCCAATATTAAAATTAGCGGATTGCTCCCAACTAATCAGTGGGTTCCCAAGCTGAAATCCCGTTCCACTTACAGAGGTACCATTGAATGCGTAAGTGTTGTTATATGTAGTATAAGTTGTAAGGTAATTATAAGCACCAATATTCTGGTTGCCTAATATTCCATATGATCCTCGAATTTTTAAATCACCAATATTGGACTTATATGAATTCATAAAAGACTCCTCAGAGATTCTCCATCCAGCAGAAACGGAAGGAAAGAAACCCCAACGATGACCCTTTGCAAAATTAGATGAGCCATCATAACGAAAGCTTACCTGCCCGTAATATTTATCATTATATGAGTATGACACCCTACCAAACAACGATTCTATGTCAGTCAGTGTAGTCCCCATTGGCGAAGTATCTCCTCCTATATTTCCAGCTAATGCAGTTTGCGAGGTAGGAGTTCCAAGCTCAGGATCTACATAATTCATCCATATATCATTAGAATAAGTAGAATGTGACTCATTAGACACACCCAACAGACCACTCACATGGTGTAACTTATTAAATACTTGGTCGTAATCTAACAAAAATTGTGTATTAATCATATAATCCTTCTGATTCCAATCACTGGTTTGTCCTCCAATATTTTGATAAATTGAAGGTGTTGTTGCAGTATCACTAGCGTAATATGGCACTTGTAAACTTCTACTATACCTATGATTTGCATATAAATCAAGGCCTACCATTGCTTTGGCTGTCAATCCATGAGTAATCTTCAGCTCACCAGCAATGCTTCCGTTTATGTAATCTAGATCATATTTATTAAAACCAGCTGCTTCAAGGGTGCCCAATGGGGTGAACTCAGACAAAACGTCATTAATCAAAAAATGCCCATTAGGTGCTTGTTGTTGATAATAATAATAATTAGGAATACGTCTCCCATCAGCTATCAAATTCCCTACGCTACCATTTGGAGCATTTGTTTCTGAACGTGCATATGACATAATTGTTGTCAGTTTGAATCTTCCATATTGATTAACAAGGTTAGTCCTGAAATTATACCGTTTCATACCATAAGTTCCAAAATTACCTGACACAAAATTGCTGGGCTCATTTACAAAACTTGCTGAGACTCTATATGTTGAATTTTGACTACCTCCACTTATACTAAAGTCATAATTCTGTTGCAAGGCATTTTGCAATATTTGATTCAAAAACCATTTGCTATTCGCTCCATTTTTCTGCAAGTCTTGTATTTGCGCTGGAGAGTATGGGAGTGGATTTCCTGTATTATATGCTGCCTCATCTTTAAGTATTGCATTTTCATATCCAGCCACAGGCCTATACAAGACATCAGGGCTTTGTATCCCAACCAATGAAGACATACGAATGACAGGCTTAGAATCAAGCATCCCCTTTTTTGTTGTAACCAGAATCACACCATTCGATGAACGAGACCCATATATTGCCGCACTACCGGCATCTTTCAAAATAGAAATGTTTGCAACATCAGAAGGATTTAATTCATTCAGGCTGCTCAGGTTTGTAACCAACCCATCTATAACAACCAATGGGTCATTATTATTCATAGTACTGATGCCACGAATATTTATATTCATTTGGTTATTCGTTGGGTCCATACTGGTTTGTTGAATCGTGAGATTAGGAGATGCCCCTTGCAATGCTTGAGTTAGATTACTCACTGGGCGATCTTCAATTTTGCTAGATGAAATCTGATCAACAGCACCAACAACACTTTTACATTGCTCTGTACCATAACCGATTACTACCACCTCATTTAAATTAGTAGCTGCTTCATTTAATGCTACATTGATAACATCACTATTCCCAACATTTACATCTCTGCTTTGCATGCCAACAAAAGAAAAATCCAACATTGCATTTGAAGAAACGCTTGGAAGAACGTAATTACCATTTGTATCTGTTATTGTACCTTTGGTAGTCCCTTTTATTGTAATTGTAACACCTGGTAAAGCTTGCCCTTTCTCATCGGTTACTGTCCCAACAATCTTTCGCATCTCTCCCGATGATGATGGAGAAGTTTCATGTTTAGGTTCAGGGCTTCGGGATGTTTTCGAAATGACAATATGATCGTTTGTTATTTGATAACGAACATCTTGTCCTTTAAGAATTTCCTTCAGCGCATCTTCCACCGTTTTGTTCTTAAGGTTAACAGAAACAATCTTTTGTAAGTTCACATCATTGGTATTAAGCCAATAGGATAACCCACTTTGTGCTTTCAATGCTTCTAAGGCGGTTTTCACTGTAACATTTTTAAGTGAAAGCGTCACCTTCTTTTGTTGGCTGAAAGCGGCAGTTGCCATAAAAAGGGCCAACAAAAACAGAATGTACCTGATCTTTTTCATACGTAATTAATTTTGAGTTTAATAGCCCGCATGAAACTTACATGCATTTATTCCCTTTGTTAGGTTATAAGTCATGTTTGTTCCATCAATAATTCAAATTGAACAAATAGGTAATGTACAAACCACTTGCTCCCGGTTCTTTGTGGACCGAAAAAATCAGTGATTTCTGTCCGAATATCCCGGACAGGCAAGACCATAAAAATGAATGTTGATCTAAATGTCAGAAAGTTGTTGTATCTTTGCAGGAACAATTAGATAAACACGAACACCAAACGTTTTTGTCTGAAATGAAATCGGGATATGCTGCAACATATTTCGGTTTCTTTTGTAAGGAGGGTTAAGACCTGTTTTTCATAGGCGTATAGAATTAAGATTAAAAAATTGCACTTCATCTACCAACTATTGGTAGATCGTAATATGATTTTGGGCCATAGTATAATGAAATTCTTTATTTGCAGTCATGACATTTAGAATCTCCTGAATGCTTTGCGCCTGGCTAAAATCGCCGTAAAAACGCAAATGGTATAGTTGTGGATCTCTTATATCAATGACAACATTATAGTCCCGTTCCAATCGGCGAATGATCTGTCCAAAATATTCTTCGTCAAAAACAATTTTTCCTTCTGTCCAGGCAGCCGCTTCACTTGCATCAACACGTTTAATTTCAATTCCTTTGTTTCTTTTATCAATCACAGCCAATTCGTTCGGTTTCAACAGTAGAGGATGTTCGGGATGATAAATGGTTGTCAGTTGAATTGACCCGCGTAAAAGTGTTACACTCAAATGACTGTCTTCAGGATACGCTTTCACATCAAATTTTGTTCCTAAATCTCTTATGGATGCTTCGTTTGCCTTTACCGTAAAAGGCATGGCAGGATTATGAGCTATCTCAAAATAACCCTCTCCTACCAATGCCACCTGACGACTTTTTTGCCCAAAGTTCTGCCCGTACTGCAACGTACTTCCCGCATTAAGCCACACTACACTGTGATCAGGCAAAACGACTCTTGTTTTTGCTCCATAGGGGACATAAATTGCATATTGTTTCGTATTATGTTGAATCAAATAACTATTAATAGCATAATAACTCAGACTGCCTGTTACAAAGACAAGGACTGCGACAGCAACGCGTAAAAGAATGGAAATGTGATGATAATTTTGTCTCTTTTCTGCCCGTTGTGCCCAGACTATCCGTTCTTTGAATCGACGGTAAGCTGCATCTTTATTAAAAAAAGACTTGTCGTCTATTCCAGAGCTATTCCAAATATCCTGTATTTCAATAAAATAACGACGATTCCCTTCTGAAAGAGCAAGCCACGCCTGGAGCTCTCTCTCATCACCTACAGTACATTGATGACTCAAATAATCAACAATTAAATCATCAATCCGTTCGTCGTTTTCAAAAGTTTGATTCATATACCAGCTGTTATTAAGATAGACAAGTAATAAAAAAGAAAGGGTAGCCTCAAAATGTTAAAATTTCTCTTGCAAAAAGATTTAACATTTCCTCTGGCTGATAATCTAAAGCAGGGACAAAGCAATGATAAAAATAAGGATTGGCAAATACTCTTTCAACTGCCTTCGCAAAGTAGCAAGAGCATTTTTTATGTGATAGTGCACTGTATTGGGAGAAATACTAAGCTTTGTAGCAATAGCATCATACGAAAGTTGTTCTTGCCGGCTTAGCAAGAACACCGCACGGCATTCATCCGGTAGTTCCGACACACAACAAGCTATTTTCTCTTCCAGCTCTTTTTCAATCAGCGTCCCTAACGGAGTTGAATCGCTCTCGGATAAAGCTATGAACGAGACATCATCTGAGAGGGATATTTCCCGGGTCACATGAGCTTCTTGCAGATAGTTAAGGCATCGACGGCGAATGGCAGTAAAAAGATAGGCCCGAAGCGAAGTGTGAATTTCAAGAATTTCCCTTTGTTCCCAAAGTGTTAACATCAAATCTCCAACCAGATTTTCTGCCGTAAAGTGATCCTCAACATACATATTAGCTACACGGCAGAGAGAGACATAAAAATGGTCGAAAAGATAACGATACGCCTTATCATTTCCTGCTTTGAGCTGAGCTAAAAGGAGTGCTTCTTGTTCATTCATGGTATGGTTTTGCTGGAAACTACAACTAAATAGCACGAGCGCAAAGGTAGAAAATATTGTAACAAAATAACTATAGAGTGGCTAAAAATCACAATAAATATTTTAGCATATGTTTATATTTTGCTTCCATATATCCCTTTATAGCAAATAAATGAACTTGTTGCCTGTATTCTTCTTATTGTCATATCATCAGGAAAAAACGAAAATAGACAAAAAATTATTCGATACACCTGCACCTCTATTTTATCGTTATGGGTATTCAGTTTTTTCTTTTGTTGTTATAAAAGCTATATAGTCACCCTTAAAAAAATTATGTCTTGCCAGATTCCAGAACTTTAATATGAATACGCACACCAAATGATTCGCAGAAAAAACAGCAAATTTGTACGTTTCAACACTTATCGACTGTTATATATCTAAGGAAGATCTTGAAGCGCAGCATAAAACAAAGGCTGTTTAAACATAGTCAACAGCATAACTTTCATTGTTATGTGCAGTTTTTGTTACTCAGTCATGCAGCTATTCATTAATCTGCCGTGGAGCCTGAATACAGAATGTTGATTAATCAAAAATGCCTGATTAAAGAATGGCTATATCGAAATACACAAAGAAATAGCAATAAAAAACACCTCTTCCCCTCCCCAATCCCTTAAAACAGCTATTGGATTTTCATAAAAAATATGTATATTTGTAACCGTAATAATAGCTGTTACACCAGAAAAATAACTCTCTTTTGTGTCGTTCTTTAAATTTAATCGAAGAATACAAACCTTAGATCGTCCGACAATCCTCCGTGAATCTTCCGACTATCGTCCGACATTCCTCCCTCTTTGCTCCGTCTTACCATCGATCATCCTCCGTCTCTCCTTCGGTGTTACATCGGTATAGCCTCGATATAACATCGGAAAAACATTGATAATGGGAAGACATTATTTTATTAAAAAATATACTATCTTTGTGTTTTTACAAGAATTACCTGCTTCGCTAAACGGGAACTATCTCATAGCAACAAAGGTGTATCTATCGTTAATAAAACAGATCTATATGGCACGCATCAAATCTTTCGCTTTTGGGACCATCTCGGGAAGGCTTGGAGACACGGTTTCCGCCGTGATGAAAGACGGCACCAACATCATTAAAGTCTACCGGCAGGCATCAAACCCCAATACAGAAAAACAACAAGCGCAACGTCTTAAATTTGGCCTGATAAACAAGGAAATAAAATACATGCGCGAACTGTTCAAAATCACCTTCGGATCCACAAGTGGCGTCAACAGGGTAGTATCTGTTGCCATGCGCAATGCCGTTAAAGGGACATTCCCCGATTTCACTTTCGACTATTCCGAGCTGATCGTGGCAGAAGGGTCAGTGACTCCCGTCGAACAGCTTAAGGCTGTACGGCTATCCCCTTCCTCGCTGGAACTGACATGGGTGGATACGTCAGAATTCATAGGTATATCACCGCTGGATAAGATTTGTATCGTGCTGGCAAACCCTACGAAACAGGAAGCCTTGCTGAAAAAAGAAGTTTCTACCCGTAATGCAGGCCGGTGTGAAGTAGTGTATCCTCCCGAATGGGACGGAGATGCTATCCATTGTTGGATATACCTGGTTTCTGGTCCCAGTCACAAAACATCCAAAAGCCAATATGTTTCCCTGGACACTTCCCTATAATTTACCATATGCTAACTACTGAAGTTGTCTTCTCCCCGCATTATTTATTCTATTATTCAATCCATCAGATCAACAATAAAACGACTCAACAGATATAAATGGAATATTTGATTTTTCATAACACAGAACAACATCAATTTGAACTGAAAGTTGACGAAGGAGAGGCTGTTTTAGAATACTTTCTAAATCATGACACAATGGTCATTACTCACACCTACGTGCCTCACATACTCGAAGGTCGGGGCATGGGGGCTGCACTGGTCCGAAAAGCGCTGGAATTTGCTTCCGAAAAGAACCTAAAAGTGATTCCTGTCTGTTCCTTTGCAGAAGCTTATATCAAACGGCATCCTGAATATCAAAGCCTTACAAATGAGAATTAACAATAGACATCAACTTTAATGCTACTCCTTTCAAATACTTTATTCGGGGATTTTACCCACATAACCCTTGACAATATATTGTTAGTGGGGTCAATATTGTTATTTGCAAGTCTATTGGCGAGTCATACCACCAAATATGGAGTCCCTACCCTGCTGCTTTTCTTATTTATCGGCATGCTGGCGGGCGAAAACGGACCAGGTGGGATTGTGTTTAATGATCCGAAAATCGCAAAGTTCATTGGAGCTTTTGCACTTAGTTTTATCCTTTTCTCAGGAGGTCTGGAAACAAAGAAGCAAGACATCCAGCCTGTCCTCTGGCATGGGATTTCGCTTTCAACGTTGGGAGTCATTATTACAGCAGTGTCTGTTGGCCTGTTCGTTGCATGGATAGCTCATTGGTCTATCGTTGAAGGATTATTGGTCGGATCAATTGTTTCGTCAACAGACGCAGCAGCCGTATTTTCTATTTTGCGTTCCCGCAGCATCGGTCTGAAAAGGCAACTCAAACCATTATTGGAACTGGAAAGTGGGAGCAATGACCCAATGGCTTATATTCTAACCATTTCATTTACCTTTTTGCTGGCCAACAAAGAAGCCTCAGTGTCAACATTACTGTTCATGTTTTTCAAACAAATGATCCTCGGCGGAGTGATTGGGTATGGAATGGGATTACTCATGCATAAAGTCTTCAACTGGATTAAACTGGAGTTTGAAGGGCTCTATTCAGTACTACTTATCACATTTGTCTTATTCATATTTTCTTTTACTGATTTTATCGGAGGAAACGCTTTTCTGGCTGTCTATCTTTCTGCCTATGTCTTGGGTAACCTTGACTTTATCCACAAAAAAAGCCTCACAAAACACTTCGATGGACAGGCATGGCTTATGCAGATCATCCTGTTCATTACGTTAGGCCTTTTAGTTACGCCTAAACAGCTTATCCCTTACCTCGGAATAGGATTACTTATCTCGGCTTTTTTAATTGTCATAGCACGCCCGCTAAGCGTTTTTCTGGCCCTGAGTTTTTTCAGAATGCATATGAAAGACAAATTGTTTGTGTCGTGGGTAGGATTGCGCGGTGCAGTCCCTATCGTGCTGGCTACTTATCCTCTTCTGGCAGGAGTTAGCAAAGCATCTGTTATTTTCAACGTAGTCTTTTTTATCTCCATCACTTCTGTCCTTATTCAGGGGACAACACTTCCGCTTGTTGCAAAATGGCTGAAACTAACAGTCCCTATGAATTTAAAAAGAAAATCAGTGATCGATCTGGAAATGGCTTGGGGAACCAAATCGATTTATAAAGCAATTCCTGTTGATGCAAGCTTCCATTGCATCGGGAAGTCAATTGTTGACTTGAAACTTCCCGACACAATCATTATTGCACTAATTGAGCGTAAAAATAAATTCTTCTTCTCCGACGGGGCTACTAAAATTATGAATGGGGATGTGTTATACGTGATGGCGGATAACGAGAAAGCAATAGAAAACCTCTATGCATGCCTTACAGCATAAGCACAGAGGTTCTCCTCTTATAAGCAAAACAGGTTACAGGTTCAGTTCGTTCAAAATATCCTGAATGTCGTCCTGGCATTGACCGCAAACCGTTCCAGCAGTGGTCTCCTCCCCTACTTCCTCTACGGTTTTCAACCCTTTCTCCCTGATGGCTTTGACGATTGTACTTTTGTAAATCTCGTTACAGGTACAGATCAAAATATCTTTCTCTTCCATTGCTTTACAGTTTAATTAAGTCCGAATAATTTCATATCTTCTTCGACGGTAGTAATCGTCTCTACTCCAAACTTTTCTTTTGCAACGGCCAAAACATTAGGGGTAAAAAATGCGGGTAATGTCGGCCCGATATGCATATCTTTTATTCCAAGGTATAACAAGGCCAAATGTACAATGATCGCCTTTTGTTCATACCAGGCAATATTGAATACAATCGGTAATTCATTGATATCTTTCAGATTCAGGACTTCCTTCAGTTTCAATGCCACAACAGCCCAGGAATAGGAATCGTTGCATTGACCGGCATCCAACACACGGGGAATGCCATTAATGTCGCCGAGATTTAATTTATTGTAGCGGTATTTTGCACAACCCGAAGTCAGTATAACCGTATCTTTTGGAAGATTTTGGGCAAAATCGGTATAATATTCACGTGATTTCTGACGTGCATCACAACCTGACATCACTACCATTTTCTTTATTGCTCCTGATTGTACAGCATCCAGAATCTTATCGGCCAATTGTAACACCTGGTTATGCGCAAACCCGATAGTGATTTCTCCGCTCTCAAGCTGTGTGGGTGGCGGGCATTGCTTTGCCAGGGTGATAACCTCCGAAAAATCCCTTTGTCCATTTGGCAATTGCTTTGTCAAATGAGTCCATTCCGGCATTCCGGTAACACCTGTCGTAAACACGCGGTGATTATAAGTCGTATCTTTTCGCGGAGGGACCAAACAATTGGTAGTAAAGATGATAGGGCCGTTAAATACTTCAAAATCTTTCAACTGTTGATGCCATGCCCCGCCATAGTTTCCTGCCAGATGTTTGAATTTTTTGAATTGAGGATAAGCATTGGCTGGCAACATCTCTGAGTGCGTGTACACATCAATGCCGGTACCTTCAGTTTGTTCCAGCAAATCTTCCAGCTCTTTCAGGTCGTGCCCACTGATTAAAATACCGGGGTTCTTCCCTACCCCAATCTTTACTTTAGTTATTTCAGGATTGCCATAAGTCGATGTGTTTGCCTTATCTAACAACGCCATGCCTTTCACTCCATATTCCCCTGTTTTCAATACCCAATCCAGCATGCTATTCACGCTCATTTCGCGTGTAGTCATTACCAGGGATTCTTCAATAAACACATATAAATCACGATCTTCATAACCAAGCACAAATGCATGTTCAACGTAAGCGGCTAATCCTTTAATGCCATATATGACATATTGTTTCAAGGAACGGATATCTTCATTGGCATCGGTTGATTCAACCCCTATCTCAAGCGCCTTTGCTTCGAATTCTTCTTTCCCGTTGCCTGTCCACAAAACCGAGTCATGCTCAAACCGAACATTTTGCAATCTGCTTTTCAATGAATCACGTAACGCAATACCTGTCTTTATAGACTTGACAAACATTTCCGGATCAAAATTAGCATTGGTAATCGTTGCAAACAATGACTTGACAATGAACCTATCCTCTTTTTCTGTATTAATTGTTTGCTTTTTAGCCTCAAGTGTCACAAATGAAAGTCCCTTGCAGACATATACCAACAAATCCTGTAAATTTGCCACTTCATCCGTCTTTCCGCAAACGCCGCGAATTGTACATCCGGTATTTTTTGCCGCTTCCTGACATTGATAACAAAACATTGACATATAATAAAATTTAGAAATGAATACTCGGTTTTTGTGTCAACTCAAGATTGACATCTTTTTCGACCACAAAAGTAGTACACGCGAAACGGCAAAAACTGTAACATACATTACACTCCTAAATTTATAGCGCACAATTTCGAAGTATAAAAATCCATTTTATGATTTCGAATCATAAAAACTGCAGAGAATCATTATTTTTGTATGATAAAACACAATCACTACACTATGAAGCAATTACCCAAAAGTCCGTTATTCAAAAACATTCCGAATGACCATCTGGAAAAAATATTACACAATCAACCTGTTACAACCTTTAGCAAAGGAGAGATAGTAGCACTGCAAGGGGATCGGTGCGCTGCATTAATGATGATTCTTGAAGGTTCTGTACGTTGTGACATGACGGATCCGACGGGTAAGATGGTAACTATTGCTATCCTAAAAGCACCTGATATCCTAGCCCCTGCTTTTATTTACGCCACTAATAATCTGTTTCCCATCAACGTAACGGCAATCTCCCCGCTATCGATATTGACGATCGGAAAAGAAAGCTTTAGCAGGCTCCTGCAAGAAAATGCGAAAATATTAGACAACTATTTACGCATGATTTCAGATCACACACAATTTCTAACGGATAAAATCCGGTTTCTGAAATTTGGCACGATTAAAAGCAAACTAGCCCTGTTCTTTTTGGAGAAAATAAAAAACACAGGTTCTACCCACTTTATAATTCCAGAAAGCCAGCAGGCACTGGCTGATCTTTTTGGCGTAACACGTCCGGCTTTAGCACGCACAATCAGTGAAATGACAGAGGAGAAATTGATCGCAGTCGATAAAAAAGAGATCGTGATACTGAATCCATTGGGACTAAAGCACCTATGTATTTAAAAAGAAAAAGCGGCCGCTTCGCTCTGAAACAACCGCTATTTTTCAAACTGTTATCGCTGAAAATTATTTCATGAATAACAATTCACGATATTTTGGCAATGGCCAAATTTCATCATCTATCGTTTCTTCCAGCTTATCAATATGATAACGGATTTTATCAAAATATGGACGAACGGTAGTGCTATAAGCAAATGTTTTTTCTTCTACATTTTCAATGTTATTGGCAACTTTTCGAGCCTCAACCATTTCATAAGTCATTGTTTTGATGGCCACAATACGTTCACCAATCTCACGTACCAAGTTCTTCCTATCACTTGCCAATCTTTCGAACTCTTCGCTATCAAAGACTTCCTTCATACCACGAATATTCTCAATCAGACGGTTTTGATAAGCAATAGCAGTTGGTACAACATGGTTAATTGCCAAATCACCCAAAATACGAGCTTCAATCTGAATTTTCTTAGTAAATTTCTCAAACTCAACATCAACACGACTATGCAGTTCCACTTCAGAATAAACACCTAGTCCTGTAAGTAACTTAACTGATTCTTTATCAAGATATTTCTTAATAGCATCCGGAGCTGTCGTAATGTTGGTTAACCCACGTTTTGCAGCTTCTTCCACCCATTCCTTGGAATAACCATCCCCTTCAAAACGAATAGGACGGGATTCAATAATCAGGCGTTTCATAACATTAAAAATCGCTTCATCTTTCCCCTTGCCGGTTGCAATTAAAGCATCAACTTCGTCGGCAAATTTTGTCAATTGAGCAGCCATTACTGCGTTCAGAGCTGTCATAGCCGAGCCGCAGTTGGCAGATGAACCAACAGCGCGGAATTCAAAACGATTGCCTGTAAATGCAAACGGCGATGTTCTGTTTCGGTCTGTGCTGTCCAAAAGGATATCTGGAATGCGGCCAATTCCTAATTTCAATGCCGTCTTTTCTTCTGGCGTCATGCGCGAATCTGAAACTTTTTCAGCTAAGTTATCGAGCATATTGGTTAAATATGAACCTAAGAATACAGACAAAATTGCAGGAGGAGCTTCGTTAGCACCTAAACGATGCGAGTTTTCTGCACTCATAATAGAAGCACGTAATAAATCCTGATTATCATGTACTGCTTTCAGTGTATTCACGATAAATGACAAGAACAATAAATTGCCTTTGGGATTCTTAGCCGGGCTATATAAATTCACGCCTGTATTAGTGCTCAACGACCAGTTGTTGTGTTTCCCTGATCCATTGATGCCGGCAAATGGTTTTTCGTGTAATAAAACAGCAAAATTATGCTTTGGTGCAATATGTTTCATCAAATCCATCACAAGCTGGTTGTGATCATTTGCAAGATTTGCTTCTTCAAAAATCGGAGCACATTCGAACTGATTTGGAGCTACTTCATTATGTCTGGTCTTCAAAGGAATACCTAATTTATGACCTTCCAATTCCAATTCACTCATAAATGCCATCACACGGGTAGGAATGGATGCAAAATAGTGATCTTCCAATTGTTGATCTTTTGCAGAAGCATGGCCCATCAAGGTACGGCCTGTTAATGCCAAATCAGGACGTGCATTATATAAAGCTTTGTCAATCAAAAAGTATTCCTGTTCCCAACCTAAATTAGCATTAACCTTCTTCACATCTTTGTCAAAATATTGGCAAACACGTACGGCAGCTTTATCAACTGCACTCAAGGCACGAAGTAACGGAGTTTTATAGTCTAATGCTTCTCCGGTGTAAGCAATGAAGATAGTAGGAATACACAATGTGTGATCAACAATAAAAGCAGGGGAAGAAACATCCCAGGCGGTATAACCACGTGCTTCAAATGTATTACGAATACCTCCGCTTGGGAAGGAAGAAGCATCTGGTTCTTGTTGAATTAATAGTTTTCCGGAAAAACGTTCCAGAACTTCGTTATTTTCTCCAAAATCGAACAAACGTTCATGCTTTTCTGCAGTGGCGTCAGTCAAAGGCTGAAACCAGTGTGTATAATGAGTTGCTCCACGTTCTTTAGCCCACTTGCACATACCTGTTGCAACTTGATCAGCCACTTTCCGGTCGATAGTAGTTCCTTCTTCAATTGCTTCAACTACGGCTTTGTAAGCTTCTTTCGAAAGATAAACCTGCATTTTTTTCTTATCAAAAACATTGATTCCGAAAAAATTCTCAAGGTTAGATGGAGTTTGCACCTCTAGCGGTGTTCGAGTTGCTAGCTCTTGCAATGCGGAAAAACGTAATTTTGCCATAATCAATTCTTATTTTAATTTTATGGGAACAAAGATAGAATATCTTTTTTATATACTGATGTAGTTCAAATCAATTTTTGGAAAAAATAATAGTTAAATTGATTTTAGCCCTACTTTTTGACAGAAATATGAGCGAAAAATGATCATTTTTCTCATTGAACCCCCTAAAAAATCAATTTTCGACATCTAAAACTTCAATTGGATAACGAACCCATGCCTTGAAAAATCGAATGGATGATAAAAAAAGAGGGGTTCCCATGAAAAAATAGAAAAATGAAAGATCATAGGTAGGTAAAATATGGCTTTCGCGTAATAAAACACCGCCTGAAATCATTATTGCCATCAATAAGTAAGAGCGTTTACTGAAAAAAGAGAATACAGAAGGTTTTCGTTTCTCCAGTGAAATGATACGCTTTATATGCTTTGATGAGATTCGCAAAAAAAGTACTCTGAAAAAAAGAATTCCTCCCACTAAAGAAGCTGCTGTCTCAAGCTTCCATCCCTTTCTCAATTCAAAATATGTGGTGCTGCGCCAAAATAACATGCCGCTTGCGACTAACCACGCCATAGCAGCAACAAAAAGTAAATGACGTTTATCAATTCTCATCTTTGGAATATTCATTATCAGTTTTCTCTCAAATATATTTGCACAAAAATAGGGTAAAAAGACATTTTTGCTATCAAATGAACAAATTAAAGTAACTTTGTACGCTGATTCAGTTCATAAAATATTGTTGTATTCAATTATTAATCAATATCATGTATAAAAAATTGAACATTGCTGTTGTTGCCGGAGGAGAACAATCTGAAGTGGTTGTTTCCATCAAAAGCGCCAAAGGGATTGTCTCTTTTCTGGATAAATCAAAATTTAATCCCTTCATTACTGTAATTGAAAAAAACAACTGGCACGTTTTACTGGAAAGTGAATCAACTCTGCCAATTGATAAAAATCAATTTACCTTCAGGCTAAACGGACAAGAAATTCATTTTGATTGTGCTTATATCACGATCCACGGCATTCCGGGTGAAGATGGACGACTACAAGGCTATTTTGAAATGATTGATATGCCTTACACTTCCTGCAATGTACTAACTTCGGCCCTAACATATAATAAATATATTTGCAATCAACTACTTAAAGGATTTGGCATTTCTGTTGCTCCTTCTGTTCGGATAAAACGTAATGAACTCTATCAAGGTGAAAAGATAGTATCTGAAGTTGGGTTGCCTTGTTTCGTAAAACCTAATTTAGGGGGGTCAAGTTTTGGTGTTACCAAAGTAAAAGAGGTTAATAAATTGGAACCTGCTATTAAAAAAGCATTTGAAGAAGCAGAAGAAGTGTTGATTGAAAGCTTTTTAGAAGGAACTGAAGTTACTAACGGAATTTTCAAAACAAATAAGAGAGAAAAAGTTTTGCCCGTTACGGAAGTGGTATCAAAAAATGAATTCTTCGACTTCGATGCAAAATACAAAGGCCAAGTGGAAGAAATTACTCCTGCCCGTATATCTCCTGAATTAACACAACAAATTCAACAAACTACATCAAAAATATATAACATTCTGGGATGTAGAGGCATTGCCAGAATAGATTATATTATCACGAATGGAAATAAAATCAATTTATTGGAGGTAAATACCACTCCGGGAATGACTCCTACCAGTTTTATTCCTCAACAAATTCCACATGCCGGACTCACTGTTTCGGAAGTTCTATCTGAAATTATAGAAGACTCAATTGCTCTCTTTCATATCTAAAATTGATTCTATCTGTTACGTATGAAAATTCAAATTTCTTCACTTGAAAAACTTTCTGAAGCTGCAAAACAATTGATTCCTTTTTTGCAGAAACATAAGATCATAGCGTTTTACGGACCCATGGGTGTTGGAAAAACAACATTTATCAATGCTTTATGCAACGAGCTGGGAGTATCCGACAACATTAGCAGTCCTACTTTTGCCATTATAAATCAATATGATACAAAGACTGGCAACCCTATTTATCATTTTGATTTTTATAGAATCAATAAACTTGAAGAAGCATTTGATTTCGGATACGAAGATTATTTCTACAGTGGGAATTACTGCTTTATAGAGTGGCCTGAAAAAATAGAAACAATATTACCGGAAGAAACATTGAAACTTATTATTTCGGAAGAGCAGGATGGCTCCCGATTAATCTCTTTCGACGAATAATTATTGTATATGTTTTGCCGCTTTTTTCAGGGCGTAAGTCTTGTCATAAAGGAACTTACCAAATATTTTCGGATCCTTAAAACGGTTTTGTTCTTCGACCGAAATAGGTTCTCCTATCCGTAACCGGATAACTTTACCTTTTTTATTCACCACCTCCCTTGAGATAAACATCGACCTGATGATAGGATGAATAAGGCCTGTCAATAAAAAAAACCAACTGTTATGCCCGTAAAAATAAATAGGGATAATAGGAACTTTTGCCTTCTGAATAAACTTTACAGAAGACAATTGCCATTCTCTGTCTCTTATTTTAAGGCGCTTATCGATATGCGAAACTTGTCCTGAGGGAAAGAAAAAAAGAGGATGACCTTCATCCAGCCATTTTCTTGCAACTCGTAATCCGGGAAGACTCGACCGGTTACTTGTGTTTTTTTGAAATGGATTTACAGGAATAAAGTAAGGAGAAAGTGGCTTTATAAAGCTTAGAAAAAAATTAGTCAATCCCTTAATGTCAGGTCTTACATCACGAAGAATCCGAATTATTGACATCCCGTCATATGTTCCGTAAGGATGATTTGAAACTGTTACAAATCTTTCGTTATCAATAAAATAGTGTATATTTTCCGGATTTTCGACAAAAGTATCTACGCCAAACGACCTAAAAATCTCATCTAAAAATTCATGATCATTGTAACTCTTACTTTGTGCAAGCAGACTTACAGAGTAAATTTTTTCCTGTGCAGTAATTTTGTAAATGATCCTGGCTATTTTTCTTCCCCACTTTTTTTCAAAAAACGGTGAGACCTGACAAAATTCATCAAAACTAATCACGCACCTTTAATTTTTATCCTGTTCCGTATTTACCTCTTCTCCAAACACTGACAATTGTCTTCTGAAAATTTCCTCTAAAGAAAGCTGAAAGGTTTCAGTATTTGCAACCCCCGGAATAACAGCCAATTTATCCAGCAATAATCTTAGTAAATGACGGTTATCCTTAGCATAAATTTTTATGAACATAGCATATTTTCCGGTTGTATAATGACACTCGACAACTTCGGGTATTTCCTTTATATGATTTACAACATCTTGAAATTCAACATTGCTTTTCAGTACAATTCCTATGTAGGCACATGTCTGATAACCTACTTTATATTGATCTATTACAAATTCAGAGCTACGTATAACACCTTGTTGCATTAGTTTTTGAACCCTTTGATGAATAGCAGCACCCGATACGTTACATTCACGTGCAATTTCCAGAAAAGGAGTTCTTGCATTCTGCGATATGAAATGCAATATCTTTTTATCTAGTTTATCCAAAACATGTCCCATAGCTTATTGTTTAAGTTTCTTGCAAATGTACTCTTTTTTACGAATAAAACAATATGGGATAACCATTTATGATTCAAAATACTATAATTTACCGCCAAAAAAATCAAGTTGAAAATACTGTTGATTAGTTGTTATTAATTTGAGATATCTTTTTCATCAGAGTACTTGTTTTTGTTGCATATTTTCTTAAGCGAGCAATCAAATTTTTTTCCAAAAAGAGTTTTCAAAACTTATTCTGATTTCATCCACCCCTTTTTGAACTTACAGCAATTGTAAAGAGGTAATTTTCTTGTTAACTTTGTACTTTATGAATATCTTGTTGATAACTTCATTGTCTCGTAAAAATAAATATTTTACAGTCATCAAAACCTGTTGATTTCTTCTTCAAAAATATATTTCTTTCATGAAATCACCTTTCTTTGAAAAGTTATCAGCATTATCAACAATATATCATCATCAGAAACAAGTAAGACTTTAGATTTAAAATATGAATATAAAAAATAGTTGGTTGATAAATGGATTTGCGGATGAACATATTGACGATTCAATTGATCTGGTGAGTGAAATAAATCGATTGAAACAAGAAAAGAATGCTGTCATTTTAGCACACTATTACCAAAAGGATGAAATTCAGGATATTGCTGATGTTGTTGGCGATAGTTTGGCTTTAGCTCAACAGGCAACTCAATTAGAGGCTGATGTATTCGTGATGTCTGGTGTGCATTTTATGGCTGAAACAGTCAAAATTCTAAATCCATCCAAAAAAGTTTTGCTACCTGATATGCATGCAGGTTGTTCTTTAGCCGAAAGTTGTCCATATGACGATTTTAAGCTCTTTGTTGAGGCTCATCCTGATCATAAGGTAATTTCTTACGTCAATACCTCTGCGGCTGTAAAAACGCTTACTGACGTTGTGGTAACTTCAAGTAATGCCAGGCAGATTGTAGAAAGCTTTCCCAAAGATGAAAAATTGATTTTTGCTCCTGATAGAAATTTAGGAAACTATATAAATAGCGTCACAGGACGCAATATGCTTTTATGGGACGGCGCCTGCCATGTCCATGAACAATTTTCATTGGAGAAGATTTTAGATCTGAAAAATCAATATCCACAGGCTAAAATTTTAGCACATCCCGAATGTCAGCGTGTTGTTTTAAACGTTGCTGATTACATCGGATCGACACTTGCTCTTCTGAATTATTCAAAAACATCCGATGCAACTCAATTTATCGTAGCCACTGAGAGCGGGATTCTTCATGAAATGAAAAAAGCATCTCCGCAAAAGGAGTTTATTCCTGCTCCTCCTTTGGACAGTACTTGCGGATGTAATGACTGTAACTTTATGAAAATGAATACACTAAAAAAAATGTATTTATGTTTGAAAAATGAATTTCCTTTTATTGAGATTGATGAAACGGTTCGCTTAAAAGCAGAAAAACCTATTCGTAAAATGTTAGAAATGAGCAAAAAATGAAAGTATGAGAAGGACATGTAAAGTACATTTATGAATATCATAATCTTGACATGTAAGCTCCATATTTCCTTTAACAATGAAATTTTTATCGTATGAAAAGTAAAACTATATTTTTGATTGCCACTATTTTTTTTCTGCATTTTGGTATGGCAGAAAGCCAAACACTGGATGCTCGATGGCTTCACGCGATTAACACACACACAACTCCATTTCTCAATAGCAGTAGTACCTTTTTATCCAATACGACTCCTTATGTGTCAGTCGGTCTCCCGGTTGTTTTGCTTGGAGTTGGATATTTAAGTAATGACGAATCACTAACAGAAGGCGGATGGTACATGGGTTCTTCGTTAGTAATATCAAGCTTTTTTACATTAGCTACGAAGTATGCTGTTGATAGACCGCGTCCTTATGTTTCCTATCCGGGTTATATTCATCCTCGTGGGTTGGAAGGTAGTCCTTCGTTTCCGTCAGGACATACTTCTTTGGCTTTCAGTACAGCTACTTCGTTAAGTATGTATTGTCCAAAATGGTATGTTATTGTTCCTTCTTTTACATGGGCTGCTGCAGTGGGATATAGCCGTATGAACGAAGGAGTGCATTATCCATCGGATGTATTGGTTGGCGCTGTTTTTGGAGCTGGGAGTGCTTGGTTGACTTTTAAATTGAATAAATGGCTCAACAAACCTGTTCAACGTGTGTCACATCATACTTTGAGATGGTTTCATCATGCAGATAAATAAAAATATTGACTATTTTTTTCCCGGAATGACGTCGATCCATTTATAGATTTTGTCGTTACGATGTACTTTTTCAGCGACAGGAAGAGAAAAATAGGTACCTTTTTTTGCCGATTCCACAGGTTGCAAATCGACTCTGATTTCATTTACTTTTTCAAGCTGGCTTCCTGTTGTTGCGCCAACGAACAGTAATTCGTCTCCTATGTTGACTTCGTTTGTTTCTATAACGCATTCGGCAACACCAATTTGATTAAAATAATTGGTAACTTTACCAATGTAGAGTTTTCGCTTGGTGGCTTCAGAACCATAATTTTTACTCCATTCACCCAACCGTTGTCCTAAATAATATCCATTCCAAAAGCCTCTGTTGAAAACTTGCTTGAGACGCCTGTCCCATTCTGCAATTTTTTCATCTGTGAATGAATTGTCCAAATAAGCAATTATTGCTTCTTTATAGCAGGAGGCAACTGTTCTTACATATTCGGCGCTGCGTGCTCTTCCTTCTATTTTGAAAACAGTAACGCCGGCATCAATCATTTTATTGAGGAAATGGATTGTTTTCAGATCTTTAGGAGACATAATGTATTCATTATCTATCTCTAATTCAATATCTGAATCTTTGTCCTTTACCGTATAGCCTCTGCGACAAACCTGCATACATTCGCCCCGGTTAGCGGAAGCATTCATTTCATGAAGACTTAAATAGCATTTTCCAGACACGGCCATGCAAAGTGCACCATGGGCAAACATTTCAATTCGGACATGCTGATTATTTTTTCCTCTTATATTTTCATTGATAATTTGCTGATGGATAGCAGAAACCTGATCTAAATTAAGTTCCCTCGCTAAAACAACGACAGTGGCAAATTGTGCATAGAATTTTAATGCATCGATATTTGAAATGTTTAACTGAGTTGAAAGATGAACTTCCAGTCCGATCTGATTGGCATATTGCATGGCTGCAATGTCCGATGCTATGATAGCTGACACACCCGATTCTTTTGCTTTATCAGCGATCTTATGCATAAGCGAGATATCCTTATCATAAAGGACGGTATTTAAAGTCAGGTAGCTTTTAATGCCATTCTCTTTGCAAATAGATACAATCGTACTTAAATCATTTATGGTAAAGTTATTGGATGAGCGTGAACGCATATTGAGGTTTTCTATTCCAAAATAGATGGAATCGGCGCCTCCTTGTATGGCTGCCGTAAGTGATTCCCAGGAACCAACAGGAGCCATTATTTCAAAATCAGATAATTGCATAAGCTATATTTTCATTTTTGTAAGTGAGTTATTCTATAATCATCCCGCTTCCCAAACAAAGGCGCGAATCGCTGTCATAAATAACTCCGAATTGTCCGGCTGCAATGCCTTGAATTTTTTCTTCCGATTGAATCCGAAAAATATCATTTATTTTTTTCAATTTTCCTCTGGTAAATTCCGGAGTGTGACGAATCTTAAATGTAATCTCTTTTTCATCCTGAAAATCTCCCCAGATATCTTCGGTTATATATTGGAATCCTCGTAGATTAATTGTTTTTCCATATTGTGTTTCAGGATCATATCCGTTTGAAACATATAGAATATTTTCCTCTGGATTTTTTTTCACTACAAACCAGGGACCTCCGCTTAATCCCAAGCCTTTTCGTTGACCGATGGTGTGAAACCAGTATCCTTTGTGCTTACCTACAATCCGTCCGGTTTCAAGCTCTACGATCAATCCTTCTTTTTCTCCCAGATAACGACGGATAAAATCATTGTAATTGATTTTTCCAAGGAAACAAATTCCCTGGCTGTCTTTACGTTGTGCACTTGGAAGTTGCGCAGCTACTGCAATTTCACGCACTTCCTTTTTTTGAAGATGGCCGATAGGAAACATTAGTTTACTTACCTGCAAGTAATTAATCTGTCCTAAAAAATAAGTTTGATCTTTTACATGGTCTGCTGCCGTTGAAAGATAGGTTTTATCATTGATAATGGTGGTGGTGGCATAATGTCCAGTAGCTATTTTATCAAATTCTTTTCCCCATTTTTGTTCAAATGATCCGAACTTAATCAGCTTGTTACACATCATGTCTGGATTTGGAGTCAGGCCGCGTTTTACAGCATCAATAGTATAGCTGACTACATTTTCCCAATATTCTTCATGTAGCGAAACAATTTCAAAGCGGCAACCATATTTTTTTGCTATAAACGATGTAATTTCAATGTCTTCCTCAGATGGGCAGTCAACAAATCCGTCTTTTTCTTCCATCCCGATTTGGATATAGAAGATGGTGGGGTCATATCCTGCTTCTTTTAGCAAATGAACCATTACTGAACTGTCAACGCCTCCTGAAACTAAAGCCGCAATATTCATGAATAATTGATATCTATTTCTATTTTATTGATTTTAAGTAATATAATTCCTTATGAAAAATAGCTGGAATCTATATTTTTGAATTTGCAAAAGTACGGAAAAAAGCTGTATCTTTACCATCCGTTCTGTATCTCAATCTATTATCATAAATAGCATGAATGTAAAATAAATGATCAAAAAATAGGTATCGTGACATTTATGGTAGGCGAGGGGACGAATTATTATGCGATACAAATTCAATAAGCACATTCTGTTTTAATCAAATCATTAAAGTATACTCACATGAAAAAGGGAGTCGTAGCATTAGTAATCGTAGTTGCTGTCTTGGCAATATTTGTGTTTTGGAGTATTGGTACCTACAACAACCTGGTTTCTCAGGATGAAGCTGTTAAATCACAATGGGGAAATGTTGAAAACGTATACCAAAGGCGTGCTGATTTGATCCCGAACCTGGTGGCAACAGTAAAAGGATATGCAACACATGAAGAAAAAACATTGACTGAAGTTGTCGAAGCACGTGCTAAAGCTACCCAGATTACAATTGATCCTTCCAAATTGAACGCGACAAATGTGGCTGCATTCGAAAAAGCCCAATCGGGTTTATCCAGTGCTTTATCCCGTTTGATGGTAACAGTGGAACGGTATCCTGATTTGAAAGCAAATCAGAATTTTTTAGATTTGCAATCGCAGTTGGAAGGAACCGAAAACCGTATTGCTGTTGAACGTCGAAAATACAATGAAGTAGCACAGCAATTCAACACGCAGATTCGTAGTTTCCCAGCTAATATGGTTGCCGGTCTTGGTAATTTCCAGGCAAAAGGCTATTTCACAGCTACGCAGGAAGCTCAAACCGCGCCTGTTGTTAAATTTTAGACTGTTCTCAAATCATATAAAATGATGAAAACATGGATGTAAGTCATTTCTTTTCAAAAGATCAGCAGGATGCTATTCTGAATGCAATCGTCGAAGCGGAGTTGAATACATCTGGCGAAATTAGGGTACATATTGAATCTTATTGCAATGGTGATCCCTTGAAACGTGCTGTTTCATTATTCCATTCTCTTGGCATGCATAAAACAAAACTGCATAATGGTGTGTTGTTTTACATAGCCTTGAAAAGTCATAAATTGGCAATAATAGGAGATACGGCGATTCATCACCATGTCAGCCAGTCGTTTTGGGATGAACAATCGGCAAATATGATGAAATTATTTGCTGAAAATCATTATACTGAAGCTTTGATAGCTTCCATTTTAGCTACAGGTGAAAAATTAAAAGAACATTTTCCTCATCAGGAATCGGACGTGAACGAACTCCCTGACGAAATTTCTTTCGGTTCCTAATCGCATGAATTTTATGAAATATACATTCCCAAAAAGAATATTGTTCTTGTTTTTGTTCACAGGAATAGTTATGTCTGTTTTTGCTCAGTCTGATTTTCCCAAACGTCCCGAACCACCCCGTTTGGTAAACGATTTGGCCGGCATATTTACACCTGAACAAGCTTCGTATCTGGAGAAAAAACTGGTTAATTACAACGATTCTACCTCTACTCAGATAGCTATTGTCACCATGAACAACCTGTATGGCTATGATATAACCGATTTTACGGATCAGTTGGCTCAAAAATGGGGCGTTGGTCGTAAGGGAATTGATAATGGCTTAATGATCCTCATAAAACCAAAAACATCGGATTCAGATCGCGGTTATGTAAGAATCTCGGTAGGCTATGGACTGGAACCTACAATTACAGACGCTATCTCTTCGCAGTTAATTCACCAGATAATGATTCCTGCATTTGAACAAAACCAATATTTTCAAGGGGTTGATTCTGCTACAAATGTCATTATCGGGTTATGTTCGGGTCTTTATAAGGCAAGCCCGCTGAAAGCTAAAAAAAATGACTCCTCAGAATTGGTGATTTTGTTGATCATGTTGATTGTCTTTTTCATCTCTTTCCTAAGACGTAATCATTTCCATCATTTCGGCAGCTCCGGAACGAGTGGGGGAGCCCCATTCATCTTCTTTCCTGGCTTTTTTGGCTCTGGAGGCGATTCCGGCTTTGGTGGTGGTAGCGACGGTGGCGGCTTCGGAGGCTTTGGTGGCGGAGGCTTTGGTGGTGGAGGAGCAAGCGGAAGCTGGTAACCTTCCTGTTCCTCTTTTGCTCAGCAAATCATGGTTATTTCCTTTCTAAGTAACCTGCAACATTCAGAAAATTCAGAAAGAACTGTTTGCCGGCTTTATGATAATCTGCCCATAGATTCTTAAAATCATCTTGGTATTGGTTCTTGTCAATAGTTTTAAAATCAACTATATCTTCCATCCATTGTCCAAATAGAGATTGGGTTAATTCAATGTGCCCCTGGATTCCGTAGCTGTTATTGCCAACTTTTACCAATTGATTTATACATCCGTTTCCTTTCCCTAAAAGCTGCATTGAATCTGTTGTCACAACTGTCTCTCCATGCAAATGAAAGATCGGAAACTCGTCATCGATTGCCTGCAAAAGGGGATCATTTTTGCAGGCTTCGGATAGCTTTATTTTAAAAAACTCTTCCTGGCTCTTTCTGAATCCGATCTCTTTTTCTTTGCATTGAATGACGCTTCCTCCTGCAGCTTTTACCAGTGTTTGTAACCCCAGACACACCCCAAGATAAGGTATTTCTGCCGCTAATGTATCTTTAATCGTTATGAGTTCCTGAATCATAACATCTGTTGCATCGTTAGCACTGCTTGGCCCGCCCATCACTATGATGGCTCCAAAATTTGTCGTTGGCGGAAGATTTTCTTTCTTTTCAAGGTCAGCAACCTGATATGGAATGGAGTTTTCTTTTAATAATTCTTCAAAAAGACCTGCCGACTCAGCAGTAGCATTTTGAATAATCAAAACGGGTTTATTATTCGATGCGGCCATGATATTGTTCATAATAGAGATCGGTTTCCCTGATCCATTTACTTTTTTCTTCCTGAGTTAAAAAGCTTGCTATAAACGAATTGCGTGATAATTGATGTACATGTTTTGCCGTAAGATTAAGAGCTTCAGACATCGCCAGAAAATTTTCGTTTATGTATCCGCCAAAATAAGCCGGATCATCTGAATTAACAGTAGCAACCATTCCCCGATTGAGCATTTTCAGCAGTGGATGGTCGATAGCCTCTTTTACCACTTTCAGTTTTAAATTAGACAGCGGACAGACAGTAAGGGGTATTTTATTCTCGACAATATGCTTAATCAATAATTCGTCCTCTAGCGAGCGGTTGCCATGGTCAATGCGCGATACTTTCAGAATTTCAATTGCTTCGCGTACATAACCGGCATCTCCTTCTTCCCCGGCATGTGCCACTGTTTCAAATCCTTCTGTCTTCGCTTTTTCAAACACTCGGGCAAATTTTGACGGCGGATTGCCTACTTCGGACGAATCGAGTCCGATAGCAGTAATCCATTCTTTATACGGAAGGGCTTCTTTAAGCGTTTCTAAGGCCGAATCTTCATCCAGGTGACGTAATATGCTCATGATAATCTTTGAGCTTATCCCAAGCTCGTTTTGAGCCTTTTCAAGCGCTTTATGAATACCGGTAATAACTGTTGAGAATGCAACTCCTCGTTCTGTGTGGGTTTGGGGATCAAAAAAGATTTCGGTGTGAACAATGTTTTGCGAATGTGCTTTTGTAAGATACGACCACGTCAGATCGAAGAAATCCGTCTCGTGTCTTAAAACATTTGCACCGGCATAATAAATATCCAGAAAATCTTGTAAGTTGCTGAATTGATAGGCTTTTTTAATTTCATCCACTGATTCGTAGTCTAACGAAATCTCGTTCCGCTTTGCAATCTTCATCATAAGTTCAGGTTCCAGTGTCCCTTCAATATGAAGATGAAGCTCTGCTTTGGGAATGTGTTGAATAAAAGTCTCAATGGTTGTGATTGAGTCCATACATTGATATTTTATTGGTGGCTTTGTACCGCCTGAATTTTGGGGCGCAAAGTTATACAATAATAATTGAATTTATCCATACTTGTTGCTTTTGTTTTGTGTGTTTCAAATATCATTAAATCAATAATATGCATGGTTTCACGCTTTATGGGATTCCCTTCAGATGAAGGATAAAGCATCTTGTTTCTGCTTCCTCTCGCTGTTTTGTTATGTGAAACCACTTATTTTCGCTCTATCTTTGCAGCTTATTTTTACGCTATGCAGATCGGTAATTGTACTTTTTCTTCTTATCCTTTGTTTCTGGCTCCGATGGAAGATGTTACGGATCGGACTTTCCGTTTATTATGCAAAGAATTTGGAGCCGATTTGGTTTATACAGAATTTATTTCAGCCGATGCTTTGATACGAAGCGTGCAACGGACAGAGCAAAAACTGATTTTGAGCGACGTGGAACGGCCCGTGGCTATTCAGCTTTATGGTCGGGATATTGATTCTATGGTAGAGGCAGCAAAAATTGCTGCCGAGGCTAAGCCTGATATTATTGATCTGAATTTTGGTTGTCCTGTAAAGCGCGTGGCTGGGAAAGGTGCTGGCGCCGGCTTGCTCCGTGATATTCCCACGATGCTTGCCATTACCTCTGCTGTGGTTAAAGCTGTCTCTCTTCCTGTTACTGTTAAAACCAGATTGGGCTGGGATGACCGTTCTAAAATAATTGTCTCTTTGGCTCAACAGTTGCAGGATTGTGGCATTGCTGCTCTGGCAATTCATGGTCGGACCCGTGCTCAGATGTATACCGGGGATGCTGACTGGACTTTGATTGGAGAGGTGAAAAATCATCCTTCGGTTCATATCCCGGTTATCGGAAATGGTGATGTGACTACTCCCGAAAGGGCAAAAGAATGTTTTCAAACGTATGGTGTTGATGCAGTAATGGTAGGAAGGGCATCCATTGGCAGGCCCTGGGTGTTCAGAGAAATGAAACATTATTTACTTCATAATGAACCTCTTCCTGAATTATCATCTGATTTTCAGTTTAATATACTGAAAAGACAAATCAATGAGAGTATCAACTGGCTGGATGAAAGAAAAGCAATTCTTCACATCAGACGCCATTTGGCAGCCTCTCCTCTTTTTAAGGGTATCCCATTTTTTCGTGAAATGAGGATCAGAATGTTGAGGGCTGAAACGCTCGATGAATTGTTCCGGATATTTGATGAGATTCAACAGACCTATTTGGGAGATGTATAAAAAAGTTTCGACTATCAGAGTTATTGTCAATAACTCATGATAGCCATTAGTCATCTTTTAAGCAGGAGAAAACGCTTTTAGTGCATTAGCCATCCTTGTACATACATCCAGATTACATAACGCCCGAATTTCCCGATTGTCATAGCAATAGTTGTACCCCAGAAATTGGTTCGGAAATATCCACAGGCAACAACAATAACATCGCCGATGCCTGGTACGAATGAAAAAACAGCGAGCCAGTCTCCACGGTTGTACATCTTTTGTTCAAACCGTTCAACTTTCTCTTTTTTGATTTTCATGTATTTTTCAATCCACTCGATCTTTCCTAATCGGCCAAGCCAGTAAGTTGTTATACCTCCGAGTGTATTGCCAATTGTCGCCACTGCAATGCATGTCCACACATCCCAACCTCCGTAAATAAGGCCGGCAAAAACGATTTCTGAGCCAATGGGTAAAATGGTGGCAGCCAGAAACGAAGCAATGAATAATCCGATATAACCCCATTCAACCAATCCTTCCATAGCTCATGATGATGTTATAAATTATAAATATCATTACGAGTACGAAATAAAAAATAGTGTTTTTGGAAGATGTGTTGCTTGAAAAAAAGATGGCAAACAGAAAAGCAATAATACCTGTAAATGCAGCTGATGTTTCCGAGCTTTGCCCCATCCGCAGGGTGATGATGATGCTCAGAAAAGCAAAAAGCCATATCATAACATGAATGTTTTTACGTTCACTTATGTTACTTTGGTAACGATTCATGAGACAGCCTCTTATCGCTAAGAGCGATAGCAGGAATAAGACGATATGGTAAATAATATACACATTATCATTTCCCCATGCCGGAAGCCTGAACGTCAGCCCTTGAACGAATTGCATGGTGTTTTCCTGTAGCGAACCTGTAGCATAATAAATTCCACCTAACAGAATGACAGGTGTGGCTAACCCTAGTATGATTGCATGCACAATTCGTGAAGATAGGGTGTTGATGGTAAACACGCTGATAAATAAAAACAAAACTAAAATGATATATTCCGGTACAATCAAAATGCTCAATGACAACAACATTGATGCATTGAATACTAATTTGGTGGGATCTGTCTTATGATACGTTGAAAGTATTTCCCAGATACTCAGCAAAAGCAGTAGAAATCCGATTTTCCCGTTGGAAAAAATCCAAAAGCCAGGGAGAGTGCTACTGAAAATTACGTACAGGAAGAAGGGGAGGTAGGTACGGTTCTGAATAAAATTAAACTTTTCAGTAAGCAGGAAAAGTAGATATCCGGTAGCTAGTGTGGCGAATAACGAAAGCCAGATGGACGTGGCATCTGAAAGTTCACCTATGGCTGTCTGGTTAAGTACATGGGGTAGGGTGGGGATAAGCAGTTCTTTCAACCATAATACTATGGCAATTCCAATGGTAACGACTATATTGGTTACGCTTGGTCGTAAGTAATTCTTTAAGCTTATTCCCATTGTGATGTTTTACTGGCCTTTGCCATAATTGATCAGAAACCCATCCTTCCCTGAACATGTATAGCTCTAAAACCTGATTATCGGATGTCCCTTTGTCCGAAATTTTGTGGCAATATAGCTATTGAAATTTTCAAAAACAAATAGTTTTCCCCGAAATAGCCGGTCTAATCCTGCTTTTATTCCAGCCCTTTACTTTTTAATAGTGCATCAACTTTAGGCTCTCTACCTCTGAATTTTACATAGGCTTTCATTAGATCCACACTGTTACCCCGTTCCAGAATATCAGTTTTTAATGCATTAGCTGTTGCCGGATCAAAGATACCTTTTTCTTTGAATAATGAAAATGCATCCTTGTCAATTACGGCGGCCCAGGGATAACTGTAATAGCCTGCTGCATAGTCATCGCTAAAAATATGTTTGAAATAAGTCGACCGATAACGGGGTAATATTTCGGGGATCAGCCCTATTTGTTCCATTTGCTCTTTTTCGAATTGATCTATCTGGATGCCTTTAATGCTTGATAATTCATGCCATTTCATATCCAGAATGGCTGCAGCAAGTAGTTCAGTCATATCAAATCCCTGATTGAAATAAGCTGATTTGTGAATTTTGTCCATCAACGCCTGCGGCATGAGCTTACCTGTTTTGTAGTTGAAAGCATAGAGTTTCATAACTTCAGGTTCAAATGCAAAATTTTCCATAAACTGGGAGGGAAACTCTACAAAATCTCTTGGTACGTTTGTGCCGCTTATACTTGGATAAGTCACTTGCGATAGAAGCCCCTGAAGCGCATGCCCGAATTCATGAAAGAGCGTAGTGACATCGTCCATTGAGAGGAGGGAAGGCTCTGTTGCTGTGGGTTTTGCCAGATTTCCTACATTTACAATAACGGGCCTTACATTTTCCCCATTTTCGATATATTGACCACGGAAGTTGTCCATCCATGCCCCAACTGTTTTACTGGGTCTTGGATAATAGTCTGTATACAGGATACCTATCAGATTCCCACTTGCATCCGTAACTTTGAAGACATCCACATCTGAGTGATATACCGGCATATCTTTTAGTTGCGTAAAATTTAGTCCATAAAGCTTATGGGCTACCTCAAAAGCTCCGTTTCTTACATTTTCCAGTTTGAAATAGGGCTTTAACTCATCCTCATTGAGGTCATACTTTTCTTTTCTAACCTTTTCTGCATAGTACCACCAGTCCCATGGGGCCAGTTTAAATCCACCATGCTCCTTGTCAATAATAGCCTGCATTTCATTTACTTCCTCTTTGGCTTTTGCTACAGAAGGCCTCCAGAGCTGCATGAGGAGCGTATCAACTCTCGCCGGAGTCTTGGCCATCTTATCTGACAAAATATAATCGGCAGGTGTTTTATATCCTAACAGGTTGGCTTGTTCAATCCTGTTTTTCATAATGTCAAGGATGATCTGCTTGTTATCATATGCGTTGTTGTTGTCGCAGCGCATGAAATACCCCCGGTATAACTTTTCCCTCAGGTCGCGGTGTGTACTGTATGTCAGGAAGGGTATCCAACTGTTTTTTTGCATGGTGAAAACCCATTTCCCGGGTACACCATCGGTTTTGGCCTGTTCGGCTGCTGTCTGGATAACATTTTCCGGCAGCCCTGCAAGGTCGGCTTTATTATCAAGAATAAGTTTAAAATCGTTGGTCTCTGCCAGCAGATTATTGCTGAACTTAAGTTCAAGCATCGCCAGCGTTGTGTTGATCTCCCTGAGTTGCTCTTTTTGTGCTGGGGTTAAAGAGGCTCCCTGATGGACGAAATCCTTGTATTCTTCTTCTAAAACCCTTTGTTGTTCAGGTGTAAGTTTCAGTTTTTCTCTGTTGTTATAGAGAGTTTCAATGCGGTGAAATAAATTTTCGTTTAGCATAATGTTGTCATTATGCGCTGTAAGCATTGGAGTTATCTTCTCTGCAATACTTTGCATGGTATCATTACTGGTCGATTCCAGCAAATTAAAAAATACCATACTTACATTCGACAGCAATTTTCCCGAGTAATCCAAAGCGGCAATTGTGTTTTCAAATGTCGGTGGAGCAGGATTATTGGCTATTGCTTCAATCTCTTTTTCGTGTTGCTTTATCCCTTCTTCAAATGCAGGGAGGTAGTCTGAGGCAACAATTTTATCAAAGGGGGGTACTCCGTATGGAGTATTATATTTCTCAAAAAACGGGTTAGTATTTGCAACGGTTGCGCCTGTTGTATTTAGCATAACTATTGTTATAAAGGTTATCAATGTGGTTTTCATAGGTAGATAAGGAGATTCTATGGATGGTTGTTTTTATTTAATATACTGATTACTCTTTTTTTATCCTTATCAAGTTGGGCTTTTAATGCTATTAGGTTTTCGAATTTCTTTTCTCCACGGAACCTTTTTATGATTTCTATCGTTATTTCTTGTCCGTAAATCATTTTATCGAAATTTAGAATATGCACTTCTATAGTCTCCTTGTTGGGAACTTCTATTAAAGTAGGTCGTTGACCGATGTTGAGCATCCCTGGGTATCTGAGGTTTTCAAAAATGGTCCATGTGGCATAAACTCCATTGGATGGGACTATCTTTTCTTTATCATATGGTTGTATGTTTGCTGTGGGATAGCCTATTTTTCTCCCGTTCCGTTGCCCTTCTACCACGGTTCCTGTAAGTTTGAAATTATATCCTAATAGTTTGTTGGCAACGGCAATATCTCCTTCACTCATCAGTCTCCTTATTTCGGATGAGCTGACCTGTTTCCCTTCAAATAAAAATTCTTCTGTTTTTATCACCTTTATCCCAACTTCTTCCCCATATTGAACATATTTTTCAAAATCATCATTTCTTCCCTTTCCGATCCTGTTGTCATAGCCTGTTAAAAAATGGCTGGCATGTAATTTCTCCTTTAATACAGTCTTTATGAATTCTTCGGCGGAAAGGTTTTGAATCTCTGGGTTGAAGTCTAGTAGGATGCAATAATCGATTCCTGTCTTTGCTAGTAGTTCGAGTTTCTCGTCAAGGGTAGTTAACAGCTGGGGAACGAATTCGCTATGGAGCTCCTTGCGTGGATGTGTCTTGAAGGTTATTACGGCAGATTTTATATCGTTAGCCTTTGCTACTTTTTTTAACTGTTCGATGATGTATTGGTGGCCGCGATGTACGCCATCAAAAAAACCTACGGTGGCAGCGATTTGCTCTCCGTCTTGAATGGATAAGTTCGTTATGATGTTCACAGCAAAATCGTTTTTTGTTATGGCTACAAAGTTACGAAATCCGATTCGTTTCAACAACGCATCATTTTTCGTCTCCGTCTTGCTGCTTACCTTTTCCCCCGTTTAAGAGGGTTACCTTTGAAAATTTTGCTCCCAGATGGACATCAGAATGTAAATATTCAATTCTCAACGCGTCAAATCGGGGTTAAAGTGATTGTAAATTCGTGAAGCTCTTTCATTTCCGACAATTTCAGCAATTTCTTCTTTTGTTGCGCTTCTGAGTCGTTTCACACTTTTGAAATGCTGAAGTAATGCTTGCTTGCTTTTTTCTCCTATTCCATGAATGGAATCAAGCTCGGATGTTACTTGTGTCTTCGATCGTTTAAGCCGGTGGTGGGTGATCCCAAAACGGTGCGCTTCGTCCCGGATTTGTTGTATCAGTTTGAGGCTTTCTGAATTCTTATCTAGATATAGTGGGATAGGATCTTCAGGGAAATAAATTTCTTCTAAGCGTTTGGCAATGCCGATAACAGTAATTTGGTTATCCAACTCTAATTGCCTTAGTGCTCCCATTGCCATGCCAAGTTGCCCTTTCCCTCCGTCAATCACCACAAGTTGGGGTAGGGGAGTCCCTTCTTCTTTTAGTCTGTGGTAGCGTCTGAATACGACCTCTTCCATAGAAGCATAATCATTAGGGCCTTCGACAGTCTTTATATTGAAATGACGGTACTCTTTTTTTGCAGGTTTGGCTCGTTGAAAGACGACACATGAGGCTACTGGATTTGTCCCTTGAATATTTGAATTGTCAAAACATTCGATGTGAATTGGCAATTCTTTCATATTCAAGTCTTTCTGAAGTGATGATAATATTCGGATTACTCTTTGGTCTGGATTTAATTTCTCTGCTTGCTTCTGTTTTTCAGCTTTATAGGTCTCTGTATTTTGAATGGATAGTGCCAAAAGTTTCTTCTTGTCTCCTCTTGTTGGAATTGTTAGGGTTAGTTTTTCCTCATGTAGGTCGGGAGCAAAAGGGACAATAATTTCTCTGGCATTACTTTTCAGTCGTTCTCTTAATTCTACAATTGCCAGCCCAAGGATCTCTTCTTTCGGTTCATCTAAGCGTTTTTTATATTCTACCGTAACTCCTTGTACAATAGCTCCATTTGCAATATGGAGTACATTGATATATGCAGAATCTTCATTTTCATCATAAGAGAAGACATCAAATTCATGTTCTGTTAGAGTCGTGACAATAGATTTCGCTTTGTATCGCTCGAGTAATTCATATTTTTCTTTGATTTTTTGTGCGGCTTCAAATTGTAGCTGACCTGCTAGCTGTTGCATTTCCTGTAGCATATATTTGCTTACAGCTTGGATATCTCCTTTTGTAATTTGCTCAATTTCGGCAATCATCCGATTGTAATCTTCCTCGTTTTGCAATCCGACGCAAGGGCCGAGGCATCTGTGAATATGGTACTGCAAACATACACGGAATGCTTTTTTTTCAATATTCTCAGGAGTTAATCGTAGCTTGCATGTACGGATAGGATAAATCTCATGCAACGTATTGAGTAGGGTAGTGAGGGTGCTAACAGAGCTGAAAGGCCCAAAATATTTGGATCCGTCGTTGATAATTTTACGGGTCTTGAATACACGTGGGAATCGTTCGTTAGTAATGCATAACCACGGATAGGTTTTGTCATCCTTTAGCAGGATGTTGTACCGCGGATGATGTTGCTTGATTAGATTATTCTCTAACAGCAATGCATCTTCTTCGCTTTCAACAACGATGTATTTTAAACTGGCGATTTGTCTGGCCAATGCAACCAGTTTCCGGTTTTCATGTTGCTTGGAGAAATAGGAGGAGACTCTCTTTTTTAAATTCTTCGCTTTGCCTACGTAAATTATCTCCCCTTCCTGGTTGAAGTATTGATAAACGCCGGGCTCTTCCGGAAGTGTGCTTATATCTATTTTCGGCTGAGGCATCGGGAGTCCCTCTCTAAATTTTCAAATCAAAAATGAATGATAGAGTCTACTTCAATCTCTTCCCCGAACAATTTTCTGCCTTCCAGAAAATCCAGCTCGACAAGGAAATTAATGTAGATTTTCTTTACGTTGAATTTCTTTACAAGGTTTTCGGCTGCCTTCATTGTCCCACCGGTAGCTAATAAATCATCGTGGAGCAACACTACATCATTTTCAGTAAGTGCATCCGTGTGTATCTGGATGGTGTCGATACCATATTCTTTTTCGTAGCTTTCTTCTATGGTATCTGCCGGCAATTTCCCCTTTTTGCGGACGGGGACAAATCCAATCCCTAATTTTTCAGCAAGGATAGGGCCCATAATAAATCCTCTTGATTCAATACCGACAATCTTGGTTAATCCTTTCCCCTTGTAGTGCTCATAGAGGATATTGGTCAACTCTTTCAATTGTTCCCCGCTTTTAAAAACAGTTGTCAGGTCTTTAAAAAGAATTCCCTTCGAAGGAAAGTCGGGAACATCACGGATAGATAATTTAATAACTTCCAAGTCCATTTGTATAAGGTTTATGTTTCACGTGGAACATATAATGAGAGCTCCTTGTTCCTTGTTCCACGTGGAACGATTTATTTATCTGCCTAAAAGTACCAGTAAAATATTGATGTCGCTTGGCGAGATTCCTGAAATTCGGCTCGCTTGTCCTATTGTTTCGGGGTCAATTCGCTTTAGTTTCTGCCTGGCTTCGATTGAGAGAGACAGGATGGATTCGTAATCAAACTTGTCTTTGATGCGGATAGTTTCCAGTCGCTGTAGTTTGTCTGCGATCAGTTTTTCCCGTTCAATATATCCCTGGTATTTAATCGCGATTTCTGCTGCTTCGATTACTTCGTTTTTTTGTGCCGAAATAGTGCCAATTTTTTCGTTCAGATTAGGAATGACAGTACTCAGTTTTTCGATGGTTAATTCCGGACGAAGCGTTAGATCAATAAGCTTTATTTGTTGCTTAATAGGGGAGGAGTTTATACTTTCTAAAAAACCGTTGATTTCATCCGGCTTAATCGAGTAATTCCTGATGAAATCAATTATGGCATCCCGCTCTTTTTTCTTTGTCTTTGTGAGCTCAATGCGCTCTTTTGTTGCTAATCCCATTTCGTGTGATTTTTCAGTCAGTCGCATGTCTGCATCGTCTTGCCGGAGTAAAATCCGGTATTCAGCGCGCGAGGTAAACATCCGATAGGGTTCATCTACGCCTTTGTTCACAAGATCATCGATAAGTACGCCAATGTAGGCTTCATCTCTTGAAAGGATGAATGGGGTGCCTCCGTGGCAGTTGATATGGGCGTTTATTCCTGCAATCAGACCCTGTCCGGCAGCTTCTTCGTAGCCTGTTGTCCCGTTGATTTGCCCGGCAAAAAAGAGATTTTTTATTCTTTTTGTCTCTAACGTATGTTTGAGTTGTGTCGGGTCAAAGTAATCATATTCGATGGCATACCCGGGCCGGTAGATCTTTACATTCTCCAATCCAGGGATTGTCTTTAGGGCATTCACCTGAATATCGATTGGTAGGGATGATGAAAATCCGTTCAGATAAAATTCATGAGTGTTGACCCCCTCAGGCTCCAGGAATAGTTGATGCCTTGTTTTATCAGCAAATGTGACAATTTTTGTCTCTATACTCGGGCAATAGCGGGGACCGATGCTTTGAATCTGCCCATTGTAAAGCGGTGAAACGTCAAGTCCTCCCCGCAAAATGGCGTGCGTCGTTTCGTTTGTGTACGTAATCCAACAGCTTTTTTGTGGCAATTGACGCTGTACAGAGGGTAGGAATGAGAACTTATGAAAGTCATCTTCTCCTTGTTGTTCATCTGTCTTCGAAAAGTCTATGGTTCGCCCGTCGATGCGTACAGGTGTGCCGGTTTTCATCCGCCCGGCAACAAATCCTAATTGTTTCAGTTGCTCGGTTAACCCTGTTGATGGAGCTTCTGAAATACGTCCACCGGCTATTTGAGTGGCTCCGATATGGAGTAATCCATTTAAAAAAGTCCCGTTGGTAAGCACAACTGACTTCGCTCTGACCTCAACTCCCATCTGGGTTTTCACGCCTTCTACCGTGTCCCCGGTGACAAGGAGTTGCATGGCGGCATCCTGCCAGATATCCAGATTGGGTGTGTTTTCAAGAATATGCCTCCACTCAAGGATAAATTGTTGTCGGTCATTTTGCGTACGAGGGCTCCACATGGCAGGCCCCTTGGAGCGGTTCAGCAGCCTGAACTGAATAGCGGTGCGGTCGGAAACAATGCCGGAAAAGCCTCCCATCGCATCGATCTCCCGTACGATCTGCCCTTTGGCAATGCCTCCCATGGCCGGATTACAGCTCATTTGGGCTATTTTGTTCATGTCCATTGTGATCAAAAGCGTCTTTGATCCCATGTTTGCAGCTGCGCTGACGGCTTCGCATCCCGCGTGGCCTGCCCCAACTATAATAACGTCGTAATATAATGTCATCTGTTTGAAATTCTTTTTCTGATTTGTAATATCCTCTGTTGTCCTTTCGGAAAAGGGGAGGGGATTCGTCTCTTGTATCCCCTAAGGCTTACTGAGATCTTTGCATAATAACACAAATTTCGCTTTGCCTGGTTGTATATACACACCACTCCCAAGGAACAACAAAGATGCAAAATTACAAAAAATCTTTGGCGGTTAGTCTTATATAAGCCTGTCGCTTTTTGCTTTTGGCTTGGGATTCTATTTTGTGCAGTCCCTGCAAAGCTCCTCTTTCCCATTTTTTTTCGGGGATTAAATGCCAAGTTTGCCCTATATGAAAAATTTTAGCGATATTATATCTCATAGATAAAATATAGATATCCCATAGATATACTATAGATATATCATACTATATTAGTATGGGATATATTAGATTTAAGTATGGGAATAATTTGAATTCGTCTTGACTTTTACAAGCTTTAAATACTAAAAAAAGGGAAGAGCCGTTTTATGAAAAGCAAAACTATAAAACACCACTCTTCCCCATGTACTTAGTACTCGACAAAGATACAATAAATAAAGAAATAGTGCCATTCATCCCTGTACCCAAGAGAGGGTTCAGGACAAAGTGTGATATCGCCGAGATTGTTAACTGCATATTGTACAAATTAAAAACAGGTTGTCAATGGCATATGTTGCCCGTTAAAAGTTTATTTTCTAATGTCGTATTGCATTATAAGACTGTTTTCGGTTATTTTCGTACATGGTGTAAATCAGGAGTGTTACAACAAATCTGGTTTGGTTTATTGAATAAATACAGAGCCTCATTGGACATGTCCAGTGTTGATTTGGATGGCAGCCATACCCCCGCATTACGTGGAGGAGAACAGGTTGCTTATCAGGGTCGGAAGAAAAGGAAGACTACCAATGCTCTTTATCTTACAGACAGACAAGGTATCCCATTGGCCATATCAGACCCGATAGAAGGGAATCACAATGATTTACATCAAATTAAAGAACGTTTTACCGACATTATTGATTCGCTGAATAACTCCGATATAAGAGTTGATGGTCTTTTTCTTAATGCCGATGCAGGTTTTGACTCTGCGGAGTTCAGAGAATTCTGTTCTTCCCATGAAATAATACCCAACATCGCTATTAACTGGCGTAACGCAGCACATACGGATGATATATTCTTCGATGAATTGCTCTATCAGCAACGCTATTGCATAGAAAGAACCAATGCATGGATGGATAGTTTCAGATCTCTATTGAACAGATTTGATGTTACTTGCTCCAGTTGGCAAAGCTTTAACCTTATCGCTTTTATCGTGATACTACTTAAGAAAATTACTAAACAGAAAAAGTCAAGATGACTTCTTTATTATGTATATATTTGTAGTCTTATAATAGGGCTAATAAAAAGCAGCTTCAAAATACATTGAGCACTTAATAAAAAATAGCTGAGTATGGCAGTTGTAAAAGGATTTCAACAAATAACCGGTTCGTTGCAAAACACAACCTTTTATACGATTCAGGGGAGCGATCGTGTGTATGTCCGCACGAAAGGAGGCCCCAGTAAACGGATGATTAAAACATCTCCGGCATTTGAAAAGGTTCGATGCAATAATGAAGAGTGGAAAGGTTGCACTCAAATGGCAAGTGCTATCCGCGAGGCTTTTCGTGCGCTTAAAGGAGTGGAGGATTATCCGGTAATCGGATCGTTGAATGCTATGGCAAAACAAATTCAATCGTTCGATGCCGGGAATAATCACGGCAGGCGTGCCCTCTACCTTTCCCAGCACAAAGAGTTGTTGGCTGGGTTTAGCCTTAGTCGGAAGCAGGTATTGGAAAATGTGCTGAGGGTACCTATTACCGCTTTGATTCATCGGGAAACAGGTACAGCCGGAATAAACATTCCAGCTAATAACACCGGAATGTATCTTTATAATTACCGGAGTTTGCCATATTTCAGGATTATCGTTTCTTTTAGTTCTGTTTGTGATATCTGTTTCTCGGAAGAGAAGAAACAGTATGCGCCGGCATTCCCTGATTTTTCCCGATTTCAGGAAGCCTTTGTGACAGAATGGTTGCCAACAAGTGGTACGGCTCCTGCGTTAGCGCAAACTCTGCAGATGCCAATTGATGTGAATGATCTGCCTGAGAGTGTTTCCCTGGTTCTAAGTGTTGGCGTCGAGTTTGGCAATGTTGGCCTTGATGGTCTTCCTTCTCCGGTCAAGTACACTGGGACAGGAAAGGTTATGGATGTGCAATAAAATGCCGCTTTGTAAGAGTGGCTCAATCAACCTCCTTCTCTTTTGCTGTAGACTTAGCTATGGTAAAAGAGCATAGCCTTATTTTCAGACGGTATTCTTTTCCATAAAAGTTATTCTCTGACACATGCATGGTATGTGTCACATAATAGTGTGTTTGCTGGGAGTTCAGACCCGCCCGTGCCCTCTTAGCGGAATTATTATGAACCTATTTTCTCCCTATTAGCCTCCACGAGTATTCCTGGTTTTGTTTACGCTGAAGAAGGGGCGTTGCCTTCTTTTTCCCCTTTTGTATTTATCTCTGCTTTCCCTTTATTGTTTTTTCATCGCCATCTTCTTTCAAAAATATCGAACTTGCTTCGCTTTCGTATATTCAAAGCGAGATTGTTGCATGTATTTCTTCTCAAGAACGTTGGATAACGCTTTAAAGAGGGTACTTCTTTTTGTTGTGATCTTCCCCTTTTTTGAATCCATCTCCATCTAAGATTTGTTCATAAAAATGAGTTGTCTCTGTTTTTATAAGTGTTAATTAGCCTGGGACACGTATTAATGCCAAGAATTTATGGCTCAAATAATCCAGTTTTATGTTGATTTTAATATAAATAATGTATATAGATAGCTACGCATAAGGTAAACATGCTTTTTTGTTGCTATTAAATCATTGTAATATAGAGGTATAATGCATTGTCTGTTTTTTGTGATAGATTAACTATATGGTGATATAAAAAATGAGAGATATAATTGCATGTTTAATAACAATATATTTATATTTGTCGCTGTATATAATAAATATATTTACAAAGTATCTCCGATATAAAGAAATAATGTTTTTAATATGCGCAATAATTATTTATATTTATTACATATATTCGCTATATAATAAATAAGTAATGACTAGTTTGCTCCTATGAATAATAAATCTATTTACATTCTTTATCCTGAGAAGTATATAGAGTAACCAGTTAAATACCAAAAAATGAGATCTATGGATTTTAATATTTTAGCTGATCAATATCGAAAAGAGTTATTTGAAAATATTTTGCCTTTTTGGTTGAATAACTCGCAAGACAAGCAATTTGGCGGATATTTTAGTTGTTTGGACCGTGAAGGTCATGTGTATGACACTGATAAATTCATTTGGCTACAAGGACGTGAGGTGTGGCTTTTTGCCATGATGTACAACAATGTAGAACCTAATCCTGAATGGCTGCAATGTGCTGTTCAGGGAGGAGAATTTTTGAAAAGGTTCGGACATGACGGTTCATTCAATTGGTATTTTTCTCTAACACAGGATGGGAGACCCCTTATAGAGCCATATAATATCTTTTCGTATACTTTTGCCGCAATGGCATTTGGGCAGTTGTATAAAGCCACAGGAAATGGTGAATATGCAGACATTGCGAAGAAGACATTTGACCTCATCTTATCAAAAACAGATAATCCCAAAGGTAAGTGGAATAAAACGGTCCCCGGAACACGTGATCTGAAAAATTTCGCTTTACCTATGATCCTTTGCAACCTTGCGTTGGAGATTGAGCACCTGCTACCGGAAGATCTTATGCATTCTATTATTGAAAGTTGCATTCATGAAGTGATGGATGTGTTTTACCGACCCGAACTAGGTTTGATTGTTGAAAATGTTTTGGTAGGTACCGAAGGCCTTTCTGATTCTTTCGACGGCAGGGTGATCAATCCCGGGCATGCAATTGAAGCCATGTGGTTTATTATGGACTTGGGAGTCAGGTTGCATCGCCCTGAATTAGTTGAAAAAGCAGCTCAAATTGCGGTTCAAATGGTAGAATTCGGGTGGGATGAACAATATGGCGGCATTTTTTATTACAGGGACAGGGACGGGCATCCTACCCAACAACTGGAATGGGATCAGAAATTGTGGTGGGTTCATATTGAAACCTTAATTACGATGATTAAAGGATACCAATTAACAGGCTCTCAAGCTTGCCTGGATTGGTTTGAGAAAGTTCATACGTATACATGGTCGCATTTCAAAGATAATGAATTCCCGGAATGGTTTGGCTATTTGAACCGGCGAGGAGAAGTACTGCTACCATTAAAAGGAGGGAAATGGAAAGGGTGCTTTCATGTCCCAAGAGGGCTATACCAGTGCTGGAATACAATAGAAAAATGCGCTGAAAAGAATAACACAATCTACTCTACCTTGTATTCTGTTTGAATTATATGCTAGGAATGCGTTGTTTTACTGCATATCTTGCAACTGGAAATATTAATTTGGTATTACATCTTATTCGCTTAAAACATTCACAATGGAAAAAATCAAAGGACTAATCAACGCTCCATTTACGCCTTTTAATGAAGAAGGAGACGTAAACTATGATCTTATAAATTCATATTGTAATTTATTGGTTCAAAATGGAATATCTGGAGTTTTTGTAAATGGATCTTCCGGAGAAGGATATTTGCTTACTGATGATGAAAGGATGCAATTGGCAGAAAAATGGGTCAGTGTGGCACCTAATGGCTTTAAAGTAATTATTCATGTCGGAAGCACTTGTGTCAAATCGAGTTATAAGTTGGCTGCGCATGCACAAAAAATTGGGGCATGGGGTATTGGGGCAATGGCATCTCCCTTTCCTAAGGCTGGTAATGTTGAACAATTAACCCAGTATTGTGAGCAGATTGCTTGTGGTGCACCAGAGCTGCCTTTTTATTTTTACCATATACCTGTCTTAAACGGTGTTTATTTGCCTATGCTGCCATTTTTAGAAAAAGTTGATGGCAGAATCCCAAATTTCGCGGGAATAAAATACACATTTGAAAGCTTATATGAATTTAATCAATGCAGGTTGTTTAGAAATGGGAAATATGATATGCTACATGGTCAAGACGAGACTATTTTACCTGCTTTAGCTATGGTAAACGGAGATTTGGGAGGTATTGGTGGCACTACCAACTATAATGGTAAAGTGTTGACAGGCATTCTGGAAGCATGGAAAGAAGGGAATATTGTCAACGCCATAGAATTGCAGAATTACGCCCAAGATGTGATTAATATTATCAGTCGTTATAGAGGGAATATCGTTGGAGGTAAACGCATTATGAAACTTATTGGTTTTGATATGGGCCTCAATAGAGTTCCTTTCCTCAATATGACGGACGAGGAAGAAATGGCTATGAAAAAAGACTTGGAAGCCATTCATTTTTTTGATCGTTGCAATAGGATCAAATGATATTGAACTGTGCCCAATGAATTCTTTAGGGGATAGAGCCACCCTTATCAATTCAAAATATTTCGTTTGTTTCTTATAAACAATAGCTGGCTTGTATGCGTAATTTAATAATAACCATATTCTTACTGATAAAAGTTGACCCATTAATTTGGACTATAAATTTTGTGGATCTATTCTGTTCATATGAATAAATAGACTAAATAAAATGATTAAACATAGAACATCACAAAACATTATGCTATGAAAAATATTATTATGAATTTAAAAACCTTACAGAGTCATTATCATTTGCGAATGGTAATGATGCTATTTTTCTTCTCTTTCTGCATTATAGGGATGGCACAACAAAGAAAGATTTCCGGTGTAGTGAAGGATAATACCGGGGAGCCATTACCAGGGGTTAATGTAGTTATCAAAGGAACAACACAAGGAACCTTAACTGATTATAATGGGAAATTTAACTTGACTGTTCCGTCTGAAAAAACTATCCTTCAGTTTTCATTTATCGGATTTCAACCACAAGATATTCAAGTTGGAACACAAGAAACGTTTAATGTGACTTTAAGAGAAAAGAGTAAAGAATTAAGCGAGGTCGTTGTTACTGGTTACGGGGGGACACAGGTTAAGGCAAAATTAACAAATTCAATTTCGACAGTAAAGCCATCAGACTTAAAAATTGGTGTTTTTTCAAATCCTGCCCAAGCATTATCCGGAGCTATACCAGGTCTACGCGTTATTCAATCTTCAGGAAATCCTGGAGCAACTCCGAATATTATTTTACGCGGAGGTACCAATCTTGACGGGAGTGGATCTCCTCTGATTTTTGTGGATGGTGAATTACGATCAAGCTTAAGTGATATTAATCCTGACGATATTGCTTCCATTGATGTGTTAAAGGACGCAGGAGCTACTGCGATTTATGGAGCAAGAGCCAGTAATGGGGTTATTTTAGTTACTACAAAACATGGTCAGGCTGGGACATCGGAGGTTTCTCTCGATGTAAAAGTGGGATTAAACTATTTGAACTCCCCTTATCGCTTTATGAATGGGAAAGACTATTTATATTGGATGCGCATGGGCTATAAGAATGCTTCTCAAGTATGGCAATCTTCCAATGGGACCTGGAATGGTTTCACCAATATGTCAACTTTAAGTGCTGCTACTCCTTATGGAACAGGTAATCAGTATTTTGCTTCTGATGGGGTAACGCCTCTTGATGGGAATGTGACGTCTGCCGCTATTTGGAGCCCGATGCTTCTTAATGATCAAAATAAATTTTTGTTACAAAAAGGATGGAAGCAAATGACAGATCCTATTTATGGGAATCAGATTATTTATCAGGACTTTAATTGGCAAAAAGAGGCGTTCAATAGTCCTGCCTTAACGCAAGATTATTCATTGGGTTTTTCTGGCGGAAATGATAAAGGACATTATTACAACGGATTAGGGTACAATTATTCACAAGGATTACCAATTAATACCTATTATAAAAATCTTACCGATGTATTTAATGGTGACTACCGGATTAAACCGTGGTTATTATCTACAACGAATATAAATTTTGCAGAAGCAAAATGGAGAGACGCAGCGGTTACATCTGAAGCCAATTATTTCGGTCGGATGCTGAGTATGCCCCCCACTATGCGGATGTATAATGCCAATGGAGATTTAATTATGGGGAAAGGAGGAGGAGACGAAAATCCACGGTTTAATGATCCTAAATTTAAAAGAACAAATGTTACAGACAAATTCACGTTAGGGCAAAGTTTTAAAATTGACCTCATGAAGGATTTGTACCTGAAATTAAGTGGCACGTGGATGTATGATGAAGCTTATTATGAGGCTTTTAATCAGGATTATCTCCGTGCTCCAGGAGTTTGGAATACAACACGTTTTACTTCTTCTGAATTTGATAGAACGTTACGGCAAACTTATGATGCTATTGCTAATTATGATGTCAAGATTAATGATGTGCATTCTATAAGCGCTTTGTTAGGGTTTGAATTTTATGATACATACTCCTATGGAAATTATGCCTCTGGTTCAGGTGCCCCTACAGATGATTTTGCTGCCTTGCAATACACCTCCGCTCTCGCAAATATGAGAAATATTAGCTCTTATCATAATGAACAACGCATTATGTCATTTTTTGGTAGGATCAATTATGATTATATGGGGAAATATTTACTTGCTTTGACTGGCCGTCAGGATGGATATTCAAGTTTCGTCAATAACCGTTGGGGATTTTTCCCTGGCGTATCTGGAGGATGGGTATTTACAAAAGAAGCCTTTGTGAAAAATGTAAAGGATCTGACAAACATTCTTTCTTTTGGTAAATTGCGTTTAAGTTATGGGGTAAACGGAAATGCTTCGGGCATTGGTCCATATGATTTACAAGGGAGTTATAGTGCTGTAACTCCATACAACGGACAGGTAGGATTTCTTGTAGGAGGGATTCCTAATCCGAATTTACGTTGGGAACGATCCAATACATTCGAAACAGGTTTGGATTTTGGATTGTTTGACAACATTACCGGATCGTTTACCTTTTACAATCGAATAACAACTGATAAATATGCTACTATTCCATTGCCATCTACTTCGGGTATTTCCGGTATTATGTCAAATAACGGAACTTTAAGGAATAGAGGAGTTGAAATCGAACTTGGGTATAATATCTTAAATAAAGGTGATTGGAAATGGAATGTAAATGCGAACATATCATACAATAATAATACAATTCTTAAATTACCTGATAACGGGTTGCCGAAAAATCGACAAAATGCATTTCAGGTATATGATCCCAGAACAGGAAATCTAATTTGGGTTGGTGGCTATCAAGAAGGGCAAAGCCCTGATGCTTTGTATGCCTATAAAGCCCTTGGAATATACAAGGATCAGGCACAAGTAGAAAAATTGGCAGGCAATCTCATTGATATGTCGGTTGGAAACAATGGCAGTAATAATAGAATATTATATGGGCCTGATCAATGGGCGCAACTAACTGATGCTCAAAAAGCAAAAGGCCTCCCCATTATTCCTGGTGATGTTATTTGGGAGGATGTAAACCACGATGGGAAAATAGATCAGTATGACATGGTTAAAGTTGGAAATACAACTCCACGTTGGATTGGTGGGTTGAATACTACCCTTTCCTGGAAAGATTTTTCTTTATTCGTACGTACTGATTATGCCTTAGGTTTTGTTCAATATGACAACCAAACGCCTTGGTTTATGGGAGATATGCAGGGGACTTATAATTCTATCATTGCGACAAAAGATACCTGGACACCTTCTAATCCCAATGCAAAATATCCTATATATACTTGGGCAGATCAATTAGGATATCGAAATTATGCACGTCAGTCTAGTATGTTTGTTTATAGTGGAGATTATCTTGCTTTTCGTGAGGTTTCTTTAAGTTATGCACTTCCTAAGAATATTCTCAGTAAGCTTGGAATACAACAAATAGTTTTGTCTATTACAGGTCAAAATCTTGGATACTTAACGGCTTCGAAGCTTTATTCTCCTGAGGCTACAGGATCAGTGGGAGCAGGATATTCGTTGCCACGAACTTTTATCCTCGGCGCAAATATAAAATTCTGATTTAATTCTTTTTATAGCTAAAATATATGAATATGAAAAAGTTAATTATATATTTCATAGGGATAGTCTCTGTAATTGGATTAAATTCCTGTAATTCACTGAACTTATCTCCTATTGATTATTTTGGTAGCGGGAACTACTGGAGTAATGAAGCTCAGGTCTCCAGTTTTATGGTTGGGTTACATTCTCAATTGAGAAACCAATATCAATATCTGTTTTTGTTGGGAGAAGCCAGAGGTGGAACCCTTAAAAATGGGACCTCTTCTCAAAATACATCTATTAATTATAGTAGCCCAATAATAGTTAATGCTTTTACAAATGCTGCTACTGGAGTAACTAATTGGTGTGGTTTTTACGGACCAATCTTGGACATAAACTTATTTATTAATGAGGTGGAAAATAACTGTAAGTTTTTGCCTACGGCAGATAAAGATTATTTTTTGGGGCAGGCATATGGATTAAGAGCTTTCTATTATTTCCTGCTTTATCGTACTTATGGAGGAGTGCCAATTGTGACCAAACCGGATGTAATGAATGGTGTAACAAATGCAAAAGATCTATATGTCAAGCGGAATACCGCGAAAGAAACCATGGATTTTATTAAGAGTGACATAGATAAATCAATTGCAGATTTTGGTACAAATACAACGATTAATGGGAATAAATCTCAATGGTCGTTAGCCGCATCATTAATGCTAAAAGGAGAGGTATATCTGTGGTCAGGGAAAGTTACAACTGATGATCAATCTCCTGCTGCTAATAATGCGGATATTCAAACGGCTGAATCAGCCTTGCTTCAAGTTAAGGGAATGGGATTTTCATTAATGCCGAATTTCAAGGATGTAATTCCGTCCAAAGGGAATAATGAAATCATTTTTGCATTACGTTTTGCAGATGGAGAAGCCTCCAATTGGTATAACAATTTTTTATATCAAGACAATGTATTTCTCAATCAAGTGTATGGCAGGAATGGACAATTGATTTCCAAGGATACACTTAATCTGAAAAGTACAGGGATACAAAGGGAGGAGTATAAAAATGAGTTTTGGCAGAGTTTTGATTCTACAGATACCCGGCGTGATATAACCTTCATGGATTATTACAATAATTCAGGACAATTGATTGGTAGCGTTATGAAGAAATTTATCGGCATAATTAACAGTACGGGGAATCGCGTGTATGTTGATGATATACCTGTGTTTAGATATGCTGAGACTCTTTTAATGTTAGCCGAATGCGAGAATATGCTTGGGCATGACCCTTCTCAGTATATCAATGAAGTTAGACAACGCGCTTATGGAGTAAATTGGGATTCTGCGAAGTATGGCTGTACCAATCAGGGTTTTGCTCAAAATGAGCTGGCTATTCTCCATGAATATGATAAGGAGTTTGTTGGCGAAGGGCAGCGCTGGTTTGATCTTGTTAGAATGCATGATGCAAGTGGGAATTCACTGGCATTCTCGAGCGCCGCGGATTATCCTGCTACTAGCCCGGTATTGGAGTCGTCTGAAAGTTATATGTTGCTGTGGCCAATAGATGTAAATACATTAAATGGCAACCCATTATTGACACAAAATCCTGGTTATTGATAAAATCGAATAGATTCAATTATTTTAGAATTAAAGGGTTGGGGAAAACCTAACCTTTTAATTCTAATTTTGCTATAGATTAAAAATTCAGTTACTCATAGTGTCCCTCTCAAATTAGTGGTTGAACACTAATCAACTAGATTCTTCATGTGAATTGTAAGTAAAACATCAAAATCTATATCGATGAAACGAGCTTTCCTAATAAATTTCTTAGTCTTTTTGGGAATATTGAGTACCTATAGTTGCAATAAAGTCTTTTCTCAATCACCAAATATTAGTCAAATACAGAATATTGTGCTTACGAAAGATAATGATTTTACTGGTAGGGGGAATGACAATGAAATTATTGCCGGTGTTCTATTTTATTTAAATAGCTCTTCCCCAGTTGCGTGTAAATCGATTAGCTTTAGTATGAACGGTACTTCAAAATTAAATGATGTTGACTCTATAAAAATTTATTCTACCGGTGCAACAAACCATTTGGATCCACGCACTACGGCGGATGCATCTTTGTTGGGCACAGCTACTCCCCAAAATGGTGAAATAGTATGCAGTACCAATGGAATTTTTCCTCCTGGGACCAATTATCTTTGGTTGACATATCACATCAAAGGAACGGCAACCGAAGGGGACACCGTAACCGCTTCTTTCTTATCTTTGACAACAGCAAATGAAGTTTATAAAATCACCCAATTTCAACCTCAAGGAGGACGTGTGATTTTGTTGTCCCGTAAATTAATGTATGCTCCGGGAGATTTAGGTTCTGCAAATTATAGGATTCCTGCTATTCTGACTGCTCCCGATGGCTCGATTATCTTGGCTAATGATAAACGTAAAGATAACCAAGGTGATTTGCCCAATGATATTGATGTGATGATTACCAGGAGTATAAACGGAGGTCAGACATGGTTGGCTCCAGTTACGATAGCTCAAGGGCAAGGGGTGGGGAAAGGTTACGGAGATGCAAGTCTTACATTAGCTCCCAACGGAGATATTATTTGTGTTTTTGTTGGTGGTCCTGGATTAGCTGCATCTACCCCTACTAATCCTTTGCGAACCTATATTTGCAGGAGTAGCAACAATGGACAAACATGGACATCCCCTAAAGATATTACGGATCAGTTGTATGGAAGCGGTTGTTCTGACCCGATCAGGAAATTATGGTATGCCTCTTTTTGTGCTTCAGGAAGGGGGTTGTTAACACATTCAGGGCGCATAATGCTGGTAGCGGCTGTTCGTGAAACAAGTAGCAGTAAACTTTCAAATTTTGTATATTATTCGGATGATAACGGATATACATGGAACGTTTCAGACCGAGCCATGCTTGGAGGAGATGAAGCAAAAGTAGCCGAGTTGAATAATGGGAATATTTTAATGAGTATCAGGCATGACGGTGGAGGGGCTCGTTACTATAATCTATCCTCAGATAATGGGGTCACATGGGGAGCTGTATCTTCATGGCCGGAATTAACAGAACCTGGTTGTAACGGTTCTTTAATACGTTATACCTCTACAAAAGACGGCTATGATAAGAACCGCCTTTTGCATTCAATTCCTAATGACGCTACTTTTCGGGATAATGTTTCTGTTTTTGTGAGTTATGACGAAGGGAAAACATGGCCTGTTAAGAAATCCATTTGTACCGGAAGTTCAGCCTATTCTTCATTGACAATCTTACCTGATGGAACGATTGGGGCTTATGTAGAAGAAAATGATCCAATCTCATTGTATTTTATCAACTTTTCATTGAGTTGGCTGACAAATGGAGTTGATGTTTTTACGAAACCAAAGTAATAAAATAGACTTCGGCAATTGACATTCTAATAATGTCATGTTTTTTGGAGATGTAAGTTGATACTATGTACATGGTTTGCAAATTTTCTCATTAATAGTGCTTTATACCCTATTTGTTGTGCTTGAATAGGGATACGAACATTTTCCCATGAGACGCTTAACGTTTCACTCAATTTTATTTATAACTTATATATCAAGATTTATATAGACATGAAAAACCACCTCACTTCTTCCTATGCCTGGTATATTGTCGGGATGTTATGGGTTATTGCAATGCTGAATTATCTGGATCGTGTTATGCTTACCACAATGCACGATTCGTTGGTTGCCAGCATACCTATGGACAATAAACAATTTGGGGCATTGACTTCTGCTTTTTTATGGGTTTATGGCATTAGCAGCCCATTAGGGGGGTTTCTGGCAGATAAATTCAGCCGTAAGAAAATTATATTGTTCAGTTTATTTGTATGGACATTAGTTTCGCTAGGGATGGGATATGTTCATACTTATTCCGAATTATTGTTTTTGAGGTCAATTATGGGCATTGGAGAGGCATTTTATATCCCTGCTGCTTTGGCGTTAATTGTTGATTATCATAAACAGAGTACCCGGTCCTTGGCCACAGGTATTCACATGAGCGGCTTATATACGGGGTATATTTTAGGTGGCTTGGGTGGATTTATTGCTCAATATTTTGGATGGCGTTATGGGTACCATTTTTTAGGTATTTTTGGAGTTATCTATATCATATTGATGGCTTTCTTTTTACATGATTTTTCAGGTACCACGCAAAAGAAAACACATGAGGCAGAGGTGCCCTCGGTGGAACCGCCCCAAAATTCAATCCGTTTTTTATCTTCATTTGGTTCTCTAATTAAAAATCCTTCTTTCCTTTTACTGGTCAGCTATTTTAGTTTGTTGGGAGTGGCGTTTTGGGTTATTACAGGCTGGTTGCCCCTCTTTTTAGAAGAACATTTTAAATTAAGCGTAGGGGTTGCCGGCATTTCTGCTACATTATACATTCAGATTGCCTCCTTTGCCGGAATCCTTATAGGGGGGACTTTATCTGACCATTGGATTAAAAGGTCGATTAAAGGGAGGATATACCTTCCGGTAATAGGTTTTGTACTTGCAACACCGGCTCTTTTTGTCACGGCAACTACTAATATATTCGTGCTTGCTATTGTTGGACTAAGTATTTTTGGTGTAGCAAGAGGATTTTCAGATTCTAATTTAATGCCTATTTTATGTCAGGTAATTGATGATCGTCTTCGTGCTACAGGCTATGGCATCCTCAATTTCCTTTCTACGATTTGCGGTGGAACGATGATCTATATTGCAGGATTTCTGAAAGATGCACATGTGGACTTATCGGTGGTCTTTATCATTGCTTCAGGGTGCCTCCTATTGGCTTCCGCTTCTTTGTATTTTGTGAAACCCCGTACACAAGAGTAACCAGCAGTAAATCTCTTGAATATCTGGCGTTTATTCAGAATAAATATCATTAGATGTTATGCGAAGTTTTTGGATATTGTTATTGTTGTGTTTCCCCGGGATACTGTTGGGGCAGAAAGCTGTTTTACTTCCCAACCCACAATATTTTACAATCAATTATAGATATTTCCCTATAGACGGAGGCGTAACTTTAAAGGTTAGTCCTTCCGATTCAGCGACACAAAAAATGGCGACTGGTTTTTTATCTTCTCTTGGGATGCCACTATCGAGACGAGAAACCGGATATGATGTTATCATTCATAAAGTTTCTAATATTAAGCAAGCAAGGGTGAATAAAAAAGAAGCTTACCGGTTGCATGTAGGGAACCGACATGTTATTATAGAAGCCATAGATAATGAAGGCGTGTACCGGGGGCTTCAAACAATTCATCAGTTGATCATTAAAAAAAGGGGGAAGAGATTAATAGAAGGGTGTGATATAACCGACTGGCCTGCTTTTCGGATAAGGGGGTTTATGCAAGATGTAGGCCGGGGATTTATTCCTGTCTCTGAACTGAAAAAAGAATTAGCACTACTGTCATATTACAAGATTAATGTGTTTCAATGGCATTTAACGGAAGATATTGCATGGCGTCTTGAAATAAAGCAATATCCTGAATTAACGGATTCAACATCAATGACGGCTCTTAAAGGAGATTTTTATACTCCTTCTGAGGTTAGGGATTTGTTAGCTTTCTGCAAAGAGCATTATATCACGATTATTCCTGAGATAGATATGCCGGGACATAGCGATGCTTTTACCCGTGCGTTTCATTGCAATATGCAAAGTGCAGAAGGGATGAAAATATTGAAGCCCATCATGAAAAATGTCTGTTCCCTGTTTTCAGATGTCCCTTATATTCATATTGGTACTGATGAGGTCAAATTCCAGAGTCCGGCTTTTGTCCCTTCCATGGTAACTTATCTGCATTTCTTAGGTAAAAAAGTAATAGCCTGGGATCCTGGTTGGCACTTTAAGGCCGGCGGTATTGATATGGTTCAGCTTTGGGCAAATGGAGTTCCTCCTATAGGTGTTCCTGCAATTGATTCCCGTTATTATTACTTAAATCATTTTGACCCGTTTGCCGATTTGTCTTCTGTCTTTTTTTGTAAGATATTAGGGCACTCTATTGGAAACGATACGTTGGCGGGAGCTATTGCATCTGTTTGGAATGACCGGGTAATTACTCCCACCAGAAAGTTACTTTTGGTAAATAGCTTCTATCCTGTTATGCTAACCCTGGCAGAACGAGGATGGAGAGGTGGAGGGATGGCTCCCTATGCTCAGATTGGGACTCGAATGCCCCCAAAGGGAAGTTTCTGGTATCGTCGTTTCGTTGATTTTGAAAATCGGTTGTTATATCAGAAGCGTCATACATTGCATGGAGAACCATTCCCTTATGTACGCCAGTCGAACATAATATGGAATATTACAGACCCATTCCCCAATGGAGGAAATTTGGAGAAAAAATTCCCTCCAGAAGTGAAGTTACAGCGAACATATTTGTTTCAGGGGAAAAAATATGGGACAAAAGAAGTTGTTGGGGCAACTGTTTATTTGCGGCATACCTGGGGACCTCAGATTTCTCCTACTTTTTATAAAGATCCACAATCTGATTGTACCGCTTATGCATACACATGGGTATATTCTCGTATTTCACAAAATATTGGTGCTTTTGTTGAGTTTCAGGATTATAGTCGTTCGGAACATGATACTCCGCCTCCACAGGGAGCGTGGGACTTTAAGGGAAGCAAGGTTTGGATTAATGGGAAACCTATCTTACCCCCTGTTTGGTATCGGGGTTCCGATCCATCATTAATGAATGAAAATAGTTTCTCCCGTCCCCCTATATCGGTTTCTCTGAAGAAAGGATGGAATAAGATACTGTTAAAACTTCCGGTGGGAAGCTTTACTACGAAACAAGTACGACTTGTCAAATGGATGTTTTCTTTTGTGCTTGTTACGCAGGATGGATCTGATGCTATTCCAAACATCAGCTATTCTCTTGATAGATCTAAATAGGGACTTGTCCTATAAAGGTTGCTACAGCGAAAAATTATACAGATTGAATGTAGATACAATGTTTAACTAATTAATTGTTTGAGTTATGAAAACAGTTTTGGTTTCTATTTTTGTTTTATGTAATGTGTGGTTGTTGCAAGCAAATCCACATCAGTATTCAACATTTTATTATCAACGGGCAACGCTTTTTGCACAATTGCCGGTTTATTCTTCGGATATTATCTTTTTGGGAAACAGTATTACCAATGGATGTGAGTGGAGTGAATTATTCAATAACAAACATGTTAAAAACAGAGGAATCAGTGGAGATATCGTTCAGGGCGTTTATGATCGGCTGGAGCCGATCTTAAAAGGGCAACCGGAAAAAATTTTTCTGTTGATAGGGATTAATGACCTTGCAAGAGGTACATCTCCTGATAGTGTTGTAAGAGGGATTCATAAAATTGCGGATCGGGTTAAACGTGAATCTCCCAGAACCAAATTATTTATACAAAGTCTTTTACCTGTGAATAATACCTTTAGCACGTTTAAAGATCACACATCCAAGGGGCAGGAGGTGATTGATACAAATAAAATGCTTCAGGCTTTATGTCTGAAAAAACATTTGACTTATATCGATTTGTATGATTCATTTAAAGAGCCAGGAGATGATAAAATGAACCCTAAATATACAAACGATGGTCTTCATTTGTTAGGCCCGGGATATCTTCTTTGGAAGAAAATAATCATTCCTTATATTAGGTAACTATGAGATCATATTTATTGTTTCTGACTTTAATAATAAGTGCCTCTTTGTTTGGGCAACAGAAAATAAAAGTTGCATGCATCGGCAATAGTGTTACCTACGGGTATACGATACATAATCGTGAAACAAATTGTTATCCGACTCAATTACAATTGCTTTTAGAGAAAGAGTATGACGTCAGAAACTTTGGAAAATCAGGGGCTACATTGCTTTATCAGGGACATCGGCCTTATGTTGCCCAGAAAGAATTTCAAGAGGCTATGCATTTTGCTGCCGACCGGGTCATTATAGATCTTGGTTTAAATGATACCGACCCACGTGATTGGCCTAATTATGGAGGTAGTTTTATCCCTAATTATTTGTCATTGATAGATTCTTTGCGAAAAGTAAATCCTTTCTGTAAAGTTTGGATTTGCCTGATGACGCCTATATCACCACTGCATCCCCGTTTTGAAGCGGGAACTTTGACGTGGTATGATCTGATTCAAAAATGCATTAGGAAAGTAGCATCAGTGGCACACACAGGCCTCATCGATTTTAAGTCTCCATTGTTTGATCGTCCCGATCTGTTCAATGATGTGGTGCATCCCAATGCGGAAGGAGCAAAATTGCTTGCACAACGGGCATATCAAGCTATCTCCGGAAATTTTGGCGGGCTTCAGATGCCAGTTACTTATTCCGATAATATGGTGCTGCAACGCAATACTCCTATTGTCATACGCGGGATTGCGAACTATAGGGATACAGTGGTTGTCAGGATAGGTGCTCAGGAGAAAAAAGCTATAACGGATGCAAATGGACATTGGAACGTCCAGCTATCTCCCATGAAGGCGGGTGGTCCGTATGAATTATCGGTTAAAACGACAGCCAAATCGCTTCTTTTTAAGAATGTAATGGTTGGAGAAGTGTGGCTTTGTTCAGGGCAATCCAATATGGCTTTCCCTTTGGGAGCTGCTATCGGAGGCCAGGCTGAGGTAAATCATCCTGATCAACACCTGCGTGTTTTGAATCTCCTCCCTAAATATCCTACAGATAATGTGGCATGGGATTCTTTTGCCTTGTCGCAGATTAATAAGCTGCATTATTATCAACATACTCAATGGAGTTTTCTCTCGGGCAAGAATGCTGCTCAGGTTTCCGCTGTCGCGTATTATTTTGGAAAGATGTTGGCAGATAGCTTGCACGTGACCGTTGGTTTGATATGTAATGCAATCCCTGGTTCGGATATTGCATCCTGGATTGATAGGTCATCTCTTGAACATAATTCCCATCTTGTCAATTTATTCTTTCATTGGCGGACAAACCCCATGTTCCAGGATTGGGTTCAACAAAGAACTGATACCAATCTGGCCCTTTCAAAAAATCCTTTGCAACGCCATCCTTACGAACCATGTTATGCATATGAGGCAGGAATCCTTCCATTAGATACATTCTCCATCAGAGGCGTTATCTGGTATCAGGGAGAATCTGATGCCCAAAATATGGAACTATATGAAGAAACCTTCCCCTTATTGATTCAAAGCTGGAGGCAGGTGTGGAAAAAATCTCTCCCCTTTTATTTTGTCCAGCTCCCAAGTCTGGACCGTCCCAGTTGGACGAATTTCCGAAATGCCCAGCGCATTATGGCACAAGAAATACCTAACATTTACATGACGGTGTCTTCCGATGTTGGTGACTCTCTGAATGTACACCCCAGAAATAAACGTCCGGTAGGAGAACGGTTAGCTTGTAGTGCTTTGTATTATCTTTACAAACATCCGGTAATCCCATCGGGACCCATATTTCAGTCGGTGACATTTCGCAAATCAATTGCTATTTTGCATTTTAAGTTTGCGAAGGGGCTAAGAAGTGCCGACGGGAAGCCATTACGTACTTTTGAAGTTGCCGGACAGGATGGTGCTTACTATTCTGCCAAAGCTACTATCGTAGGGAATACTGTCCAGGTATTTTCTCCCAGGGTTAAGAATCCGGCGTATGTTCGTTATGGCTGGACGCCTTATACGAGAGCTAATTTGGTAAATAAGGCAGGATTTCCTGCTTCTACATTTAAAACAGGGGATATTTTTTAATTTATGTGTTTATAATTTGTTTTTAAAAGGGCACATGGAACCTGCATGTTAATCGTATCATATCCTTGAATGTAAATAGGGTACATGCTCGTTTCTTATTAACCGGTTATTTAAGATGGCAAAGAAAGTAGGCATACGTTTGTTCGCTTTGTTTTTGATTGGATTCCCTTATTGTGTGAAAGGGATCAATATCCGATGGAAGGAGTTACCGGATTTATCGGTAGGTACAAATCGAACTCAAGGAATCTCCGGGGCTTTTGCGGGAACGATAGATGGCATTTTATTTGTTGCAGGAGGGGCAAATTTTCCTAATACCTCGGTTGCCGATGGCGGATCAAAAGTATTTTATAAATCTGTATATTGCCTTCGGGAGGGTTCCCAGCCAAACAAAGGATGGAAACCATGCGGAACCCTCCCTTATCCTGTTGGTTATGGCGTTTCTATAACTTTACCGAATGGAATCCTGTGCATTGGGGGATGTAATACGAATCACAAATTTTCGAATGTCCTATTATTAAAATGGGATAAACAGATGCAACATTCTGTTGTTCAGCCTTTACCATCCCTCCCTTTTACCTTTGATAATATGACAGGTGCTAAAGTCGGAAATTATATTTATGTTGGGGGAGGTAATGCTAATGGAAAGGCCTGTAATTTTTGCTTCCGATTGGATCTTGGTAATATAAAAAATGGATGGCAGGCTCTTGCTTCATTCCCTGGTGCTCCACGGGTACAACCGGTGGGAGTAGGACAGAAAATGAACGGAGAAGATTGCTTTTTCCTGTTAGGCGGTTATACCCCCTATTCTGATACTATTCAGGGAACAGTTAATACCAATGGATATGTCTTTATCCCGTCATTAAACAGATGGCGGGAAATCAAGTCTCCTCATTTATTCAATCAAGACATCTCCATTGCTGGTGGATCAGGAATGGCTTTCCTAAACAGGTATATTATATGTTTTGGTGGTGTTAATAAAACAATTTTTCGGTATGGACTCTTGATTGATCACCAATTAATGGAAGCGAAGGCTGCCAGAAATGAATCGGAAGTTAAAAGACTTTCATCCCAACAGAAAAAGTATCTTTCACATGATGTCCAATGGTACCAATATAATCCTGATGTCTTGATTTATGATGTTAAATTGAAACAATGGGAATGCCTTGGCCAAACTGAACATACAGCACGGGCAGGAGGTGCATTAATAACCAACAAAAAGAGTTTTATTATAGTTGGAGGAGAACTAAAACCAGGGATTCGATCTGCGAATGTTTATCAAGGGCATATAGAAGAGTGAATCCTGAAACTTTGATGTTGTTTTTTGAAAATGAATTCTCAAAAAATATTTTGATAAAAAAGTTGATTTGTAATATAGGAGAATGAGTAAAATTGGGAGATAGATGCTCTATATATGATTATGCCTTATCTTTAATGATAGTATTTAAGTCTAATAAATAATCTTGATTATGAAACGAATTTCCACTTATTTTGTTTTAGTAGCTACATTATTGCTTATGCATATGGAGGGAGCCCGGTCGATGATCAATGTAGTGCCGCGCCCCAATTATGTAAAAGAAACATCGGGTGTTTTTACCTTCCGGCAAGGCATGCAGGTATATTCACCGGGACACAGCGGAGCAGCCGCATTGCTGGAAAGGAAACTCTCCACAGCCGCAGGGATCCGATTGCGCCATGGAACAAATAAACAATCTGCCATTACCATGGAGATTGATACCAGTGCCATACAATCCCCGGAAGGCTATCAATTAAGCGTAACGCCGCATCACATCCTGCTGCAAGCCTCTACGGAGACAGGGCTCTATTACGGTGTGCAAACGCTGTTGCAGTTACTGCCACCCCAGATTGAAAGCCCCTGTTATACCAAAGCAAGATGGCAAGCCCCCTGTGTCCAGATCAAAGACGCGCCCGCCTTTCGCTACCGGGGCATCATGCTGGACGTATGCCGCCATTTCCTTCCGGCGGAGCGCATCAAGAAGATACTGGATGTAATGGCAATGTATAAAATGAATCGATTTCACTGGCACTTGACCGATGACCAGGGATGGAGGATCCAGATCAAGCGCTATCCGAAGCTTACCCAGATCGGATCAACCCGTATAGGAGACGATGGGAAGCCATATGGCGGATACTATACCCAGGATCAGATAAGGGAAATTGTAAAATATGCAGCCGCACGCCATATCACAGTCATCCCGGAAATAGAGATGCCGGGGCATGCATTAGCCGCCTTGTCAGCTTACCCGCAATATTCGAATACAGGAGGACCATTTAAGCCACGTACGGTCTGGGGCGTAGAAGAGAATGTCTATAATCCGGCCAACGACTCGGTATACACTTTTTTATCGAACATTTTAGACGAAGTGTGCACCCTGTTTCCTTCCCAATATATTCATATAGGAGGAGACGAATGCCCCAAAAACAGGTGGAAAGAGAGCCCGCAATGTCAACTTCTTATGAAAAAAGAGGGATTAAAGAACGAAGAAGAATTACAGAGCTATTTCGTCAAGCGGATGGAAAAGATTGTAGCAAAGAAAGGAAGGAAGATCATTGGATGGGACGAAATATTGGAAGGCGGCATAGCTCCTTCAGCCACCATCATGTCATGGAGAGGGGAGCAAGGCGGGATCGATGCCGCCAATGCAGGACATGACGTGATTATGACCCCCGGCTCCGTATTATATCTGGATCACTATCAGGGAAGCCCCTTATGCGAACCCGTTAAAATCGGAGGTCTGACCACCCTGCAACAAATGTATGCCTACAATCCGATCCCCAAAGCCATTTCCCCGGCCATGAAACACCATGTATTGGGGTTACAGGGCAACCTGTGGTCTGAATACCTGTATACCCCCGACGAGTTCGAATACCAACTCTTCCCAAGAGCATTGGCCGTGGCCGAGACAGGGTGGACACAACCGGAGAATAAAAATACAGACGACTTTATCCGCAGGATGGATGACCAGCAAATCCGCCTGGACGAACACCATATCCATTACTACATTCCGATGCCCGAGGGCAATCTGAATTACATGGAATTTACCGATTCCCTTCGGTTACCCTTTACCACGAACCGACCGGTCCGCGTAGTCTATACCCTTGACGGCACCACTCCCACAGGAGAATCAAAAACCTATACTACTCCCATTTTAATCACCAAAACCACGACGTTAAAACTACGAACCATCTTACCCCAGGGAAAGATGAGTGCAGTCCGGACGATCCATTTAACCAAGACATCCTCCATGCAGGGGATAGCTACCCTGCCCAACACCCAAGCAGGCATCCGGCTTCGTTATACGGGACAAGGATACTATACCCGGACTAGCCAACTCACAACAGTCAAACAATGGAAGGACACGATTGTTTCGAATCCCAATCAATTTTTCAACTTGGTACCTACCTATACCGATGGGAAGAGTTATCCTGGAGAGCCCCGGGGAGCCGCCATCCTCACAGGGTATCTTCACATTACAGACCCGGGAGAATACAGGCTCCACAGCAATGCGGATGTCCTGTGGATTAACGGGAAGAAGCTGATTGATAATGAAGGGCAAATTAAGAAGTTTGTACGGACAGATATAGCCGTTCCATTCACAAATGGATATTATCCGGTAAAGATGATCATATTGAACAATATCTTGGGAGGCGTTCCTGCTTCATGGGCAGACTTTCATATCACACTGGCCAAATGGGACACTACTAATGAGGATCAGGAATTGAAGATTGGGCCTGTTGTCTATAAATGAATGATTAAGGAAGAATAAGAATTGATTGAATACTTTTGACTTTAAAAAAACAGAGATAGCAAGATACCTGTGGATAGAGCATGCGATGAATGGGAAGGGACATTCCTTTCGTTTTATAATAACTAGAGAATGTTGGCAGTATCGTGTTATTGATCTATTTGTTTATATATAATGCGAATTAAGAGTTGGTATTAAAGAATCAAGTGAATGAAAGCAGCTGCAATTCTTCCGCAGAGAAAGGATAACAATTCTTTTGTAGAGCGCACTTTGGAGGCTTTCTGAATATTAGTTGTTTCAATAAGCCAATTGAATTGCTATTCAATTAGTTGTCTGATAGAAGATACGGTCTTTGAAAACAAATCATTATAAGCCTTATATCTTTGTTTTTCCAGTTTAGATTGCCCTTTGATATCTTTAATTGGTGTCAACATAATGGAATTGTTCAAATGTTTCATATTTTGTCATAATTTAATATTAATATAGATTTTATTGCCAAAATAGATGTTATTTTTCAAATATGGAGTTATCCCTTTAAGATGAGGCAGGTCATTTTCAGATGCTTTCGTAAAAACGCAACTGCTGGGGATGAGGCAAAGAACCTTTATGGTAATAACCTAAAGCGTGTAACTTTAAGCTATAATAGAAAATATCTTTGGTAGAACAATAGCCCCCCTGTCTGTAATTTCTTTGGCAACCCGGGGCGTTCTTTTCCCAGAACCAGTAATAATAGACATAGAGTCAATTAATTTGAGAGAAATAGCATATGAATCTCCTTTTTTAATAAAATACCCATGAACACATTTCTTATTTTTAGATTCCGATATGGATTGATGCTACTCATTCTGGTCCTATGTAATTTTATAGTACAAGGGCAATCGATGTCAAATTCAGAGCGTTATCCGATCATTCCCTATCCGGCTAAACTGATTCCGGAGACAGGAGCATTTACCATCAATGCCAACACTACCCTTTATATAGAGGATAAAGCTTTCGGGCAGGACGCCTCAGATTTGATCGCATTAATTAAGCATGTAGGAGGAATCACCCTGCATAAGGGGCATGCCATGCCGAACAATTGTATCGTATTAAAGAAAGACACCAGCATCATCAATCCGGAAGGCTATACCCTTTTGATTACTTCCGCCAGGGTCATACTCTCGGCCCGGACACCTACGGGGCTGTTTTGGGGGATTGAAACGATCCGGCAGTTGCTTCCGCCATCAAATGATCCCGGGATCAAGGAAGCGAAAGAACTACACATCCCGGCTGTGAGCATTGAAGACCATCCCGCCTTTGCATGGCGTGGCATGCATCTGGATGTAGTACGCCATTTCTTTTCGGAAGCCTATTTGAAGAAGTTTATCGACCGGATGGCCTTCTACAAGCTCAATAAGCTGCATCTGCACCTCACGGACGACGAAGGGTGGCGCATCCAGATAAAGAGATATCCGGAGTTGACAAAGCAAGGCGCCTGGCGAACCTTTGACGCCCATGACTCAGCCTGCATGCGCTTATCGAAAGACAATCCGGATTTTGCCATTGACCCCAGCCACATCATACACCGGGATGGGAAGACACTCTATGGAGGCTATTACACACAAAAACAAATGCGGAACATCATCCGGTATGCCGCAGCAAGGCACATCACCATTATCCCCGAACTGGACATGCCCGGACACATGATGGCAGCCATTAAGATCTTCCCCGATTTAAGCTGTACAGGGAAAGCCGGGCATGGGGCAGTATTTTCGGAACCCTTATGCCCCTGCCAGGAAAAGACCTACCAGTTTGCAGAAAATGTATATAAAGAGATCTTTACCCTTTTCCCCTCCAGGTATGTCCATATCGGAGGAGACGAAGTAGACAAAACCACATGGGCCAACTGTCCTGCATGCAAGACACTGATGCAGAAAGAAGGATTAACCAATGTATCCCAGTTGCAAAGCTATTTTATAAAGCAAATGGAACAGTTTTTCCATGCCCATGGCAAGCGACTGGTAGGATGGGATGATATCCTGGAAGGCGGGATAGACACCAGTGCAATGATCATGTATTGGAGGACATGGGTGCCAAAAGCCCCAATAGAAGCAGCAGAAAACGGGAACAAAGTGATTATGGCACCGGGTGAACCCCTCTATTTTGATCGGTTTCCGGATAAGAACTCCCTATACAACATATACCATTTCAATCCCTATCCTAATGGTCTGGATGCACAAGCAAAGAAAAATATTATTGGTATTCAAGCTTGTGTATGGACAGAGCGAATCCCTTCGGAAAAGCGTGCTGATTATATGACCATGCCCCGCATGACGGCCCTGGCAGAAGTAGCCTGGACAAATACCCCAAAGGATTATAACTCCTATTTGGAACGCTTACAAAAGCAGTATTACCGTTGGGATTTGCAGCATATCCATTACCGTTTGCCCGACCTGTCTGGATTTGCAGATCATAACGTTTTTATCGACAGCACCCTGTTAACCGTAAAGAAACCCTTGGCAGACATGCATATCCATTACACCTTCAATGGAGAGATCCCCACCCAGCAATCCCTCCTCTTACCGGCCCATTTGCCCATCCATCATACGGAAACCATTAAGTTGGCGGCTTATACACCACAAGGGAACAGGGGAGATACCTATACAGTACAATATACCCAAGAGACTTATATCCCTCCGGTAAAATTAGAAAACTCACTTAGCCAAGGGTTGAAATGTATCTATTACATTGGGCAGTTTGATAATACAAAAGGAATGATGCACTCCACTCCGGCATACACCTATCAGGTCAATACGATTCAAGTCCCCCCGGATATCAAGGCGCCGGCCTTTGGTTTACAGTTCCGCGGCTACCTGCACATATCACAAACCGGCATATACTGTTTTACCCTCACCTCGGACGATGGAAGCATGCTCTACATTGACGGGAAAACCGTAGTAGCCAATGACGGGCTGCACAGTGCTACAGAGCGAGACGGGGAGATCGCATTACAAAAAGGAGAACACCCCATCTCCCTTGATTTTATAGAAGGCGGCGGAGGATACACCCTGCATTTGCAATACAATAAAGAAGGAGAAGCACCACAAGATATCCCATCCCTCATGTTGGGACATTAACCTCCGGGCACAAGCAGAAATGATTGAAAGTACATAATTACCCATTCGGATAAAGAACACAACGATCTAATTCATTACACTATGAGACACACAAATTCAAAATCTTTCCGGCAAAGAAAACCTTTCCGGATTCTATTTTCAGGCATCATGTTCTGTTTTTTAGGCATAACCGTAGCTAAAGCAGCACAAGCGGGGGACAAAACAGTGTCAGGGGTAACCGCCACCCCAGCCATCACCACCACGGATTCCACCCAGCGCATGGCATGGTGGGAGAAAGCCCGGTTTGGGATGTTCATCCACTGGGGCATCTATGCCGTTCCGGCACAGGGAGAATGGTATATGTCCAATGGACATGTGCCGCTCAGGCAATATGAAGGGTATGCGAAACGGTTTGATCCGGCAAGATTTAATGCAGACCAATGGGTCAAGTCAGCCAAAGCAGCCGGGATGAAATATCTGGTTATCACATCGAAGCATCATGACGGCTTTTGCATGTTCAACACTAAAGCTACACAATACAATGTCGTAGAAGCCACGCCATGGCACCAGGATCCTTTACTTGCATTACGTAAGGCATGCCGGAAATATGGTGTCAGGTTCTGTGTGTACTACTCCATCATGGATTGGCACAGTCCCGACCAGCAGGCAGCCGATACCAACGCCCTGCATCCCACCTATAACCCGACCCATTTTATGCCAGGGAAGAAGCAAGCCTATATCACATATATGAAAACCGAACTCAAGGAACTGATTGAAGAATACCATCCCGGACTGATTTGGTTTGACGGCGAATGGATGAACGGATGGACAGAACAGGACGGGCAGGCGCTATACCATTACCTGCGGGCATTAGATCCTGCATTAATTATAAATGACAGAGTAAAAGGCGTGGGAGATTACGAGACGCCGGAGCAGAGGATTCCCTCCAATGGTCTGCCGGGGCATGACTGGGAAACCTGTATGACCATCAATGGGAGCTGGGGTTATGATGCCGGGGACCATAACTGGAAATCAACAGAAACACTCTTACATAACCTGATTGATATAGCCAGTAAAGGAGGCAACTATTTACTCAATGTCGGGCCTGATTCCACAGGCGTTATTCCCCTGCCGGAAGAACAACGGCTCAAAGCCATGGGAGCATGGATGAAGGCCAACGGGCAGTCCATTTATGGCACCAGCGCCAGTCCCTTTACGAGGCAGTTACCCTGGGGGCGCTGCACCCTGAAATCCTGCAAAGGAGGGACACTGCTTTATCTCAATGTATTTGACTGGCCGAAAGATGGAAAGCTGGAAGTCCCTGGATTGGAGAATCACATCTCAGAGGCCTATTTACTAAAAAGAAATTTATTTGGCTACCACAAGAGACTAAAGATACATCAGGACAACCAAAGCGTGATAGTGGATGTGCCGCAGTCGGCTCCCGATAAGATTTCCTCTGTCATTGTATTGAAAATAAAGGGGAATGTTGAAATCAAAAATCACGATTAAGTACCTCCGTCATTGAAATACGTTTTACTAACCCCACTACTTGTAATCTTGATATGAAAAATAAAATCACAGTCTTATTATTTTTGTTTTTTCTTTTGACAGGCCCTAATGTTTTTGGACAACCTACGAAACTGGCCACTCCCACGCCGGATCAATATTCGTGGCACGAACAAGGACGTATCATGTTTATCACCTATGGGCCTGCGACGTGGCAGGGAAGGGAATACGACAACCACTCAACCCCCTTATGGCGGATAAATCCGAAACAATTAAACACCGATCAATGGTGCCGTGTAGCAAAATCATGGGGGGCGAAAGAAATCCTCTTTGTTGCCAAACACGTAGGAGGCTTTTGCTGGTGGCCAACCAAGACGACAGATTACGACATCAGCCACACTCCATATGAAGGAGGGAAAGGAGACGTACTGAAGCAACTATCAGTTTCGTGTAAGAAATACGGATTGAATTTAGGCATATATGTCTATCCCGGAGAACTTGGCAGTGCGGGCAAAACCAAAGATCCATCGCAACAAGCACGCTACGATAAGATATACCGGGAACAACTCAGGGAAGTGCTTAGCCGATATGGCACTATTAAGGAGGTTTGGTTTGATGGAAGCTGCATGATACCCGTCAAGGACATATTAGCCAAATATGCACCACACGCAGTTGTCTTCCAGGGGCCGGAAGCCACAATCCGGTGGGCAGGTAATGAAGACGGCATATTAAGCTATCCCGCATGGAATTCACTAACGGGAAAAGATTTGAAAACAGGAGTTGCCACAGAAGCGCAAAGCAATCCCAATGGAGATGCGTGGGCTCCATTAGAAGCAGATGTCCCTTTATATACCCACTATTGGTTTTGGAGCCCTGAGAAAGAGAAAACGAGCCTAACCTTATCCCAGCTTATGAAGATATATTATAAATCGGTAGGCTATGGAGGCGTTATGCTGTTGAATGCAACTCCGGATACCACAGGCCTTATCCCGGCGGCAGATGTAAAGCTATATGCAGCGCTAGGACAGGAGATCAAGCACAGGTTTAGCCACCCGGCAGGGCAAGTTGCACATATAAGAGGGAACATGGCAGGAATCACCTTTCAGTCTCCAACAGCCATCAATCATGCCATCACCATGGAAGATTACCGGCATGGAGAACGCATCCGCTCCTATGAAATAGAAGGATATGAGAACGGGCAATGGAGAAAGCTTGCCGAAGGCATATCCGTAGGGCGCAAGAAAATCGACTATTTTCCTACGATCAAAGTAACACGCGTCCGATTACGGATTCTGCAGGCAGCCGCACTGCCCTATATTCGTTCCTTTGCCGTATATGAAGTTTCCGGATTCAAGCCCTTCCCGGATAATGGGAAAACAGACTGGAAGGAATGTGCGGAATGGAGCCCAAATTTATTTAAAGGCGGTCATTGCCGGTTAAAAGTCAATCTAACCCCTTATATTCCGGAACCGGGTCAATATGAAGTAAAGCTGGTACCTACGCAAAACGGAGGATTAAACACATTTCATGTTGACAGCGTCCAGCTCTATTTCCAGGGAGAGCGATCTTCCCCGGAGTTTTTGATCAAAGAGAGCCCGTTGGATTACAGTGTCAATCAAACGCAGCAGGTCACCCGGGAGACATGTACCGAATTGGAGTTTTATCTAACCCGTGACAAGCAAAATGAACGGGGTGGAATAATTTTAACAAAAAAGGAATAGGAATAAATACACCTTTTATCTTGAAACCATACGATCATCAGCATGAAAAACATTTTTTATACAGGGATTCTATTATTAAGTTCAGTATTAACGTTCAGTCAAAGTCAGTTACCACGTGTATTTTGGGAAGAGACGTTTAAGAGTGGGGTATTACCAGTTGGGTGGAAGTCGGAGGCGATGAATGACAGTTCAGTGGTTTGGCAAGTGACAGACCAGCCCTATCCGGGTTCTTATGGGCGGAACTACCAGGCACCTCCGCTGGCATCGCCGGGCGGGGGATACTACCTGATGATTTCGCCCGGGGTAAAAGTAGGCAAACACGCGCGGGAATGGGGCAAGGCAGGCCTGTATCCGGATGCCTGTGTGGAGAGTCCTGCGATAGACTGTTCAGGGAAGAAGTCGGTTGTTTTGCGTTTTGCCCAGAACTTTTTCTGGGGCGAATGGGAACAAAACATGACCCACTCGGGGTTGTTGGTAGGCGTAAGCCATGACGGGAAAACATGGAAGGACTATGATGTCCATAACGGGATAGGGCCTGCAGAAGATTGTCCCAACCCGATGGAAGTAGAGATGAACATCACGCGGGAAGCAGCAGGCTACAAGCACGTCTACCTTCGTTTCTGGTGGCACCACATGTACCAATGGTACTGGATGGTAGGGAACATCAGCCTGTCGGAAGGCTATGACAGGGATATGGCAGCCCTGGCCCTGAGCGGGAGGAAGGTAGAAGGCAATACCTTCCGGAAGGCAGACACCCTCTCCTTTAAGATCGTCAATTTAGGCGCCTATCCGGTAGAACACGATTTTCCGTGTTACCTGCAGATCGACCAGCGTCCGCTACTCAAGGCGGAGATACAAGCCTCGGGGTCACACCCCTTCGGGATCATAGATACGATGACGGTTCGCTTCACAGGAATAGATCTGACCGATATCGGCATCCACAAGATTACATTTTACACAGCCCAGCCTGGGGACATGCGCACCAGCAACGATACCCTGAAGATGGAACTCTACTCCCAGGCCTGTCGCTTAGGGAACATCACCGGTTTTAGCAGGGAAAAGGACACGGTCAAACTCCAATGCAACAGGAGCACATTCAGGATACAATTCCTGCGGGATGACATGTTCCGGCTGTGGATGGTCTATGACGGCATCTTCAGCAATCCGGCAGGCAACGATCTGATCATCCACACGCCCGATGTTCCGGTAGAGCTGACCACGGAAGACAAAGGCGACTACTATTTGATGCATACCCCCGACCTGTCATTACGGGCCTATAAGCACCCGCTGCGGTTTGCCCTGTACAAGGCGGACAACCGTACGCTGGTCTGGGAAGAAACCCGGGGAATCACCTACGGAAAACAAACCATCCAATACCTCAGGAGAGGCAAAGAAGAACAGTTCTATGGAGGAGGGATGCAAAACGGGCGATTCTCGCACCGGGGAGACACCATCAAGCTCACGATCGATTACAACTGGGAAGACAGCGGCAACCCGAATCCCGCCACCTTTTATATGAGTACCCGGGGCTACGGAGCCGTGAGGAATACCTACGCGCCAGGCTATTATTCCTTTCAGGACACCGTCAAGCTGGTACACAACGAGAGCCGGTTCGATTGCTACTACTTTGTCAACCCCACATTAAAAGGGCTGCTCAATGACTATACCGATTTGACGGGCAAACCCTTCATGGTACCGGAATGGGGCTTAGGCATGGGTGATTCCAATTGCTACAACCGGGGAGCAAAATCAGGGAAAACCAATGGCTCCACCAGTACCGGTTATGACGGACTAACTCCCAGCGTGATCCACCTGATAGCCGACAAGTATATCCAGGAAGATATGCCGCGGGGATGGATCATCCCCAATGACGGGTATGGCTGTGGCTATACACATCTGGATTCGGTGGTCAGATCGCTGAAAGAAAGAGGGTTCTATACCGGTTTATGGACAGAGAACGGTGTAGCGAAGATTGCCAGGGAAGTAGGGAAGGACGGCTCCCGGCTGTGCAAACTGGATGTCGCGTGGGTTGGCCCGGGCTTTCATTTTGCCATGAATGCAGCCAGGACGGCCTATGCAGGGATCGAGGATAACAGCAACGCACGGGGCTTTGTCTGGATGGTATGCGGTTGGACAGGAGCCCAACGCTATTCCGTATTATGGACAGGCGACAATACCGGCAGTTGGAATTACATTCGCTGGCAAATACCTACGGTAATAGGGAGCGGCCTATCAGCACAAAATTACGCGACGGGAGATGTAGATGGCATCTTTGGAGGGAGCGACTCCACATACACGCGGGATTTGGAATGGAAATGCTTCACGCCGGTCTTCATGGCCATGTCCGGTTGGGCCTATAACAACAAGAACGGAATCAAGGACAAACAACCCTGGTTGTTTGGCGAACCCTTCACGGGCATTAACCGGAAATACCTACAAATCAAGGAGCGGCTTACCCCCTACATGTACACCCTGTGCCACGAAGCGTCACAGACAGGAGTTCCGGCAGTAAGGGCGCTGGTGCTGGAATATCCCCATGACACAGTGACCTGGGGGAAAACCGTTCAATACGAATACCTTCTTGGGAAAGCGTTGCTGGTAGCCCCGGTATATGAACCGAAATCCTACAGGGACAGCATCTATTTGCCTGCAGGGGAATGGATTGATTACTGGAGTGGGACAGCCTACAAAGGAGACACGATGTTGATGCACTATCCGGCACCTTTGGATAAGTTACCGCTGTTTGTTCGGGGGGGCTCCATCATTCCTATGTACCAGCCAATGATGTATAACTGGGAGCGTCCCATAGACACCCTGACCCTGGCCATTTACCCGCAGGGGCACACAAGCTACACAATGTATGAAGACGATGGGGTAACGCGGGCCTACCAGCAAGGTGCATATGCGTTTACCCGCTTTGAGGTATCCGTTTCAAAAGTCAATCCACGGCAGATCAGTATCCAGCTCCATGCAGCCAGGGGGGATTACCAGGGCAGGGAAAAGCAACGGGTCTACCTGTTGGAAATCCATACAGCATGCAAGCCCCGCACAATCCACATGAACGGAGTATTGCTAAAGCGGCAAAAAGATGACAAAACCTTTATGCAGGCGACCTCCGGTTGGTATGATGACCCCGATACCCAGGGAGGTATCCTGCATGTAAAAACAGCAAAACTCTCCACGGATCATACCACGATAGTGGAGATACGGTAACAAAGGCACGAAGGAACGATTTATACAGGCAGACAATAAGACAAGATACAATACAATAAACACACGATAAAGCAACAGATGGAAACACAGATACGAAAAATATTGGGACATTACGGGTTCAGGGGAGAAAGCTGCCAGGTGACAGCCCATGGGACAGGGTTGATCAACCGGACATGGATGGTAAGGGAAACGGAAAGCGGGTGGCGTTACATATTGCAGCGGATCAATCATGCCGTCTTCAAGTCGCCCGAGGCAATAGCCGGTAACATACGGGAGATATCCACCTACCTTCAGGCACACGCTCCCGGTTATTTGTTTGAATCTCCGCTTCGCACCCTTAAAGGAGAAGAGATGGTTCAAGAAGCAGGGGAGTACTTCCGGTTGTACCGTTATGTGGAAGGGTCACACACCCTGGATGTAGTAGCAAACCCAGGCCAGGCCTATGAAGCCTCGCGGCAATTTGGGATGTTCACGGCACAACTGGCGGGGTTTGACACAGGAAAGCTACGCATCACCCTGGCAGACTTTCACAACCTGCCCCTGCGCTATGCCCAGTACAGGGAAGCCATAAAGAAAGGCAATCCAGAACGGATCTTACGCAGTAAGGAGATACTGGAAGCATTGGAAAGCTATTCCGGCATTTCAGATCAGGCGCAGCAACTGGGATGCCTGCCGTTACGGGTGATCCATCATGACACGAAGATCAGCAACATCCTGTTCGATGAACAAGGGAAAGGCATGTGTGTGATCGATCTGGACACCATCATGCCAGGGTATTATATCAGTGATGCAGGAGACATGATGCGCACATACCTCTCACCCATAAGTGAAGAAGAGCCGGATAATGAAAGGCATGCGATCCGCATGGAGATATTCGAAGCCATTGCGGAGGGCTACCTGGGGGAGATGGGCAGGTTAATGCAGGACGAAGAGCGGCAGAGGTTTGTTTATTCGGGAAGCTTCATGATCTACATGCAGGCGTTGCGTTTTATCACGGACTATCTGAACAACGACGTGTACTACGGTTCAAGGTACGAAGGTCACAATCTGGTCAGGGGCACCAACCAGTTGGTTCTGTTGCAGAAGTACACGGAAAAGGCAGACCAGATGCAGAAAATCGTCAGAGAATACTTCAGGAGGTAACATTATATTCAACAGGATTAAAAACAGCAAAGACAAGCAGCCTCTTTTGCAAGGAATTTAATCCAAGTATCATCAAAACAACAGATATGAAACAGTTATTACTAATGTTAGGGATGCTCATCCTTAGTATGAGTATAGGAAGGGGAGAGGTCGTTTACCCCGGGGTTGCCATAGGGGATTCCCATGTTTATGTACATAAAGGAGGCATACTAGCAGAGAACCAGATATTAAAAGCCCGGTGGGCGATTCAGGACGGAGTTTTGCAAGCAGAAGATTTCGAAAATAAAAGCACGGGAGACGCCATGCATTGGGGAACCACGCCATGGTTTAGCCTACAACTCGGCAGCGGAGAGAAGCTTACTTCAAACGATTTCCGCATCCTTTCCGCTCCGCAGGTCATTCCATTACGGGGAGAAAAAAAAGCCATCAAGGCCTCCCATGAGCAAGGAGGTTATTCCGTGAATTCAGTTCTTTATTGTAAAAGGCTCGGGTTAAAGCTCCGGTGGGAGTTGGAATTCCGCAACCACTCCAATTACCTGCGGGAACACTTTACCTTTGAACCAGCAGATAGCCTGATGGTATCACGGTTAATCCTGTTGGAGATGCCCGGAGGAGGAGGGCTGCATCCGGATGGGGAAGTAGCTGGCTCGCCATGGGTGAAAGGAGACCTGTTTTTTGGATTTGAATACCCGTTAAGCCATAATAGCGAAGAAGGAGGAGAATGCGTTTCATACCTGGTAAAAACAGAATCATTAAGAGCCCAAATGCCGGAAAGCTATAGCGTAGCATGGGGCGTCTCTCCACGGGGCCAACTTCGCAGAGCCTTCCTCTACTATATAGAACGGGAACGCGCCGTACCCTACCGGGAGTACTTACATTTCAATTCCTGGTTTGAAAGCTACGGGGACAAGCTAAATGAACAAGAGTGCATGCATTGGATCAAAGTCTATGGGGACAGCCTGATAGAGAAGCGGCATACCCCGATGCAAGCCTTCCTTTTTGATGACGGTTGGGACAATAACCAGACACTATGGAAGTTTAACGGAGGTTTCCCGGAAGGCTTCACACGGATGGACTCCCTGGCAAGGAAATACCATTCCACGATAGGAGTATGGATGTCACCCTTTGGAGGCTACGGGGAAGATAAAGCCCAACGGATGCGCTATGGATTAGCCCAGCATCCCCCTTTTGAAGTCAATGCGAACGGATTTTCATTAGCCGGGCCGGTCTATTTCAATCGGTTTCATGAAGTCATGAGCAGTTTTGTGAAGCGATATGGGATATCGATTTTTAAGATAGACGGAGTAGGACAGGGAGACAATGCCATAGGGAAAGATCTGTTTTATGAAAGCGACATTGAAGCCCTGTTGCGGTTGGTGACCATGATCCGGAAGGAAGACCCGACAATCTATTTCAGTCTGACAACAGGCACATGGGCCTCCCCCTACTGGTTATACTACGGAGATGCCATATGGCGTAGCGGCGGCGACACCGGCTTTTCGGGAACAGGGAGCAAGCGTCAACAATGGATCACCTACCGGGACGGAGAAGCCTACCGGAATATTGTACTTAAAGGTAGTCTGTATCCACTCAATTCGCTGATGTATCACGGCATCTGCATAGGTGGGAAGGGAGAGCCGGCAACATTCGGGATGAATGCACAGGATATCAGGGATGACGTATGGGACTTTTTTTCGAGCGGCACCAGCCTTCAGGAGCTGTACATCGATCCCAATATCCTCACCACGCCGGACTGGGATTTACTTGCGCACGCCATTCAATGGGCAAGGCGGAACGCAGGAACGCTGGTTGACGTACACTGGATAGGAGGCGATCCGGAGACAGGGGCAGTGTATGGCCGTGCCGCATGGTCACCGGAGGAAGGAATCATCAGTTTACGGAATCCCACAGGGGAAGAACAACGCTACCATGTAGACGTAGCCAGAGATCTGGATATACCTGCGGGCTATCCGGTGGAGTATACCTTCCATACCCCACGCATCACAACAGCAGGGAAGCCGGAAGTTTACGCCAAGGTCACTTCCTTTGATGTGACCCTTCGCCCCTATGAAGTAAAGATACTGGAAGGGATCTCCGTGAAGAACTCCCGCACCAGAAAATAGTTATGGAAGGAAACGATATTTCAATATACTACTATTAATTTATTTTGCTATGAAAAGAACTATTTTTCTTATTATCATTTTAATAACAGTGCTACCATTAAGCATTTTCAGCCAGGCTCGAAATTTTACCTTTTCCAAAGGACAATTTCTTCTGGAAGGGAAGCCGATAGAAATCATCAGCGGGGAGATTGATCCCGGACGGGTACCGGCGCCCTATTGGGAGAACCGGATAGCTATGGCCAAAGCCATGGGCTGCAATGCCATCTCCATGTATGTTTTTTGGAACGATCATGAGAAGAGTCCCGGACAATTTGATTTTACGACAGGGAATCACAATATCCGTCGCTTCATTCAGTTATGTCAGGAAGAAGGCATGCTGGTATTATTACGTCCCGGGCCATACGTATGCGGGGAGAGAGACTTTGGAGGCCTTCCAGCCTACCTGTTAAGCATCCCTGATATCAAGGTGAGGTGTAGCGATCCCCGTTATATAGCAGCAGTGAACCGTTACATAAAAGCATTAAGTGCACAAATAAAATCCTTGCAGTGTACCCATGGAGGCCCTATAGTGATGGTACAGATAGAAAATGAATACGGGAGCTATGGAGACGACAAAGCCTATTTGGAAACCTTGGCAAGAGATTGGCGGAGTAACGGGATCAATGTTCCGTTTTACACAGCCGATGGCCCCTCCATTGCCATGCTAACAGACGGGAACATAAAAGGAGCTGCCATAGGGTTGGACAGCGGTACCAATGACGGGGATTTTGCCATAGCAAGCAAGATCAACCCGGGAGTACCCTCCTTCAGCAGTGAGACCTATCCGGGTTGGCTAACTTCGTGGGGAGAACCTTTTGCCCATACCGACACCACCAGCCTGTTGAAAGAAATCACCTATTTGTTGAAGAACAAGAAATCCTTCAGCCTCTATATGGAACATGGCGGCACGAACTTCGGATTCACGGCAGGAGCCAATTCCTCCTCCCCAACAAACTACCAGCCACAAATTACCAGTTATGACTATAATGCCCCTGTTAATGAACAAGGACAACCCACTGCAAAGTATTACGCATTAAGAAGGTTGATCAGCCAGTATGTCACCTATCCGGTACCGGCAGTTCCGCAAGCCCCACCGGTGATGGCCATTCCTGCCTTCCCGATGCACCCCTTGACCAGCATATGGGATCAATTACCTTCACCGGAATATTCGGCACAACCCAAGCCGATGGAGATGTATGGACAGTGGGAAGGATTAATCGATTACAGGACAAAACTGGTAGGAGAACGCTATGGGGCATTGACCATCACAGCCCCCCATGATTTTGCCCTGGTGTTATTAAACGGGAAACTAATAGATACCATTTACCGGGATGGTGGACATTGGACAGTGAAACTCCCCCAAGATACTGCACGTACACTAACGCTGGACATCCTGGTAGAAGCTATGGGAAGAGTCAATTATGGCCCCTATATCATCGACCGCAAAGGGATCACTGAAAGAGTGATGCTTAATGGAATCACCCTGATGAACTGGGAAGTCTATAATTTACCGATGGACAAGAACTACATTGCCAGCCTGAAACATAACGCGGGAGATTTTCATGACGGAGTATTTTTCGAAGGAAGTTTTACGTTGGATAAAGTAGCCGATACCTATCTGGATATGAGTCATTACGGGAAAGGCCTTGTGTGGGTCAACGGGCATAACCTGGGACGTTACTGGGAGATAGGGCCGCAGAAACACCTGTACTGTCCGGCAAACTATCTACAAAAAGGGCTCAACAAGGTTGTTGTACTGGATTTATTGCAAACAAAGGCTTATCCAATTCAAGGAGTTAGGACGCTGGAATAGATGAGTGATGTAAACATAGAGATTTATTTTATGCCTAGATATCAATAATAGAATCCATGTATATTCAATTTTCTATATTAAATTTGCAGAGATAAATTATTGTTGTTGATATTACTGGTTATATGATAAAAAATTTCATTTCAGAGTTGGAATCCGGGACTAAGAATGCGCTTTATATGAAAAACATTCTTCATCTTTTTATTAAGCATGGTGATTTGTCTATTGCGGATATTTCCAAGGAGATGGACATGAGTGTTCCAACAATTACGAAATTAATCGGCAGATTGATTGAGGAAGGATATGTATTGGATTTTGGGAAACAGGAAACCAATGGAGGCAGACGTCCGAATATTTATGGATTAAATCCTGAGGCATGTTATTTCATAGGAGTTGATATCCGGCATTTTACCATTCATATTGCTTTGGCAAACTTTAAAGGTGAAATTATTAAGATCAAAAGAAATATCCCCTTTGTGTTGGAAAATACACCTTATTGTCTTGATCATTTATGTTCGATTATTTCCTCTTTTATTGATAAAATAGCAATTGAAAAATCAAAGATCAAAAATGTTGCTATTAATATATCAGGGCGTGTCAATTCGGAATCAGGGTATAGTTACAGTTTGTTTTATTTTGATGAAAAACCTGTAGCACAGACTATTGAAGATGCTATTGACATTCCGGTGAGTATAGATAACGACTCCAGGGCAATGGCTTATGGCGAATATATGTGCGGAACGAACGGAGAGAAAAATATTTTATTTATCAATGTAAGCTGGGGACTAGGGATTGGTATGATTCTGGATGGCCAGCTTTATTATGGAAAATCGGGATTCTCGGGAGAATTTGGGCATTATCCGGCAGCAGATAATGAGATTCTGTGTCATTGCGGGAAAAAAGGATGTCTGGAAACGGAAGCCTCTGGACAAGCGATTTACAGGATGATGAAGGAAAAAATCGAAAATGGATCAAGCACAAGTATTGAAGATAAATTCAGGCAGAATACGGTAACAATGGATGACATTGTGCATGCAACGCTGCATGATGACGTGTTGTCTATTGAGGCGATGGAGCATGTAGGTTCCTATTTGGGACGACATTTGGCAGGATTGATTAATATATTCAATCCGGAATTGGTTGTTATTGGGGGCGATTTATCCATTGTAGGTGATTATTTGGTTTTGCCTATCCGTTCGGCTATTCGTAAATATTCTCTGAATTTGGTCAATAAAGATACGGTTGTGAGGGCTACAAGATTGGGGGATGATGTTGGGATCATGGGGGCGTGTATGTTGGCGCGCAGCAAGATGCTGAAATTGATCTGAAATCGAGACTGTAAATTAAACTGTGTCAGTAAAGAATAAAATAATTTTATAACTTTACAATACAGTTTATTTTTATGGAAGAATTTGATTACAAGGCTTTTCAAGCCAAAGTTTTAGAACAGATAAAATCTGGCAAACCCCTTTTAGGCAAAGATGGTGCCTTTGCGCCCTTGTTAGAAAATATTCTAAATGCAGCTTTAGAGGGAGAAATGGATGCTCATTTAGATGAAGATGAGCGTAGTTTAGGCAATCGGCGCAATGGACGTATGTCCAAACAAGTTCAAACCCAATTGGGTGAAGTCACCGTTCATACACCCCGTGACCGCCATTCCAGTTTTGAACCTGAGTTTATAAAGAAACGTGAAACAATACTTGCAGAAGGTGTTGCAGACCGTATAATTGGTCTTTATGCCTTGGGGAACAGTACTCGGGAAATAAGCGATTGGATGGAGGAAAACCTTGGAAACAGGGTTTCTGCTGACACAATCAGTTCCATAACAGACCGGGTTCTGCCAGAGATTCAGTCCTGGCGTAGCAGGTCATTGGATAGTGTTTATCCAATTGTTTGGATGGATGCCATTCACTACAAAGTGATGGACGAAAAGAATCGCCCTGTAACACGAGCCATATACAACGTATTGGGTGTTGACCGTAACGGTTACAAAGATTTGCTTGGCATGTATATTTCCAAAAGCGAAGGAGCTAACTTTTGGTTATCGGTGCTCACCGATCTTCAATCAAGAGGAGTAAATGACATTCTAATAGCCTCTACGGACAATCTTAGTGGCTTTTCAGATGCTATAAAAAGCGTATTTCCACACACAGTAGTTCAAACTTGTGTGGTGCATCAAATCCGCAATTCAATTAAATATGTTGCAAGTAAAAATCAGAAAACGTTCATGAAAGATTTGAAGCTTGTTTATCAAGCAGTAAGCAAAGAGCAGGCAGCAATCGAACTCGATAATCTTGATTCAAAGTGGGGAAAGGATTATCCAATTGTCATTAAATCATGGCGTGATAATTGGGAAAAACTAACCGCTTATTTTGAGTTTTCTGATGCTATCCGAAGAATCATATATACCACCAATACCGTAGAAGGCTATCACCGTCAGATAAGGAAAGTTACCAAAAACAAAGGTGTTTTTACCAATGATACAGCATTGGAAAAATTGGTGTATTTGGCCTATCGCAATATCCGGAAAAAATGGACTATGCCTCTGTCAAACTGGGGGTTAACTGCACAACAACTGGCGATTAAATTTCCTGAAAGGTTTAATTTATTTGAATAAAATCACAACATCAAATAAATATCCAGGCATTTTTCTTAGTTTTGCTTCCACCCAACAAAACGATGGTGAAACTTTGTGCCATTGTAATAAAAAACGATTAGGGGGTCGACCCCTAACCGTTTTTGCCCAACAAAACTCAGGATCTTCATTATCCATTATAAAAAATCGGATTAATTGAGTATCTGAAATTTGATAAGAATTGAAACTGACACAGTTTATTTTACGCTACCCTGAAATCAAGGTTACAATTCCGTTTAGTTTCATTGAAGGAGGCTTCCTTATCTAGGAGGCTTTTTTGTGTAGTTTACATGTCCTGAATAATTTCTATGCACATCCTGCTGTTGTGATACGGGCATTTCCAAAATCCGGCTTTATCACCTGCACGATTGACCGATCCATCGGCGAAAGTGCTCCATACCCATTCTCCATGTTCGTGGTCGATCGTATGTTGTTGGATGTAATTCCAGCATGCTAATGCTTCTTCCTTGTACTGTTCCATGCCGAATAGTTTGTATGCTTTCCATAACCCGACCACATTTTCTGCCTGAACCCACCAATGCCTTTCTGAGTCAATTTCACCTGTTTGTGTGTTTAATTCATAAAGCAAACTTCCGTCAGGTTGTATTCCCTCCCTGGCAGCTTTGATAATTTTTGGGAGTGCTTTTTCTACTTTTGTTTGCAGTGCTTTATCTCCTAGCACAATAGCGGCTTCATGAAGTAACCATGAAGTTTCAATTTCATGTCCATAAGAAATGACGCCTTCTTTTTTATTCCACTTCTCATCGAAAAAGAGATTCAAATGCCCTGTTTCGGGATCAATAAAATAATCGAGGAATAAGTTGATCAGGTTATCCAGGCTTGTCTTTAGCACATCGGAAGTCCATACACGAAACAGGTTTGTGTAGGCTTCAAGAATATGCAAATGAGTATTCATTGTCTTTTTTTCGTTGGCATCCTTAAGGCTGAGGCGCATATCGGGAATATCCTTCCAGTCTTGTGTAAATGCTTCAAAATAGCCGTTTCGTTGACGATCGAAGCTTTTTTCTTCGATCAGATGGTATAATTTGATCGCTTCGTCCAAAGATTGTTGGTTCCTTGTGACACGGGCATGTTCACTCAGTCCATACATGGCAAAGCCTTGCGCATACATCTGTTTCTTTGTGTCCAGGGGATGCCCGTTGCTATCGATGAGCCAATAAACTCCATCAAACGAATGATCCATAAAATGGTTCAGAAAATAAGCCTGGGTTTCATTGGCAATCTCCAGATATTTTGGATCTTGTAAAAGAGAGTAAGCAGCAGAAAAAGTCCATAAGATACGTGCATGCAGAATTGCTCCTTTGGGAGCATCCGGATATGGTGTTTCATTTCCGTCTATTTGCCCGATAAAGCCGCCATGATGCAAGTCTTTGGCTTTTGTCATCCAGTAGGGGATGATATTGTCTTTCAGCTCTTTGGTCAAATCGGTTTTAAATGCTTCGTTTGTCATGATCTCAAAATGCTTTAATGTTGCTTCCTTTTTTCATTCAATTCGGAAACGATGGTTGTTAATTTTTTCTCATTCAATGGATAGAATGCAATGAATAACACGGATAAAGCCGTGCCGATAGCAGGGAAAACACTTAGCATCATGCGGATCCCGGTCAATGTTTCGTGAGTTTGCATTACGTTGGCATGAAAGCCTACAAAACTGAGCAGCCATCCGGTAAGCGCTCCTCCGATAGCCCATCCGAATTTTTGCGACATAGAGGATGAGGAAAAGATAAGCCCTGTAGCCCGCCGGTTGTTTTTCCATTCCGAGAAATCAGCAATATCTGCATACATTGACCAAAGTAAAGGAAAGATACTCCCGGCACAAATACTGATGAAGAATTGCAAAATCATCATCAATGCGATGCTGTGCGGGCTCAAGAAGAAAAAGAAGATGCTGAGAACGGTTGCTACGGCCATTGAGCTTAGATACACTCCTTTTTTGCCTATTACTGTCGAAAGCGGGGTTACCAAAATGATCCCAAGAATGTTAGCAGCTTGCCCCAGTACCAGATAGAGCGTTGTCAGCGTAAGAGACAGATTTACGAATGGCATTTGTACCATATTGTCTTTATTGACGTAGTATTTGAAATAATAGACAGCTGCTCCATCGCGGATAGAGTTAAAGATTAATGCGGAAATACCTGCCCCAAGCAGAATCCACCAAGGCCTGTTGGCAATTAAATCTTTTATGTCGGCTTTGAGGGAACGTGTTTTTTCACTGATGGGTTGAATCCGTTCTTTGGTAAGGGCAAAACATCCCCAGAAAAAGAGGATACATAATACGGCAATCGTCATAACGCCCATGGTCCAGCCCAATTGGATATTCCCATGATGGATTTGTTTAAAGAATTGTACCAGCGGATCAATCAGCAGCAAAGCGACAAAACTCCCGATGAATGCAAAAACCATCCGGTAAGACGAAAGTGAATTCCTCTCTTTTGGATTAGAAGATATAACTCCCAGCAAAGAGGCGTATGGAACATTGATGGTCGAATAAACCATCATCATCAGCGTATAAGTGATGTAAGCATAGATTAATTTTCCTGAGCTTCCAAATGAAGGTGTTATGAACATTAACGTTCCAATGATTCCGAATGGCAATGCACCCCATAATAAATATGGCCTAAATTTTCCCCATTTCGATTCAGTGCGGTCACTGATAATCCCGACCACAGGATCGAAAATTGTATCCCAAAATCGGGTGACTAAGAACATAGTACCTACTGCAGCGGCAGGCAATCCGAATACATCGGTATAAAAAAACAGTAGGTACATGGTGAAAATCTTCCAAAACATTGATGATGCAAAATCACCAAATCCGTACCCTATTTTTTCTTTCAGTTTTATTGTTGCCATGGATGATGTTATGGTTTTATTGTCGGATGTAGCGCTTAATCTGTTTTTAAAATAGACAAAAATGGTTTGTTTCGGTCGATTAGAGTTCGTATGGTTTTTATGGATGTTGCCGACCGTAATCCATCTGGACTGGTATTGAAACAGTAATCGATTAGTCTGTCGATGGAGGAAACAGCTACATGCATCCTGGTATCGGATGATGCATAATAGATATATACCGTTCCATCTTCGTCAGGAATCCATCCATTGGCAAAAAGAACATTGGAAACATCGCCTACACGTTCTTCCCCTTCCGGTGCCATGAAATATCCTCCCGGAGAAGCGATGAGTTTTGATGGATTATGCAAATCAGTCATATACATGTAAAGGACATATCGGAGTCCTGCTGCGCATGGGCGTACTCCATGTGCTAAATGCAACCATCCTTTCGATGTTTTGATCGGTTGTGGCCCTTCTCCGTTCTTCAACTCTTTCACCGTATGATAATAACGTGGATCGACTATTTCTTCGTGTGTAATGACCGCATTTTTTATGTCGTCAATCAATGCCCAACCGATACCTCCACCTGACCCGGCATCGATAAAGCTATCCTGTGGTCGTGTGTACAACGCGTATTTTCCATTGACAAATTCAGGATGAAGTACAACATTCCGTTGCTGACTCTTTGATTTGATATTGGGGAGTCGTTCCCATGTGACTAAATCTTTTGTGCGGGCAACGGCGGCATCGGCAATAGCTGACGATAAATCGCCTTTTGGCGCATTGGGGTCTTTGCGTTCGGAGCAAAATATACCGTAGATCCATCCATCTTCATGTTTTGTTAATCGCATGTCATAAATATTGGCATCCGGATCTCCTTCTATTTCAGGCATATCAATCGGATTATCCCAAAAGCGGAAATTATCCACTCCGTTTGGGCTTTCTGCAACTGCAAAAAATGATTTGCGATCAGCTCCTTCAACACGTGCGATCAGGCAATATTTTCCATCCAACTTAATAGCTCCAGCATTGAAGGTCCCATTAATCATGAAACGTTCCATTAAGTATGAGTTGGTTTTTGGATTTAGGTCGTAACGCCAGAATAGGGGAGTGTGAGCTGCTGTTAACACAGGAAATTTGTAACGTTCAAAAATCCCATTTTTGTATTGGGGCTCATTTTTACGGGTAATCAGATCTTCATATTGTTGAATAAGGGTCTGAAGTCGGTTGTCGTAATGATTCATAATTAAAAATCAAATAATAAGTTGGTGTATTATTAGTTAGATGGTGAAGTCCGGTTAACGGTACATAGGAGGTAACTCATTTTCAAAAATCATTTTTGGGTTGCTTTTAAACAACTGAAAGTCTTTTGCACTCTCTTGTCCCGGATAAGGAGCAAAATATTGGGGCGGGCCGCTGCAAGCATTTCTCCATACCAATACATAGGCAATGGGAATATTTTTAATAGCCTTCCAAAGGACATTTGTCCACCAGTCATTCATGTAAACATTGTATAACCCGGTTTCACTGAGTACGGCTATTTTGTGGCGTTCCTTAGCTGTTTTTGCCATGAATGTCAAATCATGGCGTGTCTCAGCAATAAATCTTTCCGAAGCATTTTCTCCTTTATCCTGATAAATATCCACTCCAAGGATATCAACATATTTATCGCCTGGGTACCGTTCGAAATAGCTCTTTTCATCGGCCACAGTTGCAGGGGAATAAATATATAACAAGTTGTGCACTCCTTTTTCTTCTAAAAAATGTACGGTATACCGCCATAGCTCGATGTATTGTTTGGGTGTGCATTGTTTGGCTCCCCACCAGAACCATCCTCCGGTCAATTCGTGAAACGGGCGGAACATGACAGGAATTAGTTTCCCATGGTCATCCCGTAGGCTTAAGAGGAATGTTGCCAGCCGGGTTAGCCATTTATTGAACATGGCATTTTTAGCTCCACCAGGTAAAATACTTTCCACTGCAGTTGTCGTTTTTGCATTCCAGGCTGTACCTCCCAGCGGGTTGTTGAGGTGCCAACTGATCGTGTTGACGGCTCCTCTCCGATAAACTTCCCGGATGCGGGAACGAATGGTATCAAAGTTTACTGAGTCGAGCGAATAAGCATGTCCGAGTTCCAAATGGCCCAATTCCCATCCAAAGACAGCCGGATAATCACCGCATACGCTTTTGATGTCCGACCGGTTCCAGTCATATTTCCAGCCAACGCCATAAAGCGCATCATCCTGATGTCCAAACATGATGCCTTTATGAATGATTTTCTCCAAGTTGGCATAGAGCGCTTTTGTCTCTTTCGTCGCCTGTGGGTCAATGGGGGTTGCATGGCTTGCCATTCCGATTGTCATACATCCAATGCATAGTAAAGATAACGCTTTTGGTTTCATTTCTTTATAAGTTTAGTAGATGTATTATTATGGTAGCTTCTTAATTTATGACGAACATATTTCCCTGTTTCCGTGAGTTGCAAATCGTTCCATCCTCCATTGGCCGAGGCATGAGGCATGAGTGCCGAGCATAATTCATGAGGTTTATCAGATATAGACCAATTTATCCAACTAATTTTATGGCTATCGCAATAATTCCACCAGGCATCCCATTGCATATAGTCGATATGGCCACTGCCGGAGGCTTCGGAACCATTGCATTCGGTAACAAAGATGGGAATGTTCTTATGGTAGGCATAAGTACAATCATCGCGTAACCATTGCCCATGAGTTGCTGCATAAAAATGAACCGTGTACATGATGTTTGTATAACCGGTTAAAGGAGAATCGGCTACCTCTCGAATTTTTTGATCCCAATACGGGCATCCTACAATGATAATATTCTTTTTGTCGTATTGTCGTATTGCCGGAATGACCGTCTCTGCATACGCTTTTACTTCAGGCCATGTTTGCGTGTTATTGGGTTCGTTGATAATTTCATACAAGATGTTGGGGTATTTACCATATCGTTGCGCCATCTTTGTGAAAAACCGTATTACTTCTGCTTGATGAAATGCTTCACAGTGCCAGTCGATAATGACATAAACTCCTTCCCGGATGGCAGCATCAACAACGCCCTCCAGTAAATTGACCTGATGTACAGAGTCGTTCAGGTATCCCGGTTGGACATCAATTCCCATGGAAGCTCTTACGATGTCCACCTTCCAATCGGAAACCAGCCATGATACTACTTTTGCATTCCAATACTGTGGCCACCAACTGCTCCATGCAAAACTTTGCCCATGAAGCGCAATGGTGTCTCCATGTTGATCAGTCAGGTAACGTCCATGAACGTAGAGTTGCCCGTAGCTTGTTACCGGAGAATTTTTCGGAGGAAAATATTTCGGCGATAACGGTTGCGCATCGGTGCCCCATAAGTTCCCCCAAAGGAAGAAGCTTAAGAAAAGGATACTCCCAATGGCGTATTTGCCTGTTTTTTCTGTTATCCGGTTCATCTGTTTAAATATAAGTGGAATATCTTTATTTGTGCTTACTTAAGGTTTATCGACCATCAGGAAAACGGCTCCCCATGGAGGTACCGATACTTTAATTCCCTTGGCAGTTAAAGCCGAATAGGCATCCAGCGTTTCGTAGTTCGAAGGACCTCCTGCTACGGCTGTCGGCCCTTGACCATTGGCATATATTTTTCGGGAGAAATCTCCGTTATCCTGGCCTCCTGCCAATGCGTACCAATAAAAGCGTGATCCCATCCGGAAGTTTTTGAGTTTTACCTGGACAATTTGAGGCGTACCGGACATGTTTACCAATGCTACGCTTGCCTGTCCTGAGGTATAGGTCGATGCATAGGCTCTTATTTTGTTATTTCCGTTTATTGTCGTACTGACCAACCTGTCGCCGATACATTTCTGAAAATAATACATATAGTAAAAAGAGGGCCTTGGAGTCCATTTAGCGACTCCCGGTTCGTCTCCCGCACTGAAGAGCCCCATGTCATTCCCTCCTGACCATCCGTTGTACAAATCCCAACGGGCAGCTAATCCGAATTTATTTTTTATAGCTTCAGCCTGTACAATGACGGCAAATGTCCCACTGGTGTTCGATACTTGTTGCATGGAATCCTGTGCCCACATGTTCCATTCCGATAAGATAACCGGTTTAAGCGTTCCTCCATATTTCAGGATCTCGCTTTTCATGAATGTCATCATATCTTCCGGAACAGTTGAGGCATCATAGAGTACGGTTGAAGCATCGCTGTTTTGTCCATATGGAGTAATGTAATTATGCCCGATGTAAAAATCGGCGTTATTGCCCACAGCAGGTATCATGGTTGCATTCCATGTTTGCGTAGTCATTGTTTCCCACGATTGTATGGGAGATTCCTGCATGACCGCTCCAATATAGATTTGCTTGCCGGTTTGGGCTGCGGCTACCCTCATTGAATCGGCAAATACTTTGAATTGTTCCCCATAAACTTCTCCCGTCAAATATTCCGGTTGTCCGTCTTGATTTGCAGCGGTGTCGATACGGTATCCCCATTCCCAATCGCCATAATTCTCGTTACCGATTTCCCAATATTTTGTACGGCCATTATCGTACCGCACCCAATCTGCTGCCAAATGAGCCGCTGTTTGCACGGGATGAGCCCCCGTCCCATAGCGGGCATAGGCATAATTTACCGTAATTAATCCAACACTGTTCGTCTCTTGTAAAACGTTATAATAATCGTCAACGCTGGCTTGCCAGTTGTTGGTCGTTTTGCCGTAAGTATACAAATTTGTCGTTTGATACGTCCCGTCTGCTTTTCGTAATCGGGTAGGAGCATCAGCCGGTGGTTGATCCTGATTACAGTTCCAGAAAAAAGCATCACTCCCGCTTCCTGCGGGGAACCGGATCACATGTGGATTTAAATCCTTTAATGGAGTCATTAGTTGAGCTACATTATACATTGGCCCCATCCAATTGTTTGCATTTTGTCCGAAAATGGTTAATGGGATTTTTGTGATCACCGATGAGGCGTCTACGGTTACACTGTCGGTCGGAGAGGCCGAAGAGATGGTGCCCTCTATATATGTAGGAGCAACATATGTCTTCGATTGCCAATTATCCAGAAAAAATCCTATGGTTGAATCAATCGGTGGGTCTATTGCCTGAATAATAGAATCATTGTTATTAGAGATCCTTTCAATGTCGTTTCTTGAACATGAAAACATTCCAGTCATCACTGTACCCGTCAATGTAATAGAGAAAATGAGCTTCTGAAATTGTGATGCTTTCATGATATGACGCTATGGTGAAGTTTATTCGCTGTACTATTTCTTTCGTAGATAGAAATAGGGGAAGCATATAAATATACATTAAAGACGTATGGGCTCTAACTTTATATAAACGCAAAAGGCAGAAAAGAGAGGCGTATAGGAAGAATCCCTGCTACCCGTACGCCTTTAAAAAAAGTCACACAACTCTCCGCCTGTAATTACATTTTTATCTTTCAATGTAAAAGAGTGTTTTGATTTTGTCTTCTACATTGCAAATGTATTGATTGATAGCTCTATTTCTTAATACTATTCTTGCAATGAATGATACTTTCTCTTCAATCCGGGAAATAGCATGGGAAGCCTGAACGTAAAAGAAAAAAGGAGAAGCACATGCCTCTCCTTCTTTTCTTATATTCAACTAATTCAGTTTTAGTTGAGACCGCCTTCGTCTTTACCGCTTGGATAAGCAGGCAGATCTGTAGGAGGCTTCGGTAAATTCATCGGATGTTCTTTGATTTGTTTCATAATGTATTCGATGGCGGTGTCAAGCTGGGCATCTTTCCCTTTCAGAAGATCTCCCGGCAGGTCATCGACGTTGATATCCGGACTTACACCATGATTCTCGATCGCCCATTGCGAGTCAAGCCCATAGATACTATTTTCCGATACAATCAAATCTCCTCCGTCCAGAAGTTTCCAGTCGTCATTATATCCTCGAACACCACCCCAGGTTCTTGTTCCGATAAGCGGACCCAATCCATATTTTCGGAAGTAGAACGGGAACATGTCGCCGTCGGATGCTGAATAATGATTGATCAGGGTTGCTTTATATCCGTTCAATACTTCTTCAGGATAACGCATGGCTGCATGCTGGTTGTTGGTACTCATTCCGACCAATACCCGGCGAAGACGTTCCAGAACAATCTGATCGATAAAGCCACCTCCGTTAAAACGATCGTCGATAATGATTCCTTGTTTACTGATTTGAGGGTAGAATTGTTGTACAAACTGATCCATTCCCAACGCTTCCATGTCTGACAGGTAGATATACCCGATTTTGCCGTCGGATGCTTTATTGACATATTCACGGTTATGATTGATCCAATTGTTAAGGCGCAACATCAATGAATTGTCAATAGGCTTCACGGTAATGGTATGTGTTCCTTTTCCATCAGGTGTTTCAGCAATGGTTAAGGTGGTTTGTTGTCCGACAGTATTGACCAGAAGGGTGTAAGGATTCATCGGGGCTTTGAGTTCATGCCCGTTAACAGCAAGCAGGTAATCGCCTTCTTTTACATCATTTCCCGGTTGCATGAGTGGAGACTCATATCCCGGGCGTGAGTTATCCCCGGCATATATTGTCTTGAAATAGTAGCGGCCTGAAGCTTCATTTAAGCCAAAGTCAACTCCCAATGATCCGGTAGGATTGTTTGGTCCAAGATAATTGTCATCACCTCCCCACACATAGCAGTGAGAATTGTTCAATTCCCCGATCATTTCACCAATGATGTAATTCAGGTCTTCGCGTGATCCGAGCATCGGAAGGAATTTTGCGTAACTGTTGCGGACTTCTTCCCAATTGACGCCGTTCATTTTTGGATTATAGAAGAAATCGCGGAATAAACGCCAGGATTGATGATACATTTCGTCCCATTCTTCACGTGGATTAATCAGGCTTTTCATGTCTGACGTATTTAACGCTTCGGCGCCCTGACCATTTTTAGCAGTGGCAGGAATTATGAAATAATCACCTTTTTGTGTATAGAGAATGGTACTTCCGTCCGCACTCAGGGTAAATGCTCCTACTGCAGAGCCCACCACGGCATCACCTTCTTTTTTCTTCAGGTCATAGCTCATAATGGCTGATTCTCCACTCCCTTTTAACGGACCGTCAACCAATTGTAATGGCTGCGTTTGATAATACACTTTATCTCCGCTGACCTGGATGTTGTTATAATCGCCATAAGGAATCGGTAAAGAAATGAGCCTTTCCATCAATCCGTCAAGGTCGATTTGTATGGCAGGTATATTCCCCGGTTTCCATGCTGAAGCTTCTGCAGGTTTTTTCGGAGCTTCCGGAGTCCCTTCGTCGGAAGTCAGCGCAAAGGGAGATTTCTCATTTTGTTGTAAGGCCACCATGTAAATGCCATCCATTTTTTCAGGTGCAATATTAAATTCCGTTTCACTGAAAGTTGGATTTTCATGGCGTGCAGAGACAAACAACAGGAATTTTCCATCTGCACTGAACACAGGATCATGATCGGCAAACATTCCTGTACTGATCTTAGTTGTTTTATTTTTGGTCAGGTTATAAAAATAGATTTGAGGGAGTCCGCTGGCATTTGTTTTCGTATAAGCAATCCATTGTCCATCAGGTGACCAGTGGTAATCCAATATTTTATGAACGGGATCCTGATCGATTTGAACTGCTTTTTTGTCTTTTGTGTTGACATACCAGAGCATATGGTTATTGTCCGAGAAAGCCAGCATATCGCTGTTTGGAGACCATTGCGGATTAAAAAAGAACCCTTTCTTGAAATCGGTAACCAATGTTTGATTCCCTGATCCGTCTGCCGGACGGATTGCAATTTCGTTTTCGCCGCTTGCATCGGTTACGTAAGCTACCCATTTGCCATCAGGGGACCATGCCGGATATTGTTCCTGGGCATCGGATGTTTGTGTAATGTTTCTCGTAGGCCCGTGTTTTGCCGGAACTGTATAAATATCTCCCCGTGCACCGAATAATGCACGTTTCCCATTAGGTGCAATATCGAAACTGCGAATCATTTTATTGACGGTTGCCCAGCGTGGCGATGTTTTGGTTCCATCATCAGGAACGGTTACATTGATTTTGTGTAATGTTTCCGAAGGTAAATCCAAAACATAAAGCGAACCTCCATTCTGAAAAACAATGCCGTTGTTTCCCAGACTTGGCCAGTCAATATCATAATCTTTAAAATGGGTAATTTGGCGGAATGTTTTGTTGGTCAAATCATACGCCCAAATGTTCAGGCGATGATCTTCCCCTCTGTCTGAAGCAAAATAAATAGTGCTTTTATACCACATGGGATAGGTGTCTGTGCCTTTCCAGTCGGTCATACGTTCGATGGCATGGCTTTTCAGATCATAAATCCAGATATCCTGAGCTAACCCTCCCGTATAACGTTTCCATGTACGAAAATTCCGGAAGATACGGTTATAAGCAATTTTAGAACCATCAGGACTGAAAGAGAGAATGCCTCCCTGTTGCACAGGTAGTCTTTCGGGTAATCCTCCGTCCTTATTTATTTCAAATAATTCTCCAAACCACGAATTCCAGGTATGGCTTCTTGAAAGGAATACAATGTTTTTCCCGTCAGGCGACCAGTTGACTACCATGTTATTTGGCCCCCAACGTGTAGGCGCTTTAGGAACAACATCAGATTGATACGTTAAACGGGTGGGAACTCCTCCTTCGGCAGGCATGACATACACGTCGGTGTTTCCTTCATATTGGCCTGTGAAAGCAATAGTTTTACCATCAGGCGAGAAGCGGGGCATTACATCATATCCCGGATCGGAAGTCAGGCGTGTGGCGACTCCACCATCCCTGTTTACACTCCAGAGATTTCCTGCAGCCTCAAAAACAATGGTATTGTTGTAAAGGGTCGGAAACCGGCAAAGCAGTGAGGTTTCGTTTCCTGCATAGAGGGAGCTCCCGGTAAAGGGTGCTGTTCCCAGAAGTACTACTACAAAAAGGTACAACAAACGATAACGACGATTCATAATTAAAAATTTAGTGTGTTTGTCTAAGAAATAAATTGTTTATAATAATATAGGGAATAGAAATAACAAGTCTAAAGTCAACAAATCTGTTAGCTAGATTCAACAGAATCCTACTACCTACTGTTTTCCAACTATCAACCTACTTTGAGGTTGGTATCTTCTTTAACTTCTTGCTGTTTTACTACTGTTATGTAGATAATTTTCAAAGGTAACAATCCTGTTTTGTGTCAGATTACTATGTTGCAATGTTTAATGATTAATAACGCATAATAGGAATTTCCGGAGAAGGCTTTATGTCATTGAGTTTCTCTCTCTTATCTCCGAAACAACCTTTTCTGTTGATGTTCTTTAGCCACGCAAAGTTGCGGAAGTAATAACGTTAATGTTATTTGTTCAGGCAATTTTCTCTGTAATATTAAAGATAAAGAAACGTTTCAGGCTTGATATTCCGATAAAAAAAGCTGTCTCCGCTTTATAGAATAGAGACAGCTTTTATTTGATTTATGAAATTACTTAGTGTGTACCACCTGCCCACCATACAGGATCAGTATATACATACTGTCCGTTTCCGTAAGCTTTTGCTACATTCGGGTTGGCAGTTACATCAGATGTCCCGTATGTATAACGCAATGGGAATTTGGTCGCATCCAATGGATTTTCCAACGTGATGAATGATGCTTCTCCAAATGCTTTCAACCGGCGATAATCGTTATACGTTTCCAGTGCTTCCCCTTCGCCACCATACAATGCCAGGTATTTTTGTACCATGATTTCCCGTAACGGATTAGCTTGGAATAACGGTTTTACATCCTTGCTTAGATAGTTTACAACTGTGGTATCTGCGATCGTAGTTGCTCCTTTTACTGGATAGCTTCCCCAAACCAATTCATTATTTACATCTTTTACAACAGTAGGAATTTTGGTTGCGATTGCACTGCTAACACCATTAGCCATACATGCCCATGCTGAATCCTGATTGCCTAACCGTTGGAATGCTTCAGCTTTTAAGAATTGTAATTCATGATAGCTCAATAAGTCGGTTGGATCCATTGCAGCCGCGCCATAAATAGAGACATCATATACATCCATTTGTTGTACAGGAGTTCCGTTAGGAGCTGCACTAATGGTTGAATCTGTTCCTGCGTCAACCTTGAAGTAATAATTGTTATTTTTATCTACAGCTAAATTCATAAATAATACACCTGCACGAGGGTCATTTCGTTTTAGTAGTTTATCAACAAAGCTTTGACTTACAGAAAAATAGTCGCGATCATTGTAGAATTGGGCAAATGGACTTGCGGCGGAAGATCCTATGCCTTGATAAACGGCATATTTTGCATCTTCATCAGGTGAAGAGAACGATTTATTCGCCCATGCAATGATGTTTTGTAAATCCTGTTGCTGATTTGTGCTACGATACAACAAGTGCATGGTGTAGCGTGCTTTCAAACCATATGCAAATTTGATCCAACGGGAAGCATCGCCTCCAAACATTAAATCCTGCGATCCTAAAGGACCGGTTGCAGCAGCATCACTACCTTGCAAATCGGTAATAGCCTGATCCAAATAAGTAAACACAGCCTGATAAATGGATTGTTGAGAGTCGATCGCCGGAGTCAGGATAGACCCTGCATTAGGAATATTTAGATCTGCAGCCTGACTATAAGGAGCATCCCCAAACATATCGGCAAGAATAGCAGAGTTGTAAGCTGCCAATACTTCTGCCACCCCTTTGGTGATATTATTCCCCGCTTCAGATCCCCCTGTAGAACAGTTTTTGATTACTATCTTAGCGTTCTTTAAATTCTGGTATAAAGACATCCATGGATTATCGTATGTTGTAGCTGAAACCGGTTGTGTTTGGCGTAACTCAGCATCATACATTTGTCCATACGTTCCAACCTGATACTCCATATAGACGGAAGCATAAAATGATAGGTCAGCTCCAACAATATTAAAAGCCGTTGATGTTTCCAGGTCGGTTACAATAAACTTGGATGCAGCTGTGGTTGGATTATCAGGATTTGTATTGATTCGGTCCATGATCGATTGTGAACAAGACGATAAGAACGCAACACCCAAACCAATCATAACCCATTTTGAAAGATATATTCTCTTTTTCATAATTACGTCAGATTAAAAATTAGAATTTGAAATTCAAGCCCATTCCATAGCTTGAGGTTTGTGGCAACGAGAAACGTTCGAAGGCGCCGGCCATAGTGGTATTACCTTGTGAAGCTTCCGGGTCAAAGTTTGGATAGTTGGTCCAGAGCAAGATGTCACGTGCATAAACTGACAGATCTAATGTCACGCCACCGCTTTTCAACAATGGATAAGCGACAGAAAGTTCACGCAATTTGATGAATGAATTGTTGTATATGGAAGATTCATCAATGTTATTGATAGCAGTATAGTAATCCTGCAAATCGACTGCAGTTGTGTTTGGTGTGCCATCTGTATGAACACCTTTTACAACGATATTTCCACTACGATTCAATGTTTCTTTTCCAACACCATAGAATCCCAACAATCCGTTGGTCCCTCCGTACATCTGACCTCCATCTTTCCAGCTTAATACAGCATTAATGGTTACTTTCCACAAACGAAGCGTTGTGTTATAGTCCAGAGTGAAATTAGGAGCTACTTTCCCAATCACGCCTGGAGCACCTGCCATAGGAAGACCATTGGCATCTACAACCAGATTTCCTTTGGAGTCACGTTGATAACTTACGCCATAAATAACAGGGAATTCCTGTCCGGCTTGTGCACGAACCTGTGGCGTGGTGAATCCACCTAAGAAGATGCTTCCAACACCCGGAGCGAGCTTATCTACGAAATTATCCATTTTTGTCCAGTTAAACTGGTTGTCCCATTCGATATTCGTTGTCCGGATTGGATTAATGGACAAAGATACTTCATGTGTATTTGTATGAATTGCTCCTCCATTAGTGATTAACTGTTGTGACCCTGTTGAGCCTGCAAGAGGTACTGCAAAGATTTGATCGGTTACATTCTGACGGGAGAAGGTATAGTTTAACCCAATCAGATTTCCAAACAATTTCAAATCAAATCCTCCTTCATACGATTTTGTGTTTTGAGGCTTTAATTTGGGATCGTAGATTACATAATAAGGAGTAAAAGCGGTGACACCATTAATAGGATATAAAACAGGAGTTCCACTCCAAAAATCACTTCCATATGCAGGAACAGAGTAATAATTTTCCATATAAGTTCCGGCTTGTCCAACCTGCGCATAGGATGCACGCAGTTTCAAGTAACTCAGCGTATGGCTTCTTACGCCTGGCAACTCAGTAACAACGAAACCTGCTGAAAGTGATGGATAAAAGAAATTCCGGTGATGAGGTGGCATGGAAGAAACAACATCTTCACGTCCAGTGGCATTCAGATAGAGCATGTCTTTCCATGATGCTGATACATTGGCAAAAAATCCTACTGTACGATTTCCCAATTGAGAGATGGTATTGCTCTTTGTTACTGTGTTATTCAGATTATTCCATCCAGGCCAGTTGAATGTTTGTCCGTAAGCGTCTACTGATTTTGTAGTTTCATCATTAATTTCATTTCCTGCTAAAGCCGTAAAATCCCAATCCTGATTGATCTTCCAATCGTAATTTGCTGTTAATAACGAGTTTATAGTAGTGCGTTTAAACATATAATCTTCTGCAGATCCCATTCCTCCCTGATGGCCGTAACCCCAGATAGTTTCGTATAAAGTGGAATAGGTATCCGTTCCCAGTTGGTATTTTACATCCAGGGTTTGATTGTTATTCCATTTCGTCGAATAGGTAGCATAAGCATTCCCAAAGAAACGATTGGTTGTTTCAGCAAACAAATTGTTCTTTACAGACCAGTACGGATCATCAAAACTTGCAGTCGAACGATATGCATTTTCTTTATATGGGTTAGTTGCATATGAGGATGGGATTCCTTTTAAATCATAGGAAGGAGGAGCCGGATAAATCAAAGCTACAATACCATCATTTGCACTGGTGGTTTTCAGGATACGGTCCTGTACATAGTTGGCATTAACCCCTGTTTTCCAATGATCATCAAGCTTTGTTTCCATAGTTCCTTTTGCTGTATAACGATTCATCCCTGTTGAAGGAACAATACCTGTCTGGTTCATGGTTGAAAGCGTAAACGCATAGGTGGTATTATTCAATGCCTGAGCTACATTGAACATATTACTTGTGGTAAATCCGGTACGGAAGAAGTCTTTTACGTTATTGTAAACATGTGGAGTTGTCCATGGGTCAAGTCCAGCATTTGCACGTTGCGGAACGTAATACATTCCCGGATGCATCCCATATTTACTGGTATAGCTATTGGATGTTTCTCCACCATATTTAGCATCTTGTGGCAATTTTGAAATCAGAGGCCCCCATGATTGGGATGAGGTTGGAACGTATGCTCCATAACTTCCTTGTGCATACATGGTCTGCAAATCAGGGTAGCGTGAGATGGTGGAGACTGCATTGTTAGTTGAGAAGGTAATTTGAGGCTTCCCTTTAGCAAGTCCCTGTCCGCTTTTCGTGGTTATAACAATCACACCGTTTGAAGCGCGGATTCCATAAAGTGCTGCAGCAGCCTGTCCTTTCAAAACCGTAATGCTGGCAATATCACTCGGGTCAATATCAACGCCACGATCCGAATAGTCAGATCCGGTAACCCCATTGCTGGCTGCAGTTGATACGTCTGGTGTTGAGGCAATTGGCATTCCATCTACAACATACAATGGAGTGTTGTCTCCTGTAAATGAACGGACGCCACGGATAACAATCTGTGAAGAAGCACCTGGCATACCACTGGAAGGAGTTACGGTGACACCGGTTACCTTACCGTCCAGGGCACTTGATAATCCTGTGCTTCCTGCTTGTTCCAACGCTTTTCCACTAACATCGGAGGCGGCATATCCCAAAGCTCTTTGCTCTTTTTTTATGCCAAAAGCGGTAACAACCACTTCATTCATTTGTTGTGTGTTCGAATGCATGGTTACCCGCATGCTCGGTTTAGCTTCCAGTTCTTGTTTCAGCATGCCGACATACGAAAACACCAGTGTCTTATTGTCGGCAGGAACAGTAAGACTAAACTTTCCGTTTGCGTCTGTAATCGTTCCCTGGGTAGTTCCTTTCACTACTACGGATGCCCCGATTACGGGCTGACCGTCATCAGCTGAAATCACTACTCCCGTCACCTTTGTTTGAGCCGAGGCCCAACTTATGCCAATCAAAAGGCATAATAGAGTCATTACTTTTCTCATAAATTTGACATTTAGTTAAATTTCACTTTCCTTCATCTCTGTTTTTTCGTAAAAACAAGGCAAAGATAGATATGATTTTCCTCTTATGCAAATCTTTTCTTTCGGAATGAAAAAAATATTTCCAATTTTATCTCAAAATGATACCGTATTCGTATCTTAATTCTTAAAATGGAGCCTAAAATGGCTTTTCATTAGACAAACGCTCTCATTTTGTAAGTTGTTAAAGTGAAACTTTGATTCGAGAGTGGATTAAAATATGATATTTCATGCAATTATTCCCTTTGAAAGCAAAAATATATATTAATCAGTTGGATAAGATCAACAAAAATAGAGAGAAAATCTTATTATTTATATATATCTTTCCTCTTTTAATGTACTGATAATCGAATAAATATCCATAAATAATAATCTCCGGATATACTGTTTTATTTTCGTTTGTCTCAACTCTCATATCCTTTGCCTAATTGTTAAAAACGGAATGGGGATGATACTAAATTCAATGAATTAAAGGATGTCTTGCCCTGGAATAGCTTATCTTATTGTTAAAATCAAGTGTTAATTAACAATTAAAGTATTGTTGTTCCTGGGAGATCAGGCTAAGAAGTCCCTTTTTTTATATGAAAGGGGTAAAATGAAAAAGGTTGTTTCCAGTCTCAGGGAACAACCTTTTGATGAAGGAAATTAAAAATCAATGTCCTATATACCTATGTATATAGTTCGTCATATCAACAAATAAAGCTCACCGGAAATTGTTCCGGTGAGCTTATTGTGATTATTATTTTTCCCAGTACAGTTTTGTTGACATCAGGTCTCCGCCGATAGCTTTAGCGGCAGATGTGTAGTTATCAGGGTTGAGTGTCTGTTCTCCACTCGGATATGGATAACGATAAGGGAATGTTACAACACCTGTAGCTGGATGTGGCGGTTCATTCATTGCCGGATATCCTAATCTCCGCCATTCTGTCCATCCCAGATAACCCCGCAGATAGAATGAAATCCAAGCCTGTGTTCCAATGCTTTCAGCCCAATTGGATGCGTTGTAGGCAACAGTGGGTTGAGCCAGGTATGTAGCTGCCTGAGCCGTTGTGCCTCCCCAGGAAACAATGGAGGCTGTTACTGCATCATTAAAGTAGGTGGAGGCATCGCCTGAAATAATTCCACGTGCAGCAGCTTCTGCCAGGTAGAATTGAATTTCAGAATAAGTCATCATCGCATGAGGAAAACTAGGGGTATTGCTGATAGCGGTATTGATATGGGTATAGTTAGGGAATGCCGAACTATTTCCGTATGTACCTCCCAGATATGTATTTGTTCCCAGATTCTGATCAAAATAAAACGATAAGCGTGGATCATTGAGGCTATCCATTTTGTTGATGATTGTATTGGCAGCGACATAGTCTGACCGTCCACTCAATACTAAGTCAACATACAATGGATTCGTATTAGGCGTACTGCTTAAGTAATCGAAGATAGCATCATCATTTGAGCTGGCAAAAGTTCCTGCCATAGCGTTTTGAATGGTCGTTTTTACCAATGTGCTTTCCGAACTTACATTTGCTATTTCGATAGCCATTTTTATCAATAGCCCATTCCCAAACTCTTTCCAGAGTGAAACATCCCCGCTGTAGATCAAATCTGCATCTCCAAAACTAGCGTTTGAAGGATCTAAAGCAGCAATATCAGTTGTTACCCTTGATATTAAATCTTTGTGGATAGTTAATGCATCATCATATTTAGGAAGTACATTTTGAATGTTTAAAGCTTCTGAATATGGAATATTACCCCAAGTTGTTTCCATCTGATCCCATGCATAGCAAGCCAGAATGTCAATAATAGCAAGTCTGTTTTTCTGAGCGGCGAGGAATGCATCTGTGACTGGAGGCGTAGTGTTCTCTGACCGTATTAAAGAATCTGCTCTTTGTAGATTTTCGAGAATATCCCGATAATAGGTTGTCCATGCATAATCAGGCACATTCCGGGTGAAAATATTATAATTAGCCTCATCCGTATAAGTAGTCTCAGTCAGGTATTGAGACCACAGGTCAAAATCATTATGATTCACATTCAAGCTGACATCCTGATCGGATAGATTTTTTTCTGCATTAGAGAACAATGTATTCCCCGGGACGTCAGATGGATTTTTCACATCCTTGTTTAAATCGGCTAGTGATTGCTTGGAGCAAGAGACAGCCAAAAAGCCAAGAAGTATAAATAATATATTTTTCATCGTGAATAATGTTTAAAATTGAACTTTCAGGTTGAATCCGAAATTACGGGTAGTTGGCATAACGCCACTTTGCCAACCTTGCATGTTTCCTGCTCCTAATCCTGCTTCAGGATCGGCATAAGGAAGGTTCTTATAGATAATCCATAGATTGGATCCTACAACTCCTAATGAAAGAGCATGGATGCCCAGCTCTTCGAGTTTTTGACTTTCGAAATTGTAAGATATTTCGGCTTCTCTCAGCTTCACATAAGACGCATCGTACACAAAAGCAGAGTTAGGACGGTAAGGATATCCGAATGCTGTGTAATCGTTGGCAGTAATGCGGGTGGTGTTTGGTTGTCCATTTTCATAAACACCCGGAAGAATAATTCCACCTCCATTGGCAAGCGTATTCCGCATAGGATTGCCTAAATCGTTATTTCCTACCGTCATCGGATAGATACCATCGCTTTGCCCATAATATTGGTCTAATGAGAATACACTTCCTCCAGCTTGTACATCAACGAGGAAGCTGGCTGTCCAGTTTTTATACGTAAAACTGTTGGTGATGCCGCCTCTCCATTTTGGATTGGAGTTCCCAATCACATTGTTTGTTGTGGATGTAATTTCATAATATCCATCAGAGCCAACCACCTTTTGTCCGTTTTTGTAAACAAAATCAGTCCCTTCAAGTAATCCGTACGGTTTCCCAACTTGGGCATCAATTGTAACACCTCCCTGAAAAGATCCTAATTGTAAGTTACTAACGCCTTCATATAGCGAAACTACTTTATTGGCGTTGATTGACCAGTTTAAGTTGACATTCCAACTGAAATCCTTCGTTTTTACGGGCGTTCCATAAACATTTAATTCAATCCCCTGGTTACGGACTTCACCTGAATTGACATATTTGTATGAATATCCTGTTGCTGGTGAAACAGCTACCGGCATGATTTGGTCGACAGTGTTGGTTAAATATACATCACCGTCAAATCCGATCCTTTTGTTTAAGAATGCCATTTCCAATCCGGCTTCACTACTTTTTGTTTTCTCTGGTTTCAGATTTGGGTTATTTTCTGTTGTATTGACAGAGTACATTAGATTTGATCCATACCATCCGTTATTAGTATATGTATCATAAAGACTACCAAACGGAGCATCATTCCCTACTTCTGCATAGTTTAGTCTGAATTTACCAAAAGTCAGCCAATTCCATTTTAACAGGTTGGAGAAAATAAAACTTCCTGAAATAGATGGATAATAATAAGTATCATTACCGATAGGTAATGTAGAAGATTGGTCTCTCCGTATGGTAGCATCCAAATAGTATGTGTTATCCAATCCTAAAGAAGCGCTTCCGAAGATGCCGTTTACCCCAATTGAAGACTGGGTTTCTACCGGAGCGAGGGGTTGGCTTACTGAATTAGAGATTGCATATAATCCCGGAATTACCAAACCTCCATTGGTAGAGGCATAAATAGAATTTTGGTTATTTCTCCGGATGTTTCCTCCTACCAATGCAGTAAGATTCAGGTTTTTCGTCAGGTTTTTATTGAATCTAATCTCTGCTTTATTAAATTGTTAATTAACAATTTTGCTTAGAGAAATTCGATATAATACTTTTCTTTGTGGCATAAAAAAACGGCAAAATCGAAGTAAAATCGATTTTGCCGCTATATTCAACATAAATAATGTTAATATTGAAATGTCCCTCTGTTTTTTGAACCAAATCGGCTATTTATTGATTTATTTCATGAATACCCCCCATCGTTTTTAGAAGATGTATTGAAATAATGAAGTAAAAAACGAATAGGCATTTTTAATTTCAAAGCATAATATCGACACTTCGTTTTACAAAGCGGCTTAATGCCTCTCCTTTTAATAAATTTGTTGACAATAGTGCCAGATCGATCAATTGTCTGACAGAAGGTTGTGTCGAAGCAAACTGGGCAATGATATCCTTGACTTTTTGTTTGGCCTCGGTTTGTTGTTTTTCCAATCCGGAGAGTTCTTCTTTTTCAGTCTGGGGAATCTCTTCGTCTTTCTTCCCTTTTTGTCCGGCCCTGATGGCTTCGATACGTTCATCCAACGTTTTTATCTCGGCTTCAACCGGAGCTATCTTTTCCGCACATGCTTTTTCTTCTTCCTGCAGCAGTTTTTCAATTAATGGGTGTGCAGTGTTTACAGCAAGCGTATAATTGTCGGGCAATTCTCCATAGAAATTCATCATGCCATTTCCTTGCATAGCCGACATTTCCTTCATGCGTCGCATAAATTCGTTCTGTGTTACGACCAAAGGTTGTCCATCGGGCGCCATTTGTTCCAGGCTGATCGAAAATTCCATTTTTTCTATCGAAGGAAGTTGTGTTTCGAACAGGGAGGCTAGCGCATTCTTTTGTGTTTCGGTCAATGCATGCTTTGGATCATCAGCTTTGCGAATCAGGCGTTCTATGATGTCGCTGTCAACGCGTACAAAACGGCTCTTGTCAAACTTTTGTTCCAATTGGCTAACCCAATGGATATCCAGCTGGCCATCCATCAGCAACACATCATATCCTTTATTGCGTGCTGCTTCAATATAGCTGTGCTGGCTTTCGGCATCATTGGCATACAGATAGATTAAAGAACCTTCTTTGTCGGTTTGGTTGTCTTTGATTAACTCTTTGTATTCGTCGAAGGTGAAGCATTTTTTCTCCGTGTTTTTCAACAAAGCAAATTTTTCGGCGCGTTCATAGAATTTTTCATCGGTCAGCATGCCGTAAATGATGAATAAGCGCAGGTTATCCCATTTTTCTTCGAATTGTGTACGATCGTTTTTGAAGATTTCCTGAAGCCTGTCGGCCACCTTCTTTGTGATGTGGCTTGATATCTTTTTGACATTCGAATCGCTTTGCAGATAACTTCGTGAAACATTCAACGGAATATCCGGAGAGTCAATCACGCCATGCAACAAAGTCAGGAAGTCGGGCACAATACCTTCCACGGCATCCGTGACAAATACCTGGTTGCAGTACAACTGGATTTTGTTACGTTGCAGTTCGATGTTATTCTTTACTTTTGGGAAATAGAGGATTCCGGTCAGATTGAACGGGTAGTCCACATTTAAATGAATCCAGAAGAGGGGATCTTCACCCATAGGGTAGAGGTCGCGATAGAATTTCGTATAGTCTTCTTCTTTCAGATCCGAAGGTTTGCGCGTCCATGCCGGCGTGGTGTCGTTAATGATGTTGTCTTCGTCGGTTTCAACATCTTTCCCGTCCTTCCACTCTTTCTTTTTTCCGAATGCAATGGAGACAGGCAGGAACTTACAATATTTGGTCAGTAGCTCACTGATTTTCGATTCTTCCAGGAAGTCTTTGTTGTCGTCATCAATATGTAATACAATGGAAGTCCCGCGATCGGGTTTATCCATTTCGTCCAGTTGATACTCAGGGTTCCCATCGCAAATCCATCGTGCGGCTTTCGATCCTTCCTTATAGGATAGGGTTTGTATTTCGACCTCCTTTGAAACCATGAAGGCAGAATAGAAACCCAAACCGAAATGCCCGATAATGGCATTGGCATCATCCTTGTATTTATCCAGAAATTCTTCGGCGCCCGAAAAAGCAATCTGATTGATATACTTTTCGATTTCATCGGCTGTCATCCCAATACCACGGTCGGCAACGGTGATAGTCTTCTTTTTTTTATCTACGCTGACACGAACGGTTAAATCGCCCAGCTCGCCTTTAAATTCACCCACGGAAGCCAATGTTTTCAGCTTTTGGGTGGCATCTACTGCATTTGATACTAATTCGCGCAAAAAGATCTCATGATCGCTGTATAAGAATTTTTTGATGATCGGAAAAATATTATCCGACGTTACTCCAATGTTCCCTTTCATTCGTCAAAAATTTATATGTTATTGATAAATAATAATTTGTTTGTTATTGATGTTGTGCTCAACAAGTTATTTTCCATAGAAACAGCTGACGTCATACTTATGTCTGTATCCACCGCAAGCCATACGTTCCCTCCCTTTATAAAACAAATAAAGGATCAGGATTAACTACGCAGAAGCACTATCAAAAAAAATGCCATGGGAGCAGATATGCCAAAATGACTTTTTGAGATGAGTGGCAAGACAAAACGGCATACTATCAGATGCAATTGACAATGAAAATATGAAGAAATGAAGTTACAGGAATATCGGAAGTTAAAGGAAGTTCAGAAGTTAGAGAATAGCAGGAAGTTAAAGTTATAACCCGAACCCATCAATCTCTTAATGGACGTAGTCCTGTGATCTTAGTAGAAAGAAATGCCAAACAACACAACAGAGAAGCGTAGTGCTGACATCTTTCGTAGAACTAATTCGAAGGAACAGAAAGAAAAATTATTTCAATTGCCTCAGGCTTTTATATTTATATGTTACAGACCTCAAAGGTTTTCAAAACCTTTGAGGTCTCTACGCTCTCCTTATCATGTCACATCTCCACAATTTCCTGGGTAGATGATTTTTTACCGATTTTGCGAAGGGACTGTATCTCGTCCTGTGTTCCAAAAACAAGTAGTTTGTCTCCAAGATGAATGATATCGTCTGCTTTGGGATTTACCTGTAGCTCGCTTGTGGTGAGGTAACATCCAATCACGATTAAATTGGTTTGTTGCGGGATATTGGCTTCGCGGTAGGTTTTGCCGATGAGTTCGCTGCCTTCCCTGATTTCGACCAGCTTGAAATGATGGTTTCTTAGTTCTTCTTTCCCGTCTGCAAATTCGACAAAACTGAAAAAGTCAATGCTCGAAGTGGCCAGCGAAATAATTCGGTCTGTAGCAATGTCAATTTGGGAGATGACATAGTCGGCTCCTGCTTTTTTGAATTTTGAGATTGAGTTGGAATCTTCAACCCGGGCAATGACCTTCACTTTTTTGTTTAAGTCTTTTGCACTTAGAGTAACAAACAGGTTTTCAGCATCTGTTGCCAACACTGCGATTAAGATTCGGGCACGGTCGATGCCCGCCTGTTTCAACACTTCATCACTGGTGGCATCTCCCACCAAATGAACCAGGTTTTTATGGAAGAAATCCTTTAGTTTATCATTACGTTCGGGGTCACTTTCGATCAACACCACCTTACGCCCTTTATGCAATAGCTCTTCGATAACCCGTTTCCCGGTTTTCCCATAACCACACACGATGTAATGATCTGAAAATTGATCCAATGCCTTATTCATACGTTTGATTTTTAAGAGTTTTGCTAATTCGCCTTCCAGAAAGAAAGACGAGAGTTTCCCGATAAAATAAAAACCTAAAGTAAATCCCGACACAATCAGGATAATGGTAAAGATTCTTCCTTCCGGCGATAAGGGATGCACCTCCTGAAACCCAATGGTGCTAAACATAATCACCAGCATGTAGAGCGATTCGAGCGGAGTATATCCATCAATTACCATATATCCTACGAAGCCGATGATTAAAATAACAATCAGCCCGATGATCGGGAATAAAAATTGCTTCCAGATAAGTTTCTTCGCTTTCATCTGCTTATCATTTGGTATCGATCGCAAAGGTATGTATTCTCCCAAGAAAATGAAATTTTTTTTTAAGGAGGCTATGCTGGGGATTTTAGCGACTAGACAACAGGAGGGTTGTCATCTGCCCAAATAAAAATTGATTGTTAAGCAACTGAACAAATAATCGTACCTGGCTTCCAGTTGTTCGGAAATAGCTTGCGATAAAGCGGTTTGCTTCTCGTTTACTTCAAAAGCAGTGGCTTTTCCCACTTCAAATTTTTTTAATGTATATTGATAAGCTACTTGCAAGGCGGATCTTTCTTTTTGGAGGGAACCGTATTTTGCTTTGTCTGCTATAGCCCGGTAATAGATTTGTTGGAGCGTCTTGAATAGTTGCTGTTTTTCATCCTCCAACGTCAACAGTTGTTGTTGCAAATCAAATTTGGCTGTTTTTATTTTATGAGAAACATCGAAATGGTCAAAAATAGGGATGTGTAAATTTAGCGAAATCATCTCTTGTTGATTTTGATGAAACTGATTTATAAACGAACTGTTACTAACTCCTTGAGGTAGATTATAATAATAGTAGTATCCATTAGAATATCCAGCATCTAGATTAATCGTAGGGAAATAGCCCGAGCGGGCAATGGCTATTCCCGATTTCCCTTTGTTAATGCGGTATTGTGCTGCTTGAACCGCCGGATAGTGTTGCAAAGCCAACTGATAGAGTGAATCGATATTCGACGAAGAAAGCAGGGTATATGATGGCATGCTATTGATATCCGAAGAATCGATGTCAAATCCTGATATGCTTTTCAACTGAAGCTGCTGCGCCAGATCAACCAGGGCAAGCCGTAAGTCGCTCTCCGTTTTGACCAGCGATGCAGAATCTTTGGCTATCTGTGCAGTCCCTTCATATAATTCGGATTTGGACAATTCCCCGGCATGAATCATTAACCAAGTGCGTCTGTATTGTTGTTCGGAAAGGGATACCTGGTCTTTCGCCGCTTTGACCAATTCTTTATCAAGAAGTATCTGTAAATATCCGGCAATTACGTTCGTAACAGCTTCCAGTTGCGCCTGGTTCCGGTCGGCTATTCCGGCTTTCAAATCCAGTTTAGCCGCTTTGATATTATTCTGAATGAGGAATCCATCAAAAAGAGGCAAGGAAAATGAAGCGGAGAATGTAGTTATACAAGCATTATTTTGAGTGTAACTTCCGGTAGCTGTAGGTGAAATACCTAAATCATAATTCTGGCTTGCTGAAGCAGAAAGGGAAGGTAACCATTGGCATGTCGCATTTGCAACGGAAATCTTTGCCTGTTCAGCGGCTATCTGCTTTTGACGGATAGTGATATTAGCCGTTTTTGCCCGGTCAAGGCAAGCTTGCAATGTCCATAGTTTTTGTGCAGAAGACAAAACAACAAAGAACAATAGAAAAAAGCATATTAAAAAAGACTTCACAAATTGCTTTTTATTTTATCAAAAAAGAGATCATAACTAAATTCCATAATATATGCGCTGCCATGGAATAAAGAATGCCAAAGCGCAGACGGATATATGTGAGTATTAATCCAAATATGAAAAGAGGAAGGATAAACAGGCCATAGTAAGGTGCCTGACTTATTACTAGTGGAGTAAGATGATTCAGATGTCCTATGGTAAAAATAAGGATAAACATATAAATAATGAGATTTCCATATCGATCTTTCACTTTAAGCCAGAATGCCTCATTTGTTTTTTTCCACATGACAAGATAAAAAACAATTAACAGACTAATTTTGATTATGTTGACCAAAGTAAAATGAATCATATAAATCTCAGATACGCTTGTAATAAGTAGCATTAATGGGATGGCAAGGATAATTTTTCGTTTTTCAAAGGTGAGTCCGAATCGAAATGCCAACTCTTCCAGTATTGGGGCAAGAAGCAAGGCTATTAAACTAAAACGGGCATCCCCAAAAAAATGATGAAACTTTTCCATATGTACGTCATATATGCGCTTAACATCTAACATGATAGCGTGATTAAGTATTAAGGAGGAAATAATTACCAGAATGAAATATATGATTATAAGAAAAACAATTGCTTTGAGCAATCTTCCCAATTCAAACGTCCATTTCTTTCTGTTTGGATCCTGACGATAAGGCACTACTGAATTAAGATTGAAAGGGAAAGGAGATCTCATAAGATATGATTTTTTAAGTAAGTATTATTGTATAACCTGACAGTCAAAAGAATGCCAACAAAAGCCATTTAATGCCGAATCATAATGCCATATACAAATACATTGACCATGGAATGAAAAAAGATACCGTAGAAAAACCCCAATTTCATCCGGCAGAAAGTAATTAAGACTGTTCCAATAAATACAGGAGTAATGAATATCAGATAAAACAAAATATCGTGAAAATCAAAATGACTGAAATTCGTTAAATGGAAAAGAGCAAAAGTAACCATACTGATATATACCAGATAATTACCGGTTCTGGTGGTTATTTTCATTGTTACCACAATGTTTTTTCTTCCAAGGACAAGAAAATAAAACAGACAACTTATCATCAAAGCCAATGCTGCAATAACCCAATGATGGGTTTTGCTAAAATGCCAGATCATTATACCCATTATAACAAAAAATGAAATACTGACATCTCTTTTTCGAAATGATAACGGTAGCCTGAATATGGATTCTTCAATCAATGGTCCAAACACACCTGTAATCAATAAAGTATATTTTCCGAGTGCAGCATATACATTATCAGGATTCACTTCATTTTTCCCATGAATATGAAAATGAATGCCCAATGAATGAATGATTGCATATGAAATGGCACAAATAATCAACAGGAATATCGTTAATACTAGGTAAGTCAATGCCAGTTTCAATAATAATCCTATTTTTCGGAGTAATGATATTTCCAAGGGATGAGGATCAGCATACGGAGCTTTAAGGAATTGCAAAAGTAATTTTGCTATTATCATACTATATTTTGAGGTTATTACAAAAATAATTATGATGTGTTCGTTACAAATACTATGCTCGTTGAAATGTCCATTCCCCTATTGAATAGCGAAAATAGGAGACTGTAAATTAAACTGTGTCAGTAAAGAATAAAATAATTTTATAACTTTACAATACAGTTTATTTTTATGGAAGAATTTGATTACAAGGCTTTTCAAGCCAAAGTTTTAGAACAGATAAAATCTGGCAAACCCCTTTTAGGCAAAGATGGTGCCTTTGCGCCCTTGTTAGAAAATATTCTAAATGCAGCTTTAGAGGGAGAAATGGATGCTCATTTAGATGAAGATGAGCGTAGTTTAGGCAATCGGCGCAATGGACGTATGTCCAAACAAGTTCAAACCCAATTGGGTGAAGTCACCGTTCATACACCCCGTGACCGCCATTCCAGTTTTGAACCTGAGTTTATAAAGAAACGTGAAACAATACTTGCAGAAGGTGTTGCAGACCGTATAATTGGTCTTTATGCCTTGGGGAACAGTACTCGGGAAATAAGCGATTGGATGGAGGAAAACCTTGGAAACAGGGTTTCTGCTGACACAATCAGTTCCATAACAGACCGGGTTCTGCCAGAGATTCAGTCCTGGCGTAGCAGGTCATTGGATAGTGTTTATCCAATTGTTTGGATGGATGCCATTCACTACAAAGTGATGGACGAAAAGAATCGCCCTGTAACACGAGCCATATACAACGTATTGGGTGTTGACCGTAACGGTTACAAAGATTTGCTTGGCATGTATATTTCCAAAAGCGAAGGAGCTAACTTTTGGTTATCGGTGCTCACCGATCTTCAATCAAGAGGAGTAAATGACATTCTAATAGCCTCTACGGACAATCTTAGTGGCTTTTCAGATGCTATAAAAAGCGTATTTCCACACACAGTAGTTCAAACTTGTGTGGTGCATCAAATCCGCAATTCAATTAAATATGTTGCAAGTAAAAATCAGAAAACGTTCATGAAAGATTTGAAGCTTGTTTATCAAGCAGTAAGCAAAGAGCAGGCAGCAATCGAACTCGATAATCTTGATTCAAAGTGGGGAAAGGATTATCCAATTGTCATTAAATCATGGCGTGATAATTGGGAAAAACTAACCGCTTATTTTGAGTTTTCTGATGCTATCCGAAGAATCATATATACCACCAATACCGTAGAAGGCTATCACCGTCAGATAAGGAAAGTTACCAAAAACAAAGGTGTTTTTACCAATGATACAGCATTGGAAAAATTGGTGTATTTGGCCTATCGCAATATCCGGAAAAAATGGACTATGCCTCTGTCAAACTGGGGGTTAACTGCACAACAACTGGCGATTAAATTTCCTGAAAGGTTTAATTTATTTGAATAAAATCACAACATCAAATAAATATCCAGGCATTTTTCTTAGTTTTGCTTCCACCCAACAAAACGATGGTGAAACTTTGTGCCATTGTAATAAAAAACGATTAGGGGGTCGACCCCTAACCGTTTTTGCCCAACAAAACTCAGGATCTTCATTATCCATTATAAAAAATCGGATTAATTGAGTATCTGAAATTTGATAAGAATTGAAACTGACACAGTTTATTTTACGCTACCGAAAATAGATCAATTAAAAGCCAAGTAATTACAACGAACACAATCACTTTACATATTCATAGAGTTAGAACAATTCTACTATCGCCCTAAAAAACCAGACGTTATCAATCCATTGACGAACTGTTGCTCCGGCACTGTATCCTGCAGCATAGGTCGCTACGCTGCCACCATTAACATCAAACAATTCTTGATGAGTCAATTCAGGCATGCCTATATTTTCAAATGTTTTCATAAGTACACATGTTTATTTGTTAGAGAACTTACTTTATTCCAAAAATGCCATTACAAAATCCTTCTACATAATCAAACCCGTTTACAATTGCGGTTTTAATTTCTTGCAAAAACCCTCCTTCAAAACTTTTCATTTCCATTTCATTCAGTTCGCTTACGCCACAGGCGTTTAAATCAAAACTTTTCATAGTTATAAAAATTATATTTCTTGCTTACTCTTTTTCAGGCTTTTCAGCTTCTGCCTACAATGCGTTGCAACTTATTGTAGAGCGAAAGTAAAGGCCTGCACTCTAATAAAAGTGGAGTGAGCAAAGATTTAACTTTCTTTGTTTTCATCAGCAAAAACCACCTTGTTCTTATCCATGTTTCTTTGTCCTTTCCCCAATGTAACTGTTGTCTCATAAGCTTCGGCAACAGTTTCGGGCGGATAATGGTAGAGCTCCAGGATACGAATGGCGTTTCGTTGGGTCATAACGCCTTTTTTCAGTTTATAATCGAATGCAAGCTCTGCCCCATTGATTTGCTCGCTAAAATGATAAAGATCGTATTCATTTTGCAGCAGCTCTGCCAGTTCAAGGTCATGCGTGGCAATCAATACCAGGTTGTTCCCTGTATTCAGCGCAGAAAGCACAGCTTTACCTGCCGCAATCCGTTCCGTTGTATTGGTTCCCTTAAATAGTTCGTCCAGCAGGAAAAGAGATGAGGCAAGTTTTTCGGTTGCTTCGATCATCTCTTTCACAGTCAATACCTCCTGCAGATAGTAGCTCCGGGCATTCATCAGGTCGTCGCTGATTTGAATAGAGGAAAAGATCTGCATGGGTGTCAGATGAAAGTTTTTAGCAAAACAGGTATGAATGGTTTGTGCCGTCAGTACATTGATGGCTACCGTCCGGATAAAAGCCGTTTTTCCCGACATGTTCGAGCCGGTAAGGATAACGGACTTTCTCCGGTTGGAAAAATTGTTGGAGATGCACGCTTCGATCAACGGATGGTACATATCGACGGCTTCAATGCATTTGGGTTCTGCCGGTGACGGATGGCAATAATAGGGCAATCCTGCCCACAAAGAGGCAATGGAACAGAGCATGTCAACATCTCCGACAAACCGGTATACCTGTTCTATTTCACGGTGTTGCCGGTTGAAAAGTTTCATCACATCCAGCAACGTATTTGGCTCAAGCAGGAAAAAACAGCGGATCAATTCGCTGATAATAAAAAACACAACGGATAGGTCGGCATCCAGCTTGACATCAAAACGGAACAAGATACCGTCCAAAAAACTGTGTAAATAGAAATAAATGATTCTTTCTCCAAACATTTCAATGATCTTTGGCACGTGGCAAAGTTACTTTACCGGAATGAAAAAAAATAAGATCAATTTTGATCAATTTTTATGGCAGTTAAAATGGAGATCATAACATATAATGGACTTGCTATATTCTTATTTCATAAGTGTATATCCCCATTATTAAGATTTTGGAACAACAGCAACATATATATAAAAACATTCTTATATAAACTTTTTGTGCGTTTAAATTGTAGTCTGTTATTGTGATGTTAAAACTATATCGTAACTTTGATATTTCTAATAATGATTTACATTACATCTAATTAACTATGCCAACCATTCGGGAAGAGCACGCAGCTATGATCAGCAACCATGTTTGCAAGGTAAAGGAATCCGATTATGCGCTGATCCTGCAGGATGTCCTAACACTGACTATTTTGGAATCGGTAAACTGTATGACAGCCATCTTTGACTTGCACCGGGGCAACTACAGGCATATCGATCCTCAGTTTCAGAAACTTCTGGGCCATCCTTTTCCCGTTAAGGCAGGCTATGAATCGAATGTGTCCTTCTATGACCTGGTGCATCCCGATGATGTAACAAAACTGCAGGAGGCAGACATACAGGCTTATGACCGTTTTCATGAAATTGCTGCGGATAAGCGCCATCACTACTGCATGAACTGCGATTTCAGAATACGGACGGCTTCGGGTGACTATATCCGCATACACCGCAACATGTCGCCTCTTACATACGACAGGGAGGGGAAGCTCTGGTTGGTCTATCTTCAGTTCGGATGTATGCGTTATAAAACCGATAAGCATCCCATAAGCGCATGGTTGTTGGACAAGAAAACACTGAGGATGGAATCGCTTATGAAGGGTTGGATGTCAGCTTTCAAAAAAAAGATAATCTCAAAGCGCGTGTTAGAGGTGCTGATATTAACCAGGGAGGGGCTGACAGTGGAGCAGATTGCCAAAGAGTTGTCTTTATCTGTCACCACGGTGTACAATTACCGGCGGTTGGCGATGCGGGAACTTGGACTACAGACCATCGACCAGGTGAATCATTATCTCGGACTGGCAGGTATCATGAAGCTAGTGGCACAATTCATCATATCTCTTTTTATGTATGGCTTTGCTACCTGATGGAGGGGTGTTGATTGAAAAAATGAATAAAAGGTGGCGCTGGTTTGAATCTTTGAAAGTAAGTGGATTAAAAATCCTAATAATACAGCCACGACAGGAGTAGCCAACGTGCAGACCTCCGCCAAAGCCCGCACCACACTGGCCGCTAATGCGAAAAAGAAACGCGAATATTTGGCTGGCTCCCCATGCCATACGATAGAGCAATATAATCACATGCAACCCCTCCGGGGTATGGTTGGTTTTGCGTGGAGCATATTTCTATTGATATGCAAGTCCTGACGGACTAAATGTGCGGCAGATGTGGGATGTTTCGATGCTTGTGAGTACATAGCAAACCTTTTGCCCGAAGGGCATGGCAAAAGATCGTAAACATGCAACATGTCTTTGCCCGTAGGGCATTCATATCAATAGAAGAACGATGCAATAAATAGATATAATGCCCGTATGGGCATTCACAACATTCAACAAACATTTATTATGGCAAACACATACACCCAAATCTACATTCATTACGTCTTTGCCGTTCAAAACCGGCTGGGTCTGATACAAAATCGCTGGCGTGACGATTTGTATAAATATATGTCGGGTACAATAGCAAACAAAGAACACAAGCTACTTGCTATGGGTGGAATGCCCGATCACGTTCATGTGCTGGTAAGCATGTCGCCCAAACAATCGCCGTCCGATTTGATGGCGGATGTCAAGCGGAGTTCTTCGTTATGGATCAACGAAAATCGCTTTGTGATGGGAAAATTTGCTTGGCAAGAGGGATATGGCGCATTTAGTTATGGGAAATCTCAGATTCATGATGTGGCAAATTATATTGAAAGGCAGGAGCAACATCACAAAAAGCAGACATTCATGGAAGAGTATCTCGAATTTCAACGACTCTTTGAGATTGAACTTGATGAACGATATGTTTTCAGACAGATAGAATAATGTGCAATCCCTCCGGGGTAGATGGGTGTTGTTACGACATTCATCTATTGATATGTAAGTCCTAACGGACTAAATGTGTAGCGAATTTGGGATGTTTCGATGCTTGTGAGTACATAGCAAGCCTTTTGCCCGAAGGGCATGGCAAAAGATCGTAAACATGCAACATGTCTTTGCCCGTAGGGCATTCATATCAATAGAAGAACGATGAATAAACGGATATAATACCCGTAGGATATTCACGTTCATGCGCATCCTCCATGATGGGAATTCCTTCGAGATGGATTTATTGATAGATACCCTGTTCATTTGGATCTGTCAATGATTAAATGAATAAAAGGTGGCGCTGGTTTGAACCTTTGAAAGTAAGCGGATTAAAAATCGTAATAATACAGTTGCAACGGGATTCCAAAAATCCCGTCACACAACGCAGTATTTGATGATATATTTGATGGAGGAAGTGAGGAGGGAGAAAAAAGTTTTAAGTTTATATTGCTAATAACTATACACGCCATTTAATCATGAATAGATTAGTTTTAATTGGAAATGGATTTGATCTTGCCCATGGTCTTCATACCTCATATTCTCAATTCATTGACAATATGTGGAAAAAAATCATTGATAAACTTTTAATAAACTGTCGATATGATGATCAATTCTTCACTTTTACTATAAAGGGTATTTCTGGAGACATATTATGCGCTAATCAATTAAGGAGTAATTCTTTCGACAATATATCTATCAAAGATTATGTGTCATTTCAGAAATGGATTAAAGATTATGAGACAAGTTTTCAAATCGAATACAAAATAAAAAACCGATTCTTTAATCATTTGACGAATAAAATTGGGAAATTAGAGAATTGGGTAGATATAGAAGAAGAATATTATAAATTTCTGAAATATCCTGTTATAGAAAATGGCGACCAAGCTTATAAATATCCTGGTGGCGTAACTCAATTAAATGAAGATTTTAAGCAGATAAAACAAGCTTTGAATGAATATCTGGGTAGTTTGTTGCGAACCAAAATAAAAAAAGATACAACAATAGACAAGATCATAAAGTCAGATTTTGGAGATCATGATTTTGCGTTGAATACGGAATTTCAAACCGACAAAATAGATAAAGAAAAAGCGCCAGAATCAACAGTTATTTTAAACTTCAATTATACACCATTGGAGACTTGTTATCTTCCTGATGATTCGGATGTAATTCATATACATGGCAAAGTTAATGACTCTAAGAATCCCATGATATTCGGATATGGAGATGAAATGGATTCTGACTATTCAGAAATTGAAAAGCTGAATGACAATGAATATTTGGAAAATATAAAATCAATAAGATATTTTCATACAGACAATTACAAACGTCTTCTTGGTTTTATGAATATGGATTATTATCAAGTTGTCATTTTAGGACATTCGTGTGGAAATGCAGACAGAACCTTATTAAGCACATTATTTAATCATCCAAAATGCATTTCGATCAAACCATACTATCATGAAATTATTAAGAAAAATGATTCAACCGGGGAAAAGACGCATGAAGATAACTATATTGATATCATTCAAAATATTTCACGCCATTTTTCCAATAAATCAGTGATGAGAGATAAAGTAGTGAGTAAAATTTATTGTTCTCCCTTTAGCACTACCATTCTATAAATCCTGATGCTGACCATGGAATAGCGTGGGGAATACTTAGATCAAATAACAGGGGGTTATTGAACCAAATTATAAACATATGAAAGATTTTCTTGGATATAAGCTTTTTGAATTGGATGGTTACACGCTTGATGTTTTTAAGCTGATCAGCTTGCTGCTATTCTTGGTTGCTATCTTTATTCTTATTATTATTCTTAAACGTATCATCTACCGATCGAAATCATTAGACACAGCCAAAAAGTTCGCCATCAACAAATTAACCCGGTATATCCTTCTCGTTTTGGCATTTATTGTCGGGGTACGCATTTTAGGATTTAAACTCTCGGTTTTACTGGCAGGATCTGCTGCCCTTATGGTTGGCCTGGGCTTTGGATTGCAAAACCTGTTCAACGATTTTATTTCAGGCATTATTCTTTTATTGGATGGTACACTCAAAGTGGACGATGTCATAGAGGTGAATGGCATTATTTATAAAGTTCAGGAAATCAATTTCAGAACTACGACTGTCATTGGAAGGGATGAAAACTATGTTATTTTGCCTAATTCGACACTGACGGGCAATCGAATTATAAACTGGACGCACGGTAAGATTTCTTCCAGATTCAGTATCTCCATTGGGGTGGATTATTCCACGGATGTCCCCCTTTTGATGCAACTGTTAAAAGAAATAGCAGCCCGTCATGAGAAAGTGCTTAAAAATCCCGAGCCATTTGTCCGTTTTGAAGATTATGGCGATTCATCCCTGCTGTTTTCGGTTTATTTCTATACCGAAGAACTCTTTCGGGTCGAAAACATCAAGAGCGAAATCCGCGTTGAAATATTTCATGCACTGAAAGAACGGGGCATCAACATCCCCTTCCCACAACGCGACATACATATTAAATCATAACTCCGCCCGCGCGAATCCTTATATGTGGAGGAAGCCGGATAGTAAGAAATTCACTACAATGATTAGCCGTTATAAAACACTTTAATATTCAAACTTGAGCTGGACAACAAGAAAACCCAATTATGAGGGGAAAGTTAGCTCTAAACAGACAGAACAATGGACATTGAATTTCAAAATACAGAAAAAGACTACAAAAGTTTTTATGTATTTTATTACAAGAATGCACTTCGGAAAAACATTTTTATTTTAATCCTAATACCTTTATCTATTGGCTATATTGTTGCTGGACAACCTTTTGCCTTGACAACGTTTATTGATGGTGTAATTATTTCTGCACTTCTCTTTGTTGGCAGTTTTTATGTCGTGCCGTATTTAATCTCAATACATAATCTAAATAAAGCAATATTGAAAGACCCTTGGTATTTAGAGAAAAGGAAACTAAGCATAACCGATGAGGGTATATATTGTGAAACTGACACAATAAGCGGCATCTGGAGATGGGAAAGTATTGTTTCTTTTGAATTTAATGATGAGTTTCTTGCACTTATACTTGCCGATAAGAAATTCTATTTAATTCCGCAAAAAGCATTTCCATCCAATGCCGAAGCTATAAATTTTCTTGGAATCATTCAAAGCAAAGTCATTAAACCAAGAGGGACAATTAAGCCTTTATTTGCAACAGCAGACAAAAAACCACCATATTTATTAGGTCTTATTTGTTTAATTCCATTGATCGGCGCATTTATAGGTCTGGTATTCATTATTTTGGGAGTAACAAGATTTAAAGACAAATGGTTTACACTGATTGGCGTATTTGGAATCGCATTTACGATTATTATTTATTCGACACTTTTCTATACTAACAAGCATTCTTTTAAAAATGAATTACGAGCATTATCCCAAACGGAACTTAATGACTTAGTAAAAGATATAGAGTTTTATAAGTTAGAAAATGGGCAATATCCAGACAGTTTACAACAACTCACAAAAGATAATAGTAATGATTTTATATTTGATCCGGTTCAAGCAAATCAAAGAGGGAAAAATAGTTTATTTTATTATTTAAAAGTAGGTGATAAGTATAGATTATTTTCTAAAGGTGAGGATGGAATTCCATATACGAAAGACGACATATATCCTCAAGTGTCAGACAAAGTAGTCAGTAAAATTGGATTGATAAGATATGCGTTGAATCCGGATACAGTAAACAAATGATAAATAAAAACCCTGTTTAGCACCCCTCCTTCTACGCGAATCCTTTAACGTGGAGCAAGAGATTTAACTTCGTGCTGTTTTATCAGTCATTCTATTATTCAGTTATTCACTTTGGGGACAACACTTGAGAATGATGTTTTTGACGTAGAGACCTCAAAGGTTTTCAAAACCTTTGAGGTCTGCAACATATAAATATAAAAGCCGGAGGCAAATTAAACAAGGATTGAAGGTTCTAACTTCCTTGATTTCAGATTATCAGATTTCTACTATACTCCCATCTACCACCTACTATCTACTGGATTGTTATCTTCTCTAACTTCCAGATTTTCATTGTCAACTGTCCATTGTCAATTGAATCAGTCGTTTGATTCCTACCAATGCACCTGCATTTCGTTGTCATTGTCAGGGAAGGAGACGCTCAATACATGCTTTGTGTCAAATGGCCCATAGTCGGCAAAAGCAAAATGACTTGTAAAGAAGCGTATCTCTTCCGGCGTGACTGTTTTTGCAGCGCCGTTGACCGTCAGATGTTGTACCTCTTCCGGTGTGAAGCCATGCAGCACCAATGTGATGACATGAAACCTTGAGGTAAAACTCCCTTCCTTCTTGCCAAAGGTAAGCATTGCCTGTTGTGGGTCGTAGCTGATCAACCGTTTGTAATAATGTCCCGATTCATATTTGTACGTTGTCCCGTCATCCTCGTAATAACGGTATTGATTCGGTTGTTGTCCCTCATAGAGGTTGATAAACAGGGTATCGCCACTGTTGTCGGCTGTCGATTCTACCAGCTTCTGCATCGGAATGATGCTCCCTGCCTTCACGTACAACGGCAAACGGTTCAGTTCCGAGTTTGCCACAATCACTTGCTTGCCGGCATAAGGTTTATCATTGAAAAGGTCATACCAGTTCCCTTCCGGCAGATAGACCCTGCAAAGGGATTCCGTCCCTTTTACGGGAGCCACCAGGATGGAAGGCCCGAAAAGATATTCCTGCTGGAATTCGGGATCATAAATGGTAGAATCGTTCGTATAGTTAATGGCCAGTGACCGGTTAAGCGGCATCCCGTCCTGTGACGATTCATAAAAGCCAGCATAAATATAAGGGAGCAACTGATAACGGAACCCGATATAACGGCGGGCAATATCTTCACATGTCTCCCCGAAATCCCAGGGTTCTTCCCGGTTGGAGTTGATCGTGGTATGAGCCCTGTACATCGGAAGGAAAGCCCCGATCTCCATCCAGCGGGTGTAGAGGCTCTGGGTAGGATTGCCGCTGAATCCGCCCACATCCATTCCTGCAAAAGTAACACCTGATAAACCCAGGCTGTTGATGAGGCGGACACCCAACAACATATGGTCTTCCTTGGCCTGGTTGTCTCCTGTCCAGATCGCTGTATAACGTTGTAATCCCGAATAACCTGAACGGCTCAGTACAAAGGGACGCTTGCCATCCATGTATTTCTTTGCTCCTTCATAGGTGCTTCGTGCCATCTGGAATCCATATACATTCTTTGCCTGCCGGTAAGTAGTGTGTAATCCATCCCAGTTCAGGTTAAGCAAGTCGGGCACTTCCTTTCCCCAGACCGCTATTTCGTTCATGTCGTTCCAGAATCCGGTTACTCCTTCGTCGGCATAGGTCTTCACCCATCTGCCCCACCATGCACGCGTCTTTGGCATGGTGAAATCAGGGAAGTTACACCATCCCGGCCATACCTGTCCTGCATAATTGGTTCCATCGGGGTATTTGATAAACAGGGACGAATCCACTCCCTGCTGGTAAACAGGATAGTTCTTGGCAATCTTGACCCCCGGATCGATGATCACGGCCAGATGCATCCCCATCTTCTGCAATTTTCCCGTCATGGCTTTCGGATCGGGGAAACGGTTCGGATCCCAGGTGAAAATCTTATAATGATCCATATAATTGATGTCCAGATAGATCATGTCAATGGGGATATGCCGTTCCCTGAACTTGGCAGCCGTTGAGAGCAGGTCGGCTTCAGGGAAATAACACCAGCGGCATTGCTGGTACCCTAAGGACCAGATGGGAGGAATAGGAGTGCGTCCCGTAAGCCAGGTGTAGGAACCGATGATCCCTTTTACGGTAGAATGATAAATAAAATAGTAATTCATCTCCCCGCAACTGGCCCTGAAGTAGTCAAAACGATTGCTACCGGCGCCAAAACTGAAGAGGCTGCGCGATGAGTTGTCCATAAAGATGCCATAGGCCAGGTGATCGTGCAATCCCATATAAAAAGGAATGGTGGAGTACATCCTGTCGCTGGCATCATCGTATTCGGGATTATCCGTGTTGTAATTCACGCAGGCTGTCCCTGCACGATCGAGGTTTCCTCCGTGTTCTCCCATCCCGATGAAACGTTCTCCCGGTTGCAGGGTCTTGTATGTGGTGACTTCTTCTCCGAGCCATGAAGTGCCGAAAGCCGGATCATCGGCATTGATCACTTCTCCTGTTTTTGTCAGGAAGGTGAATCGTAGCGGATCTTTGGTAATACGCAATGTAACCGAGTCGGTTGAAATGGTGTAGAGCCCTTTGGCGTCTGTCACCTGAACGTGGCAGGCTTCGGGCTTCACTTCAACGGCATAACTGAAGTCCGGGGCAAAAGCCTGGTGTGCAACCCGGATACGGATGACACCCGGAGAATAAACTGTCACTTGTGCCCTGCCGTTTGTGGTCAGAAAGGTGTAGGTGGAATGCGATACTTCGATCTTTTTCACATTCCCCAGCGGACTGTTAGCCGGTACCTGCCCTTTCATATTCGGATACAGAATCCCTAACAAAATCCAAAGTAAATAGTAGCGTTTCATAGGTAAAAATATTGAGTTGAAATTTGTGGATATTACAAACCGGTTGGTTCTATCTTAATCATTGCAATCCGCTATCTGAATTCATTCAGATGCGTTGTCAAATGTACAACTTATCACCCAAAAACAACGGAATCGCTTTTGTGAAATAACGAAGCTCTGTTTGCAAACGTTTTCATGTGACAATTTGTTTATTTCTTCTCTCTCAATAGGTTTCTATAATCTTGATTTATCATCCGGTTATCCATAAAATTCCCGTGTGATTTCAAATTTTACGGGTATATTTGCACGAAAAATTAAACGTAATACAAAATGTTACACCGTTCAAAAGCTCCCTTGCGACTAGGCCTGGCAGGCGGGGGAACAGATGTAAGTCCCTTTTCCGATTTATACGGAGGAACGATACTCAACGCCACGATATCCTTGTATGCGCATGCCACAATCGAGCCCATACGTCAACCCAAGGTCATTTTGCAGGCATGGGACAGGAATGAACGGGTAGAGATAGGGTTGGAAGAAGCGATAGAGATCGACGGATTGTTACCTTTACATAAGGGGATTTACAAGCGCATCCGGCAGGATTACCTGAAGACGCCGCACGGCTTTCGCCTGACCACCTTTGTGGATGCACCGGCAGGCTCAGGTCTCGGTACCTCTTCGACACTGGCCGTTGCCATCATCGGGGCATTTGTGGAATGGTTGAAACTGCCGTTGGGAAGTTACGAAATAGCCCGTTACGCATACGAGATCGAACGCATTGACCTGGGGATGGCAGGAGGGAAACAAGACCAATACGCCGCTACCTTCGGAGGAGTTAACTACATGGAGTTCTTCGCCGATGACAAAGTCATCGTCAACCCCCTTCGGATTGGTCAGAAATACCTTCGTGAACTGGAACACAACCTGTTGCTTTACTATACGGACCAAAGCCGGGACTCATCCCAGATAATAAAAGAGCAACAGAAAAACGTACGTAACCAGAATGCCGCCTCCCTGGAAGCCATGCACCGGCTGAAACAACAAGCCACCGATATGAAGAATGCACTGCTAACGGGCAGGTTGCATGATATCGGCTATATCCTTGACGATGGTTACAGCCATAAAAGGGAGATGGCACAGGGCATCAGTACCCCGAAAATGGATACGATTTATGAAGAAGCAAAAAAAGCCGGGGCGCTGGGTGGCAAAATCTCGGGAGCGGGAGGCGGAGGCTTCATGATGTTTTATTGTCCAGACAATGTACAATATGCCGTGGCCAAAGCCCTCAGCCAGTTCGAAGGTCGCTTGTTCCTCTATTCGTTTGTGGAAGAAGGGTTGTACACATGGAGCATGTAAGGGAGACGCATTCAATTGACAATGGACAGTTGACAATGGATAATGAAAATCAGCATACAGCGGTCAATGGTTAAAGGTTAAAGAACATTAGACTTTCGACCTTTGGCCAATTACAATTATCCTCATATTATGGAAAATAACCAGATACAAACCATCCTTCTTGCATCGGCAGAAGTAAAACAAACCATCGCCCGGGACCAGCAACAGGTTGAAACCATACGGAAAGCAGCCGAAACCATTGCCCACAGTTTCCGCAATGGAGGGCGCGTCTATTTCTGCGGGAACGGAGGCAGCGCAGCCGATGCGCAACATCTGGCGGCAGAGTTTTCGGGCAAGTTTTATAAAGACCGAGCCGTACTCCCCTCGGAAGCTTTACATACCAACAGTTCCTACCTGACGGCAGTAGGCAATGACTACGGGTACGAAGAAGTCTATGCCCGTCTGGCAAGCTCATTCTCGCCGCACGATGTCCTCGTTGGCCTCTCCACTTCGGGGAACTCCACAAATATCGTACGCGCTTTCGAAGTATGCCGGGCAAGAAAAGTTACCACCATAGGGATGACCGGCAAAGGAGGGGGCAAGATGCAATCATTGTCCGATATATGGATTGAAGTGCCGAGCAATGACACTCCCCGTATCCAGGAAGCCCATATCACGATAGGGCATATCATTTGTCAACTGGTAGAAGAAATGCTGTTTTAACTATGAGAGAATGCATCATCTTAGCCGGAGGATTTGGTACCCGCTTGCAAAGCGTGGTGAACGACCGCCCCAAATGCCTGGCTCCTGTCAATGGGCGTCCCTTTTTGGAATATCTGCTGGCCTATCTGGAACAAGAACACATACAACATGCCGTTCTCTCCCTGGGATACAAACACGAGAAGGTAGAAGAATGGTTGGCCAGCTATAACGGGGAACTGAAGATTACAACTGTAGTAGAACAAGAACCATTGGGAACCGGGGGAGGGATAAGACTCGCATTGCAGGAGACTAGGGCAGATCAGGTGTATGTGGTCAACGGCGATACCCTGTTCCGGGTAGGGCTGGAACAGATGTTGCATCAACACAGGCAAGGAGACAATAAGGCAACATTAGCCTTGAAACCGATGCAGGATTTTGATCGATACGGGAGTGTCACCTTCGAGAAGGGACACATCACAGCCTTTCAGGAGAAGCGCTTTTGCCGTGAAGGATTGATCAATGGGGGAGTGTACCTGCTAGAGCGGGATATCCTGGCTGATTTTCCCAGGAAGTTCTCTTTTGAAAAGGAGTATCTGGAGGTTGAAGCTGCCCGGAATACGATAGGCGGATATGTGGAAGATGCCTATTTTATTGACATCGGTATCCCTGAAGACTATAAAAGAGCCCAGATAGATTTCCGGGAACAATTCAGTTTGTAAACAACTCCTATATCATAAAAAAGCCGCCCGCAGTTTCTGATAAGATCTGCGGGCGGTACATTATTATAATAAGGTAGTCTTGAAATGTCAACTGTTGCGCATCTTTCCGGCTATAATTTCTGCAGCCTTCATCAATGGATAGGCAGCCGGAGAAGCCGTCAGGCAAGGATGAGTTCCGATTTGTGAAGTCAGCAATGAATTGACGGTCATTTTATTTTCAACAATCAACCCAATGACATTGGTCAGCTCACCTGCACTGAGTCCTCCAATGACTTCTCCACCGATAATCACTCCGGACTGAGCAGCCGAGATCAACTTGACCGTCTGTTTGTGAGTGTCAGGTAAATTACCCGGGTGACGGTCGATACCTTCAAACAATCCTGTAAGTGTTTCGATGCCTTCTTCACGGGCGCGGGCTTCTGTTACCCCGGCAGTTCCAAACCCGGTCTCTCCGATAGCGGTTGAGTAGATGGCTATGGTTCCGCTAAATGTTTTAACCACATGGAGATTAAATAAATTCATTCCTGCAATGCGGGCTTCAGCACATGCAGTTGAGGCTAACATGGTAGAGACACGTTTCCGGGTGATAAAATCACGTTTCTGTGCACAGTCGCCGATCGCAAATACATCCGGTTCGTGTGTACGCATATATTCGTCAACAGCAATGAAATTATCTTCATCGATAAATATCCCTGATTTTTTAGCGAGCTCCGTGTTCGGACGATAACCCATGGAGAGGATTACAGCATCGGCTGCAATAGTTTCCCCGTTTTCCAGTTTCACTCCTTCGACATGATCATCCCCTAGAACTTCAAGAATGCCATTTCCTGCAATAACATTCACGCCTCTTGCTGTCAGCAATGACTGAATCTTGTCTGAAAGCTCCACGTCAAATGCCATTCCTAAAATATGAGGCAATTTTTCCACCAATGTTACTTCCTTCCCGCGCTTACTCAGCTCGTCCGAGAATTCAACTCCGATGAAACCCGCACCAATCACAACGATTTTATTACATTGCTGGATTTTTTGCAACATCTCATCCAAATAGACTTTGTCTTTGGGAATAACAAACACATTTTGCTTGTCGCCCCCCTTCAACCAACGGGGCATTACCGGCATTGAGCCTGTAGCCACAACCAGCTTGACATATTGAATTGTTTCTCCATCAGCTAATGTTGCGACTTTGTTTTTTATGTCAATATTCGTTACTTCACCTACAATTGATTCAACTCCGCTTTTTGCAAGCGTAGGATCAACCGGCATAATATTTTGTTCGCTTTTGTCCAGTGTCCCAAAAATGTATGGAATACCACAGGGAACCATCACATCTTTTTGCTTCTTGACCAAAGTAAATTTTTTTTCCGGCCAGCTGAATTTTCCGGTTACAGCAGCAACCATCCCTGCTGCACTTCCACCAATGATCAAAACATCTGTCTGTTTCATTTTTGTTGAGTTTAAATTATTTATAAGTGCGCCATTGTTCTGTAACGTATCCGTTTTTGTCAGCATTCCTCTTGTCTTCAAAAAATGATTGATTGTTGGAAATGAGACATTTGTTGTCCTTTGTTTTATGAATCAAAGATACGGTTTTTCTTTGATTATATCCTGTGTCATAGTCCTTTTTTAAGATATCTGCATTGAAGGGGGATGTTATTGGAGAAATTCAGGGATGAATATGGAATAAATTTTACAATGTTGCCAGTGTAAAAGAGAAAGATTTGTGTTGATGTTCTGGAGATGTCAAAATAGGGGGTATTATTTGAAAAACGATGATATTTTATCATTATGGCATTAAAAAAAGGGGGTATTGATTCAAAATGATGCATTATTTTCATTTTTAACATCAAAAATAATGGGGTATTCAAAAATAATACATATTTTTGTCGCGTCATCCAATTGAAAACAATAGAGGGGAGAAAAAGAATAGTTATTTCGTAAAGTTTAGAATCAATTTCAGGTAAAAAAAGATAAGGTTGTAGTATATGAAAGGCAAAAAAGAATTTGTGTAGTTTATTTCCCCTGACAACAAATGTAGTTTTAACAAAAGAGATCATTTTTGCCCGTTTCCGGAGACGATGTGAAAATGATTGAGTGAGAAAAAGGGATTTTAGGTGTTTAATTAAAAAAGCAAAGAAGATGAAAACAAAGAATGTAGTTTTGGCCACCATTTTTGGAGGCATGTTGTTTGTTTTGCCGGCTTCGACAGTACAAGCGCAAACAACTAAAGGCGGTAGTTTTTCAGTAGGGGCGGATGTCGTCAGTTCATATGTATGGCGAGGCGTCCCGCAGGAAGGAAGCAAAGGCGGTTCACCCAATATCCAGCCTTCCGTTACTTATACAAACGGGATATTCTCAATTGGAGCATGGGGCTCGACCGCTTTCTCAGGACAAGTGAAAGAAGTAGATCTTTCCGCCACGTTGGCTATGTCGAAAGATTTTTCTTTCACGGTAACAGATTACAATTGGAATAACAACCGCAACTATTTTAATTATCAATCACATGGAACAGATCATATTTACGAAGCTACGCTGTCTTATGCAGGAGTTGAATCATTCCCGTTGAGCATTTCGGCCAATACCATGTTCTTTGGTGATGATAAAAATGTAAATGGGAAAAATGCCTATTCTTCATATGTAGAATTGGACTATCCGGTTACTTCTATGGTAAAAGCCTTTATGGGAGCTTCTTTGGTAAGCAGCCCGATGGTATATGGCAATACAAATTTTGCTGTTATTAATCTTGGATTGCGGGTTACAAAGATGGTAAAGATCACCGATTCATTTTCAATGCCTGTTTATGGAATTATCGGATGTAATCCACAGATGGGGAAAGCATTCTTCGTAGCCGGATTTACCATTTGATAAGAGCATAAGAGGCACTCATTTTGTCTCAGCCATTTGATCAATAAAAAAACAGAGCAATAGTTTTATTCCATTACTAAATAAACTACTTATGAAAAAAATTGAAGCAATCATTCGCACCTCCAAATTTGGAGAAGTAAAGGAAGCTTTACGCGAAGCAGGTATTGATTTCTTCTCATACTGGGATGTAACCGGCGTTGGGAATGAAATAACAAAAGGAGAATATTCATATCGTGGGACGGTTTATGACACAAGTTTTATTCCCAGGCAGCTACTTACCATTGTTGTACGTGATATCAATTTACAGAAAACAATCGACGCTATTCTCAAGTCAGCACAGACAGGAGTAATCGGCGACGGGAAGATCTTCGTATCGGAAGTAATTGAATCATACCGCATCAGAAACGCTGAAAAAGGAGATACTTCTCTATACAACAAGGGTGAGTAATCATATAACATATAAACATAGGAGTTTACGAATATGAAAAAATATATATTATTAGTGCTGCTAATGGTAGTAACACTATCTGCAACCGGCTATGTGTATGCAGCAGGCACAACTCCCGACCCAAGTGGGGTAACAACAGGAACTGCAAGTGACGTAACAGCGGCAAATCCAGGTCACCCGACCTTGGATGAAATTGCAACCCAGGCAGGACATAACAAAATAGCCATCAATATGGTATGGTTACTGATAACAGGATTTCTGGTTATGTTTATGCAAGCCGGGTTTGCCATGGTTGAAACAGGATTAACACGGGCAAAAAATGCTGCACATACCATGTCGATGAACATGATGGTGTATGCCTTAGGTATGTTGGGATTTTTTATCAGTGGTTTTGCAATCATGTTTGGAGGTGTCGGATCCCTGGGAACTCTAGGTGGTTTTGGAGGCTTGGCCAACGAAGTAACCATTACACTATTCGGCCATACTTTTGGTTTGTTCGGCACCAAAGGATTTTTTCTAAATGGTGTCTATGATGTAGGGGTATTCGGATTGTTCCTGTTTGAAATGGTATTTATGGATACAACTGCTACTATTCCGACCGGCTCAATGGCTGAAAGATGGAAATTCTCCGCATTTGCTATTTATGGCATTGTCGTAGGAGCAGTTATTTACCCTGTCTTCGGAAACTGGGTATGGGGTGGAGGATGGCTTTCTCAACTTGGAGCTAACTTTGGATTAGGTCATGGTGATGTTGATTTTGCCGGATCTTCCGTAGTTCATATGACAGGTGGCGTTTTAGCTTTGGTTGGAGCAAAAATGATTGGTCCCCGTCTTGGGAAATACAATAAAGACGGCTCTCCTAACGCCATTCCGGGACATAACATTCCTATGGCTGTCATAGGTTGTTTTATTCTTGCTTTTGGCTGGTTTGGGTTCAATCCCGGATCAACATTGGCAGGTAGTGATTTAAGAATCAGTGTTATTGCTGTAAATACCATGATTGCTTCTGCAACTGGTGCTTTAGCATCCATGCTTTACATGTGGTGGTTTAAAACAAAAAAACCGGATCCATCCATGATGATTAACGGGATGCTGGCCGGTTTGGTAGCTATTACTGCTCCTTGTGCATTCGTAACGGTACAATCTGCTGCATTGATCGGTTTGATATCTGGAGTCTTAGTAATAGAATCTGCATTTTTCATTGAGAAAAGACTTAAAATTGACGACCCTGTTGGTGCTGTATCGGTACATGGTGTCAATGGTCTATGGGGAGTCCTGGCCCTTGGTCTCTTTGCAGATGGAACTTATGGAGACGGATGGAATGGAGTAAAAGGGACTGTAACCGGCCTTTTCTACGGAGATGGAGGTCAATTTGTAGCCCAAGTAATCGGTGGTATCACTAATTTCATCGTAATCGGAGCTATGGGTTGGGTCGTATTTAAATTAATTGATGTGATTGTTGGACTCAGGGTAAATGCCAAAGATGAACTTGAAGGGCTGGATGTCCCCGAAATGGGAACAGAAGGTTATGCAGGTATCAAGATGGATAAAAACGCGGAAACTCCATTATCGCATTAACGATAAATCGGTAATAAGGATGCTCAATGAACCGATATATTGTTTCTTTTTGTCCAAGGCGATATTGGTTCTTACAAGCTACTGTTAACCGATTGTGTTTTTAATTTTATTGTTTGGAACAGGCTGTTTCGCAAGAGATAGTCTGTTCTTTTTTAGAGAATATTTTTCTCTTATGTAAAGGCAATTTTCGGTTATGAATAGCACGCAAGTATTGTCAATCTTTCCGAAAAAAACGTACATTTACGGCACACAAATAAGGATTACTTAAACTGACAGATCATATGACAATCATGTTACTGTCCATTTTTGGACTGGGATATGCAATAATTGCATTCGAAAATACGATTAAAATCAATAAAACAGCAACTGCGCTGATTGCCGGTGTCCTATGTTGGACGGCCTACATTTTATTTTCTCCCGATAAGCTACAGGTGAATAACGATCTGATATCGCATCTGGGGAATATTTCCAGTATTCTATTTTTTTTACTTGGCGCAATGACTATCGTAGAATTGATTGATGCTCACAATGGGTTTGAGATCATTACTGAATTTATTTCGCAGACCAATAAACGTCGACTCATATGGATCGTGGGATTTCTTACATTTTTCCTGTCTTCTATCCTGGATAATTTAACGACAACAATTGTAATGGTTTCCTTATTACGAAAACTCATCAAGACACGGGAAGATCGGTTGTTGTTTGTCGGGATAGTTGTCATAGCTGCCAATGCCGGAGGTGCATGGACTCCAATAGGAGACGTAACCACCACCATGTTGTGGATTGGCGGACAGATATCAACTTTTCATATTATGCAAAAACTCTTTTTACCGAGCTTGGTTTGCCTGATAATTCCATTGTTGTTTCTTTCATTACAGCTTAAAGGGAAAGTAGAACGGGTGGCTGCAAAAGCATCTGCTGCATCAAGCATTCTTACAAAAAACAAACAAAAGATTATTCTTTCTCTGGGGTTGCTTATTTTGATTTTAGTTCCGGTATTTAAAACTTATACCGAGTTGCCTCCGTTTATGGGAATGCTACTGGGGTTGGGGATACTTTGGGTTGTTACAGAGATTATGTATAAAGGCGCAGATCACGAAGAAAAAAAACACCTGACGCTTGTGAATGCCCTGCATAAGATTGATATACCAAGCATTTTATTCTTTTTGGGTATTCTAATGCTAATAGCAGCATTGGAGACTTCCGGTATTTTAAGTTCCATGGCTTTATGGCTTTCAAATGCCATTGGCAATCTTAGTGTTATTGTTATGTCCATCGGCTTGTCATCGGCTGTTATCGATAATGTGCCGTTGGTGGCAGCAACACAAGGCATGTATCATTTGGTGCAATATCCCGCAGATAGTTTCATCTGGGAATTTCTGGCATTTTGTGCCGGTACCGGGGGAAGTATTTTAATTATTGGATCAGCGGCAGGCGTTGCTGCCATGGGAATGGAAAAAATAGATTTCTTCTGGTATGTGAAAAAAATAAGCTGGCTTGCACTGCTAGGATATTTGGGTGGATCACTGACCTATATCTTTATTGAGAAATTGTTTTATTAAACTTGTGCTTTCAGGCATATGTCTTATGTTATCTGTTCCTGTCGTCATTTTCATTTTCCCAATAACTAAATTATTGGAAGCAAACTATTCTTTTTTGAATGATAAAATTAATTGAGATTATTCTTTGAATTTTCTTTCGATATAAGAATTAGGTATATTGGAAGTAAATTAAATATAGATCTGTTTATTAGGTATATATATCTAAATTTTCGTGTTCGGACTTTTCGACTGTGTTTTTTTGAATATTTAATATCGTCTTCTTTATACTTTCGAATGTTTTCTGTTACCTTTGCAAACAAAGATAAACGAAAATAGGAAAAGTAATGTTGAATGCAACAACGACTGTAATTCAAAACCTTCAATTACAGTCTGAAAAGGTCAGAAAGCGGCTGGTTGAAATTATTTATGCTTCAAAATCGGGGCATATCGGAGGCTCCCTTTCATCCGTAGAAATAGAAACGGCGCTATATTTTCATTTCATGAATATAGATCCGAAGAATCCACAAAAAGACGATCGCGATCGTTTCATATTAAGCAAAGGTCATAGTGTAGAAGCTCTTTATTCAGTGTTGGCCGCAGCAGGTTTTATTGATGACGCTTTATTAAATACTTACGGGAAGTTTAATTCCATGCTTGCCGGTCACCCAATAAAGAAAATTCCAGGCATAGAGTTAAATAGTGGAGCTTTAGGCCATGGATTGTCTGTCGGAGTTGGTTTGTCCATTGCTGCAAAACGGGATAAAAAAGGGTATAAAACCTATGTTCTCATGGGTGATGGAGAACAAGGGGAAGGGTCTATATACGAAGCTGCCATGTCGGCAAGCCATTATAAGCTTGATAATCTTGTAGCAATTATTGATCGGAATCAATTGCAAATAAGCGGAAGTACCGAAGATGTAATGTCGCTTGAGCCTATGCGTGAACGGTGGGAATCTTTCGGATGGGAAGTGTTTGATATGGAAGGGAATGATATGGAAGATATTATCAACACCTTTGCAAACATAAATTACAACAATTCAAAACCAAAGTTGATTATTGCTCATACAACAAAGGGATGTGGAATTACTTTTATGGAAAAAGTCGCTAAATGGCATCATGGCATACCTAACGAAGAGCAGTATAAAGAGGCAATTGCTGAAATTGAAGAACGTATTAACAACTTGAGGGGATGAATATTAAGATAGATAATACTAACACGGTGCCTTGCCGTAGAATGTTCACCGACACGTTGGTAGAACTGGCAAAAAAAGATAAAGACATCATGGCGGTGACAACAGACGCACGTGGTTCGGTAACCCTGGACGTTTTTGCAAGAGAACTTCCAAATCAGTTCATAGAGATGGGGATTGCCGAACAGAATGCGGTTGGAGTTGCCGCCGGATTGGCTTCGGCAGGGAAAAAAACTTTTGTGTGTGGTCCTGCCTGCTTTTATGTTGCCCGCAGCCTTGAACAGGTGAAAATCGATATAGCGTATTCGGCTAATCCTGTTAAAATCTTAGGAGTTAGTGGAGGCGTAAGTTATGGAGCACTCGGATTTTCACATCATAGTTTGCACGATATTGCCGCATTGAGAACTTTCCCGGGCATGCATATTGTGCTGCCAAGTGATATTTATCAAACCCGTAAGTTGGTTCAGGAGTTGATAGATTATCCTTTTCCTGTCTATGTCCGCGTAGGGAGAAATGCTGTTCCCAATATTTACGATCCGGAGAATATAGAATTTAAAATAGGGAAAGCTAATCTTTTGGCAGATGGCAACGATCTTACCATCATTGGCACCGGTGAAATGGTTTATCACTGCTTGCAGGCAGGGCAGAGGCTGAAAGAACAAGGTATTAATGCCAGGGTAATCGATATGCATACTCTTAAGCCTTTTGACAGAGATATTGTAGAAAAAGCGGCAAAAGAAACCGGGCGTATTATCACTGTGGAAGAGCATAGTGTAAACGGAGGTTTAGGAGGCGCTGTTGCTGAAATTGTAGCAGAGTGCCATCCAGTCCCAATGCGAATTCTCGGAATTCCCGATGAATATGCTATTCATGCCAAACCACTGGAGATTTTTCATTATTATAATATTGATGCAGATGGTATTGTAAAAACCGCTGTGGAGATGTGTCAATAAAAAGAGCAGGTAGTATTAACTTTGGAGAAATTTTTATCTTATCCGACAAGAAGCAATGTATCGTTAATAATATAGGGCATATTCCATAATCATTAAATTATCCATGATGAAATACACCTTAGCTATTGATCAAAGCACATCAACAACCAAAGCAATGCTTTTTGATGAAAAGGCAAGGCTGGTTAGCCGTGCTTCTGTCGATCATAAACAATTTTATCCGCAGCCTGGGTGGGTGGAACATGATCCTGAAGAAATACTTCACAACACATATAAAGCCATTGGACTGATTTTAGAAAAAGATAAATCGGTAAAGAAAAATATTATTTCGATTGCTATTACCAATCAACGCGAAACGGTAGTTGTCTGGGATAGAAATACTGGGAAGCCAGTGTATAACGCGATAGTCTGGCAATGCAACCGTGGCGCCCATATCTGCGAGGAATTAATTCGTCAAGGACGCGAATCGGAGGTGTCGGCCAAGACAGGATTAATTATCAATCCCTATTTTTCCGCCAGTGGTGTAAAATGGATTCTCGATAATGTCGAAGGTGCACGTGAGCACGCAGAAGCCGGAAGACTGCTGATAGGGACTATGGATACCTGGTTAATCTGGAATTTCACGAACGGGAAAAATCATGCAACAGACTATACCAATGCTTCGCGTACCTTATTGTTTAATATCCATACTCTGAACTGGGATGATGAGCTTCTTGACATGTTTACTGTTCCATCTTCAATGGTCCCGGAAGTATTGCCCTGCGATGCCATATATGGATCAACAACGTTGAACGGGTTAATTCCTGAAACCATTATTGCCGGTGTGTTGGGAGATTCACACGGCGCATTAGCCGGACAGATGTGCTTCACAAGCGGTATGGGGAAGGCAACTTTTGGAACCGGATCATCCATTATGATCAATATCGGGGAGAAAGCACTAACCGCTCCGAAAGGATTAGTTACCTCAATTGCATTTGCTGCAAAAGGCAAAATATATTATGCATTCGAAGGCAATATTCATTGTACAGGTGCTACTATCAAATGGTTGCAAGATGATTTGCAGCTTATCCAGTCTGCAGAAGAAACGGAAGCTTTGGCAACATCCATCGAAAGTACTGATGGCGTTTATCTGGTCCCTGCTTTTGCCGGCTTGGGAGCGCCATGGTGGGACAATGATGCCAGGGCGTTGATTTGTGGTATGACCCGTGGTACCAATAAAGCGCATGTTGTTCGGGCTGCTTTAGAATCTATTGCATTTCAAGTGAAAGATCTCATAGAACTTATTCAACGGTCTGGAGTAGAATTGAATGAGTTACGGGTAGACGGAGGCCCGGTAAAAAATAATTTTCTCATGCAATTCCAGGCTGATATGCTTCAGTCAAAAATAAACCGTAGTCCCATTGAAGAAGCTTCTGCATTAGGAGCTGTCCTGATGAGTCAATTTGCGATGAAACAATTGGCTGATGTTGAAGATGCAATGAAGTTAAGGTTGGGAAATGATTACATTATTCCCTCTATGGAAATTTCAAACGTAAACAGGCTGTATGGTGAATGGCAGAATGCTGTGAAACGCACTCTGATGAAATAATCATCAGTCTCCACACGCTATTTCTTACTGTTGATTTATTAATATTTATCGTGCAAAAAACAACAACAAATCCTTTAATCTAAAATATTAACCAATGGCTTACAAACAAAAACTCACTTTCGGGATAATTATCGGCACACGGAATTATTTCAATTCGGATCTGGCAGGAGATGTCCGGATAACCCTGCTTAAAGAACTTGAAGCTCAAGGATATGACTATGTTATCCTCGACGAAGCGGAAACTCAAACAGGAAGTATTGAAACGCGGGAAGATGGGAAAAAATGCGCTCAGCTATTCCGTACAAACAGAGATCGTATTGACGGGATTATCATTTCCTTACCCAATTTCGGTTTTGAAATTGGAATTATCAATGCTCTTAGCTTGTCAGAACTCCGTGTTCCTATATTAGTACAAGCTTGCGACGACGAAAATGATAAAGTGACGCTTGATAAACGTCGCGATGCTTTTTGTGGCAAGCTGTCAGTTTGCAATAACCTTTATCAATACGGGATTCCCTTTACGGATACTACTTTCCACACTTATTCAATCCACAGTGAAACGTTTAAAAAAGACCTGAAGTTTTTTGCAGGAGTATGCCGTACTGTAAACGGATTACGTAATGCCCGCATTGGAGCAATAGGGACACGTCCGGCAGGATTTCAGACAGTACGCGCCAGTGAAAAAATTTTACAAGCAACCGGTATAACCGTTGTACCTGTCGATTTATCAGAGATAATAGCATCAGCAAATAAAATTGACAACCAGGCTGCTATATTAAAATCCAGACTTGGAGAAATCAAAGCGTATGCCAAAGTCCCAGCGGCTTATGAAGAGAAGCTTATTACACAAGCAAAATTCGGATTAGCGGTTGATGAATGGGTAGCAGAAAATGAGGTTGATGCTACGGCTGTTCAGTGTTGGGATTCTCTTGAAAAAAATTATGGATGTGCCGCATGCGTCACCATGAGTATGATGGGAGAAAAAATGATGCCAAGTGCGTGTGAAGTGGATATTGCCGGAGCTGTTTCCATGTATGCCTTAATGCTTGCGTCCGGTAATCCTGCTGCATTGCTCGATTGGAACAATAATTTTGCTGAAGAAAGGAATAAATGCGTTTGTACACACTGTGGAAACTTCCCAAAGAGCTTTACACAGAATGATATCGAATTAGGAACACTTGGCGTATTAGGAAATGTTTTGGGGAAAGTCAATACCTTCGGAGCCGTTAAAGGCAAAGTCACCGAAGGTCCGTTCACATTCTTCCGTATCTCTACCGATGATACCAACGGAATTATCAAATCATATCTCGGAGAAGGTAAATTTACGAATGATCCTTACGGTATGGATGGAGGTATCGCCGTGTCTGAAGTAAACAATTTACAGAAGCTGCTCAAATATATGTGTAAAAACGGATTTGAACACCATGTTGCCATGGCACGGGGATATGTGGCTGATATTCTCGAAGAATCTATCAATACGTATCTCGGCTGGTCATTATATAAACACGAATAATCCTGATAATTGGTTTCTTACACTTTCGGGTAAAAGATAAGGGGGGAATTCCCTTTTATCTTTTCTAATTTTATCACACTCATATCTGCCTTATCCTAACCATTTTAATACAATAGACAATGACGCTAATCCAACATTATATTCCGGCTGTTTTATTTCTCATATTTAGCATGATATGCTGGGGATCGTGGGCAAACACACAAAAAATGGCAGCAAAAGCCTGGCGTTTTGAGCTCTTTTATTTTGATTTTGTCTGGGGACTGTTATTAACTGCAATTGTTGCTGCATTTACCCTAGGTAGTTTTGGCCCTGATGGCCGCAGCTTTTTGGAGGATATTCATCAGGCAGATACTGCCAGTATTGCGTATGCATTTGCGGGAGGTGTTGTTTGGAATCTTGGAACGTTTTTGTTGGTTGCAGCTATGGCAATTGCAGGCATGTCTGTCGGGTTTCCTATTGGAGGAGGACTTGCTTGGGTTTTAGGCATTATTGTAAACTTTTTTATTGCTGGTTCTCAGGGAAATAATATTGTCCTTTTATTTCTAGGAGTGGCATTTATTGTTGCAGCTATCATCTTTTGTATGTTTGCTTATAAGAAATTGGCGACAGGGCAGAAGGGAACCACTTCGAAGGGTATTATCGTCTCTCTATTGGCTGGCGTCACCATCGCATTTTTCTATGGATTGGTTGTCAAATCCCTCGATCCGGCATATGTCAGTGGCGGAAGCGGGAATCTTACTCCATTTACCGGCGTATTTTTCTTTACGATTGGTGCTGTAATCAGTACTCCCTTTTTTAATCTTTTTGTAATGAAACACCCGGTTCACGGAGATGTAGTTTCTTATAAAGAATATTTCAAAGGTGATTTGAAGACTCATTTTACTGGTGTATTGGGTGGCATAATATGGATGTCGGGGATGGTGATCAGTTTCATGTCAGTTCCTAAAGCAGGGCCTACAATTTCATATGCATTGACTAATGGAGCACCTGTTGTGGCAATGTTTTGGGGTGTCTTTGTCTGGAAAGAATTCAGGACGGCACCTCGTGGAACTAACAAATTACTAACGGCAATGTTTGCTCTTTTTATTTTAGGTTTGGTGTTAATCACCTTCTCAAAAGCATAATCATGCCGCATCTTTGTTGAAAATAAATTGCAAGGGATAATTATTCATCTATGTTTCATATGAAGAAAAAACCTGTTATTGGATTAGTCATGAAGTCATTGAAAGCAGAGTTCTTTCAAACAATGCGAAAAGGTGCTTTGAAGTTTGCAGCTGAACAAAATAATTTTCAATTAATCACCACTGGAACGAATTCTCAAACAGAAATTGAACTTCAAATTGAACTGATTGAGTCACTTATTCAACAGAAAGTAGATGGATTGGTTGTCATCCCGATTGATTCCAAGGCGTTGGTCCCCGTTGTGGCTAAAGCTGTATTGGCTGGAGTTAAAGTGGTTAATATTGATATTCGTTTGGATGAAGATCTTTTGCAACAATATGGGATCGAGCTTACATACGTTGGGCCTGATAATGTGACTGCCGCGAAATTAGTTGGAGATGTCTTAGCTGAAAAAATAGGCGAAGGAGCAAAGGTAATTCTCATTGAGGGACTTCCAGTTGCCGAAAATGCACAACAGCGCAAGCAGGGTTTTCTGAAATCAGTAACAGAACATCAGCTTGACTTGATCGCTTCTGAACCTGCCGATTGGGAGACAAAGAAAGCAGAAGAAGTTTTTAGCAATCTAATTTATCAACATCCTGATGTTAAAGGAGTAATGTGCAGTAATGATGCCATGGCCTTAGGCGTTATCAAGGTGCTTGAGAGAAAAGGTAAAGCAGGGAGTATTCCTGTGGTTGGCTTTGATAATGATGCGTCTATACAACCTTATCTGATATCAGGGGTAATGGTTGCTACGATTGATATATTTGGATCACAAATGGCTGTACAAGGCATTGAATATGCGCTCAAAATAATAGGTGGGCTGGACAATAAAGGTTCTTATGCCACTGATTTCAAATTAATTGAATCTTTGGCTAACCTATAAAGAGACCGCATTTCATCTTTAGTAAATTTAAAATAAAGCCTTATCTTTGCACATAGAAAATTTTCGTAGCATTAAAGGAAGAAAATGTCATTACAATTGAATAAAGTAGAAGAGGCAATAGAAGATATTCGAAAAGGCAAAATTGTATTAGTATTTGATGATATAGCTCGTGAAAATGAAGGAGATTTTATAGCTGCTGCCGATTTGGTTACTCCTTCTGTTATTAATTTCATGGCAAAATATGGACGGGGACTTATTTGCGTCGCAATAACGCAGGAACGGAGTGATGAGTTAGCGCTTGAGCGAATGGTTCAAAGTAATACGGCTTTGATGGCAACTAATTTTACGGTATCCGTCGATTTAAAAGGTCATGGTTGTACAACGGGTATTTCAGCTCATGACAGAGCTAAAACGGTCAGAGCATTGGTAGATAAAGCAATAAAGCCGGAAAATCTTGCCCGTCCGGGGCACATCTTTCCTCTTATTGCACACCCTAAAGGAGTTTTGGGAAGGATGGGGCACACCGAGGCTTCAGTAGATCTTCCTTTATTGGCTGGATTGAATCCATGTGGTGTTTTGGTAGAAGTGATGAATGACGACGGAACAATGGCCCGTTGGGATGATTTGGTAAAAGTGGCACAGCACCATTCCATTAAATTGATTTCTATTACACAGCTCGCAGAATACAGAAAACAATATAATAAGTAACGATTATGCTTCCAAACCAACGACGCGAAAAAATTTTAGAATTAATACGGGAAGATGGACATGCCAAGGTGTTGGATTTAAGTCGCATCTTTAAAGTAACAGAAGTAACTATCCGTCAGGATCTTGAAAGGATTGAGAAGGAAGGCTTGATTGTTCGTGAACATGGAGGAGCATATTTAAAAGATATTGATTCGAATGTCCGCAATTTTAGCTTGCAGAATCAGCAAAATCTTGCCGAAAAAATGGCTATCGCCCAAAAAGCCGTTGAATTTATCCACGATGGCAATACGATTATTCTTGATTCCGGTTCCACTACTACAGAAATAGCTAAATTACTGACCGGATATCAGGAATTAACCGTTATAACCAATGCTCTTAATATCGCTTTAATATTAGGCGCTCAAATGGGGATCAATGTTGTAGTTACAGGTGGTGAGTTCAAAGCACCTACTCTTTCATTGACAGGAGAGAAAGCTGCAGATTTTTTCCAAAGCTTACATGTTGACAAATTATTCCTTGCTACAGCCGGAATAGCCCTAAAATCGGGGCTAACTTATCCTGGTATCAGCGATATTTGCGTCAAAAGAGCTATGATTGAGTCAGCGGATGAGATATATCTTGTGGCAGATTCTACTAAAATTGGGAAGAGTTCATTTGCCAGTCTCGGTGCTTTATCTCTTATTAATTATCTTATCACTGATTCTAAAATTAAGCCTGAAGATATTGAGTGGTTAAAAAATTATGATGTGCAATTTATTATTGCCGAAGCCACAGAATAACCAACCAATCTCAGTCACAATTTCATGTAAATCATTTTGATAAAATACTTTTGCTTCTAATTTTTGCAAAAGTATTTTTTTTGTTTGCTCCCTCTTATTAGCTTCTGTTTGATTATCTAAATCTGACGTTGGCTCCGCTGTTTTTCTATAAAACATTTGCTCCGCATGTAGGGTGTAATAGACATACCCTTTCCGTGAGATCTATTTCTCGTATAAATTATATTTAAAATGCTCAATATATCATTTTGCATTTTGCGGTGATTGCTTAATGTCTAAATGGCATAATAATGCCTTGTTTTGTTGGATTATGTATTGAATATTTGGTGTATTAGTATCTAAATGTAACTTATTTATCTATTATAATTACCAAAATGTTTTTTGTGTAATCTTTAATGGCTTATTTTTGCACAAAAATCACGAAAATGAAAATTACCCCCAAAAATAATTGGGTATTAGTTCAAAAAACACATTTTATTTGGAAGAATATATACTTATATGTACATTTGCACTGAAAAAAACATGCAGTATATATAATTCGGTATCAAAAATAGAGATCTTGTTCCCTGATGAACAAATGCATCTAAAATTGAAGTAGAGGGCATTTTTTTAGTTTATATTAAACATAGAAACATTAGTCAGGTAATTCAAGATACTATCCCATGATTTGGATATAATCTCAATCAAAAATCCATTGTCGTTTTTATCAATATCAGTTAGGAAGTACAACCATCAGCATATAAACAATAAAACAGTAAAAACATGAAAGAGATTAAGGCGATTATTCGCAAATCAAAATTCGAAGATGTCAAAGAGGCTTTGTATGAAGCAGGGATCGAGTGGTTTTCCTACTGGGATATTACGGGTTTGGGGAAATCGACGGAAGAACAAGTAGTGAGAGGACAGATTTTTCAGTCCAATTACATACAACGGCACATGCTGTCGATTGTTGTACGCGACCAGAATTTGGAAAAGACCGTAAATGCTATTATGAATGCGGCTCGTACAGGGGACATGGGGGATGGAAAAATCTTTGTGTCGGATATTGAATCATCCTACCGTATCCGCACGGGCGAAAGTGGTCCTGAGGCATTATACAATAAAGAAAAGGAAGAATAATATCTGTTAACTAACTGATTGTAAAACATAAAAGACTTTCCAGGATCATTTAGATTGATTCTTAGGGGGAGTAATAGTCTTGGGATGGATTATAATCGTAAACCGAATTACAATGAAAAAAATAAGTATAGCAATTATGGCTCTTTTGACTTTGACGAGTTTGCCTGCAATGGCACAAGGCACTTCCGCGGGTACTGCTGTGGCGCCTACCATTAATACCGGAGATACTGCATGGATGATTGTAGCCACTGCTTTGGTGATGTTAATGACCATACCTGGGTTGGCTCTCTTTTACGGGGGGTTGGTTCGTCGTAAAAACGTATTAAATGTACTGATGCAATGTTTTGTTATTACTGCTGTTATTAGTATCGAATGGGTAGCCTGTGGTTATAGTCTTGCCTTTGGAAGTTCGAGTGGCGCATTAGCACCTTTTATTGGTGGATTTCAATGGTCGTTTTTACACGGAATTCATATTGGCGATTTAAGCCCATATTTTATTTCCCATTCGCAACCAAGCGGAGAAGTAGTCAACGGTGTTCCTGTAATGATAGGAACCATTCCTCACATTGTGTTTATCTTATTCCAGATGATGTTTGCTGTAATTACTCCAGCTTTAATTATTGGAGCCTTTGCTGAACGTATCAAATTTAAAGGCTTTGTAGTTTTTTCATTGCTGTGGGCACTATTTATTTACAATCCGATTGCCCACTGGGTATGGTCGTCGAATGGTTGGCTAGCAAAATTGGGTGCTCTTGATTTTGCAGGAGGAACAGTAGTGCATATTAATGCCGGCATTGCAGCTTTAGTCATGGCCCTGATGTTGGGTAAACGTCGGGACTACCAAGGGCATGCTATACCTCCACATAACATCCCTTTTGTAGCCATTGGAGCTGCCCTGCTGTGGTTTGGCTGGTTTGGATTCAATGCCGGTAGCGGATTGGCTGCTGATAGCCTGGCTGGAAGTGCATTCCTTGCAACTCATATTGCCACTGCTGCTGCTGCTTTAACATGGATGCTTCTGGATTGGATTATCGGCAAAAAGCCAACTCTTGTTGGTATTGCAACGGGAGCTGTTGCCGGATTAGTTGCCATTACCCCCGCTTCCGGATTTGTTGATGTCACGGGAGCGCTCATTATTGGAGCTGTCGTTTCATTGGTTTGTTTCTTTATGGTGGCCTACGTAAAACCAAAATTGGGGTACGACGATACTCTGGATGCCTTTGGCGTACATGGTATAGGTGGTATTGTAGGGGCAATATTTACAGGTTTATTAGCAACTCCTGCTATTCAGGCAGCTTATAGTGGTGCGTTTTACGGTAATCCTCACCAACTTATTGTCCAATTGATTGCGGTTCTATCGACGATAGTTTATACGTCAATAGGGACATTTATCCTCTTTAAAATTGTTGACAAAATTTTCGGATTACGTGCCAACGACAAAGAAGAAGCACTCGGCATGGACGAATCTATGCACGGAGAAACAGCTTATACAACATTTGATTGATGAAGGAGTCTTATAGATATCCAGCGGTTGGCAGAGCGTCAATTGCTGGATTTTGAGTGAAGAAGGGGTTTAGTCGCGGATAGTGAACTAAACCCCTTCTTGTTTTGTCTTCTGTTGAACCCACAGATCTACACAATATCTTTTTTCAAACGTATTATACTACAAGGATTCTTGTGTTGCAATAAAACTTTGATTGTTCTCCTTCATTTTCATTCTTTCTTGCGTCTAAATATAAGGTGATCTTGATGAAATTGATTTAATCTCTTCTTTTCCTTGTTTCTACCTGTTTTTGTGCTTATTTTTGTTCTCAACTTCGGTTGGATATATAGAAGATAATGATGCTTGTTAATGGTATGATTAGTAGCGAGGTACCATTTTGATGATAATCTTACCGATAATGTGCGAAGATGCGTTTAATGTACTTATTTACCTTCTAAACAGACTATTTATGCAAATATTGCCTTTTTTTTATACGTCATGCCGCCGAATTGCGTGGGTAATTCTTTTATTCTTTGTTATTGGGGGTAATAGTATGTTAGCTGATACGTGGGATGGAACAAGAAATACCTCATGGTCTTATTCAGGCTCTACGCTATATATTAATTCTTCCCAGGACCTAGCTCAGATGGCATATCTGGTGAATCATGGCACAACAACATTTGCAGGCCAAACTATTATTTTGAATGTAGATATAGACTTAAACGGAAGTAATTACGTATGGACTCCTATAGGAACTTCGAGTAATCATTCATTCTATGGAGTATTTAACGGTCAAAATCATATTATTTCAAATGTGACAGTGAATTCTTCATCTAATGATATTGGTTTTTTTGGGTATGTCACGTTTACGTATTGGCCAACTCCAACAGCGGCCATACAAAATCTTATCATTACTAATGCAACTATTACAGGAAATGCTTATGTTGGGGGATTGGTTGGTTATATTTCTGGGCAAGTACCTATAACTAATTGTTCAGTTTCTGGTAACGTGACAGCTTCAACAGAAAGTAATAACGCTTATGTTGGGGGATTGGTTGGCTATTATAGCCTGAATAACAGCGTGACTATGAGTGGTTGTTCTTCTTCAGCCAGTGTAACTAGTACTAATAATAATGATTATACAGGAGGCTTAATAGGGTATGTTACTTCGGGAAGTTTTACCATGACAAACTGTAGTGCTACAGGTGCCATTTCAGGAGGAGACTATACAGGAGGGTTAATCGGGCGATTGTCAGGACAAGCAACTATCAGTAATTGTTATGCTACTGGAAATATTGGGACTTCAGCTAATAACTACATAGGAGGATTCTTGGGTTATTGGGATGGAGGAGGCAGTATTTCTAGCTCATATGCTGCGGGAAATATTTCTGGATCCAATAACTATATAGGTGGTTTTATTGGCTATGAACCAACTAATAATGGGTCTAATATTTCAAATTGTTATGCAATGGGAAGTGTTTCTGGTAATCAATATGCGGGGGGATTTTGTGGATATGCCAATGGTCTTACAAATACCTTTTGTTATGCTACAGGTAGTGTTATTGGTAGCTCTAATGTAGGTGGATTTGTTGGTAAAACCCAAAATTGGGTTACAAATACTTCTTGTTATGCTACAGGTAGTGTTATTGGGAGTTCTAATGCAAATGGTTATGTTGGGAGCTGTGCGGGTGGTACTTTTTCTAATTGTTATTTTGACACTCAAGGTACCGGACAAACATCTGGTGGATATGGTAGTATCACAGGAGAGACAACTTCACAAATAAGTTCTTTATCTATATCCGGCTATACCAATGTAAGCGGCTATTACCCTCAGCTAACGGTGTTTTACAACAACGCAAATGCAGTTATTAATGGGTGGTCATCTCTTTCAGCAGTTCCTCTTAATCTAAACAGTACCGATAACAGTAATAGTGTGAATTATAACTTCACGGCACCGTTAACATCATCCGGCACTGCCAGTAGTACATTGACATGGGGAAACCAGTCTCCTTCGGGCATGCTCTCTTTTTCCAATGGAAGCACAGCAGAAAATGTAAAGTTACTCAATACGGGGACTGTTACTTTTACTGCCACTGATGCCAATGGCTATGTAAAAACGTTTTATGTCAATATCAATAGTATTCCCACACCATCTTTCTGGTATAAGGCTGATTTCGGAACCAGTACGACGACGAATGGTACAGGAATCACCCAATGGAACGACCAGTCAGGAGCAAACAATAATGCCACTGTTTTGACAACAGGAACAGGAACAATTACCTATGCCGACAATACCATCAACTTTAACCCTTCACTTGCTTTTACAAATGTAAGTCGGCAAATGTTGACCAACTCCAGTGCCAGTGTAAAATCATTTGTTGTTGTTACCCTTCCCAATATCTCATCATCTACCACACAACATCTTGGTGGTCTTATTGGAGCTACCACTGATAATGGAATACGGGTAGGGGCCACAACTTCCCCTTACAACTGGAACGGAGATGTTAATGGGAATGATTGGGTATACGGAAGCAATGGAACAAGCTGGATCAATGGAACAAGCGGAACTTCTTCATTTACAGGATGGCACATCGTCACCCAAACCAGTAGTTCGTCCTTGAATTTGCAATATTATTTGGGAGGTTATTATTTTTCACCACGTCCTTACTGGGGAAATATTGCCGAGGTTATGGCCTTTGCAGGCTCTGTAACACATCAAAACAGCGTGGAAACCTATTTGGCAATTAAATATGGCATTACGCTTGGTCATGATTACATCGCCGGGGATGGATCAACAAACGTCTATGCTATTTCGGGGTATGCCAATAATATTGCCGGCTTAGGGGATGACAATACCTATGGACTGAACCAGAAAGTATCTGCAAGTAACAATCTCCCATCCAGCACATCATCGCGTATTGTGATGGCAACCACCAATGATTTTACTTCCAGCAACCTTTCCGGCAGCAGAACCTCCCTGACTAACGGACAATACCTGATTTGGGGAGATAACGGCAACGCCATCAGTAGTAGTACTTGGACAACTTCAGGTCCTTACCAGATTGTCAACCGGACATGGAAAGTACAAAATACCGGAAACGTAGGAGCCGTTTATTTTCAGATCGATCTCAGCGGTTATCCTTCATCCGGTGCTTATGCCATTTTAGTAGACAACAATACTAATTTTAGCAGTGGAGGAACAGAATATCCTTTGACTCATATTTCAGGAACACTATATAGCACCACGATTCCTTTCCCGTCAGGCACCTCCTATTTCACCATAACCGGTACTGTTTTTCATGGAGCCATTTATGTACGAAAAGGAGGTTATGGCAGACAAGATGGATCTTCCTGGTCAAATGCAATGGCTACAGTTCAGAAAGCGGTTGAAACATCGAACTCGATGGTTACAAAGTTGCCTGTCTATGTTGCAGCAGGAGACTATTATCAGGATCCAAATTACACTACAGGTGATTATGCAAAATATTCGAATGGCAATTGGAATGGTTGGGCAAATACGTTTGTAATGCGTCAAGGGGTGAACGTGTATGGAGCTTTCCCGGAATTCGGTAATGCCAATAACACAAATGAGAGCGGCGTTGCTGCCGATACTACCATGCGAGAGCCGTTAAGTACGCATGCTCTTTACGAAACCATTTTACACGCAGGACCTCAGGGAGCAACCACTACCGATTACCGTGTATTGGGACCGGTATATTCTATTACCCCAATAGGTGGGGGAGGCGGATTTACCACTCCTACCAAATGGGATGGATTTGACCTGACCGGAGCGAATATCCCCGATAATGCCGGTGGAGGTGATGATGTCTGCGGTGCAGGTGCATTTACGGTTGCCAATAGCACTTTATCCAATTGCATGGTTGAAAATAATACTGTTGGCAGTAGTTCTAATGATGGAGCAGCAGTTGAAATGAATGGGGGAACTGTTTTGGGGTGTATAATACATAATAATAATGGGACTGGTAATAGTTCTGCCGGCACAATCAATATTCGATCCGGAGGATCAAATGTAATTAACTGCCTAATATACAATAATCATATGTATATGGCCGGAGGCAGTATGTCTATTAATTTATATACGAGCACATCTACACCGTGTTATATTATTAATAACACCATGTCGCAAAACACAGTGTCTACTTCGAGTAATGGCGCTGAAATTCATGTGTTTGGAGGTAGTGGTGTATGCTACTTTTACAATAATGCCGTTTGGAATGGAACAGCTTCCTACACATGTGTATCTGGAGTAACACAAGCTAATGAACAAGACAATGCATGGTCTAACGGATACAGTGGAACTTTAGGTACAGGTAGTTTTGTGCTGAATAGTTCAAACACTGGAACAATCGCACCTTATTTTGTAAATCCAACCACAAGTGCAGCAGCGGATTATCGGTTACAAAGCTCTTCTTCTGCTTTATGGAACAAAGGGAGTTATAGTGTGAGCAGTTTAGTTCCCACCACAGACATCCGGGGAGTATTCAGGGATGCCATCCCGGATATCGGGTGTTACGAACTGGCTTCGAGGCTGTACTATGTAAATAATGCCACCGGAACGGATGCTGCAGGTTATGGGTTGAATTGGTCGAATCCCTATAAGACGCTCTCCTACGCCATCAGCCAGTACAGTCAATATGATTATCCCCAGATTTGGGTAGCTGCCGGAAACGCAAATTATACCCCCGCCTCAGGTTCTTCGTTTCTCCTGAACAAGAACATGTCTATCTACGGAGGTTTTGCCGGGAATCAGGCAACGGAATATCCTACTACTCTATCCATGATAAGTACGATTTTGAATCATCGTAATTTGAAGGTACATCAGACTACATTAGCAGGAAATTCATCTGCAACGGTAGTAGGGCCTGCCTCAAATTATGCATCCGTGGGAAGTATTGCCGCTTTACTTGACGGATTTACAATTACCGGCGCTACCACCGGAAATTTTGCCGTGGTAACGCCTACAGATACAGTAAAAGTAGAAAACTGCAAAATCATTAATAATAGCGGAGGAGGCCTTAGTTTAGGCAGTACTTCGAAAGCCATTAATCTTCTGGTAGCCGATAACAGCGGCGTAGGAATTAACTTTGCAGGTGCTTCGGCTAAGGTAGTTAATGCAACTATTACCAATAACACCGGAGCCGCTATTGCATGCAGCGACGGATCTAATACAGTGGCAAACTCCATTGTATGGAACAACTATAACAACTTCTCGGGATCAACAGCACCGGCTGTTACCTATAGTGCCGGTTCTTCCAATTATGGAAGCATGACATGGTCGTCTGGTACAGGAGATATTGACCTGCTGCAGCGTTCTCCCAACTTCAAAAATCCAAAGAACAATAATATCCTTAACCGGAACTACGAACTCCTGCTGATCTCTCCCTGTTTGGGAAACGGGTCGGTAGCTGCCAATCCTCTTACCATCGATGCCAACGGAAATCCCCGTACCTATAACAGTACCATTGACATGGGCGCATTTGAAAAATGGGATGGCGTCACCGTGAATGGCAGCACTCTATCCGATATCCGCACCGGAACCTCATACACTCCCGCCACATTAGCCGCTGCTGCAAAGGATAGCCTGGAAATCTGTGTTACTCCCGGAACTAACTTTGCTATGGGAAATGCTTCCATCGACACTCATTGGCTCGAACTTATGCAGGATACCGTATCAACCCATTTAGCCGCACAGCTCTCCATCGGAACATTAACAGCGGACTCGGTCCTCTATGTACGCCGTTTCTCAAAAACATTGCCAGGAGCGGATGGATCGCTCGGTATCTGGACATTCCTGGGATTACCCTTGACTACAGCTTCTTTATCTTCCCTTGACGGCGCTGTTGATGAAAATACGGTACGTATCGAAGGATACAGTGAAAATGCAAGGGCTGTCAACGGCGTTGGCTACGCCTGGGCATCTGCCCGCCTAACGGCTGACTCCACCATGCGGGCCGGCAAAGGATATGCCCTCTCCTTTAATCAGAAGGTGCCTCAGAATGATATCGGGCAAACGGTAATCTTCCCATCGCCTTCGCAGGTTACTTTTAATGAGACAGCATCTCCTGTAACGCAAAATATGACGCTAGCTGAAACCCCGTCAGGTACACCAAGTCCCCTTTGGTACAACTGCGGATGGAACCTGATTGCAAACCCGTTGCCTCAAAGCTCAGTGATTAGTACGATGTGGAACTCTTCATCCTCTTCATACTATGGAGCCGTCTATGTGTACAAACCCTATACGGATAGTTACAATGTCGTTCCGGCCTCTGATATTATTGCTGCCACAGCCAACTCTACGATTGCACCGGGGCAAGCCTTCTTTGTACAAACCGATGTAAATGGGGCAACGACTGCCTTTCAGTCAACAAGTGCATCAAACCCTGTTTTGCAATCCGTGGCATACTCCCGTCCCGCAATGGCTGCGGCTGCTACCACTACTACTAAGCCTGCCACTTTCCAGTTCCATATCACAGGTGGCGGAGACTATTCCAATACCTACGTCATTTTCGATTCCCGTGCCCATACCGCTATGGAACCGATGGAAGATAACCCAACAATGGGGGGTATTTCCGGGGATCCTGCGTTGCAGCTCAGCACAACAGCTACCGGCAGTTCAATGCCGCTGGCTATAAACAGGCTTCCTTTCTCCGGATCATCCATGACCGTGCCCCTACAACTATATGCTCCAAAAGCCGGAAGCTACACCATTACCATGCCCCAGTCGGACACCATTGCAAAGACCGTACTGCTGGAAGATTCCCTGGGAAACATGCATAACCTTTCTACTGGTGGATATACTTTCTCCACTGCACAGGATGGACTCTCCCTAAACTATATCCTGGTGTTTGGTTCTACAGCCCTCTCAGCTACCAAAGCAGACAAGGGCGTGAGCGTTATTCAGGACCACCGCCAGGTATGGGTCACCAGTGTCTCATCCATGCAACAGGTCATGCTTGTGGGTGAAAACGGACAAATCTGTTATAGCAGCAATCCCATGGCAACGCAGGTTTCCCTACAACTGCCCCAAACCCCGGCTCTCTATTTGCTCAAAATCGTTACCGCACAGGGAGTCGTTACAAAAAAACTCGTTAGCTGGTAAAATCTCTTTCCCGTCTCATCGGATTTACAAATCCGATGGGGGGCAGGCAGTAGGCAGGCAGCACTTGACCTCCCCCATCCCCTCCAATAGCGGGGAGTAAATCTGCCGGATCTTCAGTATCATAAGAAGCGTAGCTCTGGCATCTTCGTAGGAAACGGCATCAATTACATCAAAATAGCCGCGTAGCGGTGACGTCTTTAATTCCTGATAATTTGGCAATCCAGGCTCATATGAATAAAACAGATCGCAGGGCTAACGCCCCTTTCTTCCTTTGGGATCCATTTTTCTATGAAGATTACAGGGCTAACGCCCCTATAAATGGTTCTATTATTCAGTGATTTGATTTCCAACCCCTCCGCTCCGCTCGTCCCCTTTAGCCAAAGGGGACAACACTTGATGATCATGTATTGGTAACCATGGCAGCATTGGCTTGTTTGGCAGATTCCTCTTCCCTTATGTTGAAGGAAAGTTCCCTGTCACGCCGGATTTACAAATCCGATGGGGGGCAGGCAGTAGGCAGGCAGCATTTGACCTCCCCCATCCCCTCCAATAGCGGGGAGTAAATCTGCCGGATCTTCAGCATCATAAGGAGTGTAGCTCTGGCATCTTCATAGGAAACGGCATCAATTACATCAAAATAGCCGCGTAGCGGTGACGTCTTTAATTCCTGATAATTTGGCAATCCAGGCTCATATGAATAAAACAGATCGCAGGGCTAACGCCCCTTTCTTCCTTTGGGATTCCTTTCTACGAAGATTACAGGGCTAACGCCCCTATAAATGGTTCTATTATTCAGTGATTTGATTTCCAACCCCTCCGCACTTGATGATCATGTCATTGATATATTTGACAAATGATGCCCTCTTTTTTGACATTTTATCCTCTTCGTTTTGGGGAAGAAGCGCTACGTTTGCATCTACTTAAAGGTCAATTATTAGCCTGGTTATATTTTTTCTACCAAAGGAGACCCAAGCCAGAAAAATAGTTAGCGATACGATTAAAGCCTTATTTTGAAAGTAGCTGAACCTTAGTAGCAATAGATTGAAGATCAGGCAAACCTTATTCTTTATATGATACAGCCATAAAAAACAATCAAAACGCATGAAAAAACGCTTCGCATTTGTCTTCTCTTTGGTTTTTATAACAGCAACCGGATTCTGCCAGTCATACAAAGTCCTTCCTTCCGGCATCTTAATTACGTTGCATCCTACACACGCAAATACCAAACATTTAATCGAACTCGAACCGGTTACCGCTGCCATTATTCATGTGACCGAATCTCCCGCTTCAATCATGCCTGAAGAAAAAAGCCTTATCGCCATACCACCGAAACAATATGCCCACTTTTCGGTTACCAAGAAGGGAGACCTGATTATCCTTTCGACTCAGAAACTTAATGTTAGTGTTTCGTTGAAAACAGGCGTTGTTGCATTTGCACACCGGGATGGAAGTCCAATTTTATCCGAGATGCAGGATAGCAGCATGTTTCATCCGGCTCAAGCAGGTCAGGACAAAGGATATACCATTCAACAGGTATTCAACGGATCTTCCGGAGAAGCTATTTATGGCCTTGGGCAACAGCAATCGGACGTTCTTGACTATAAACATAAAAGCGAAATATTGTATCAATACAACACCAAAGTATCAATTCCTTTTATTACTTCTACCAAAAATTATGGCATTTTGTGGGACAATTATTCCCTGAGTAAATATGGCGATCCACGGAACTATTGCAATCTGAACCAGTTTGTCCTGTTTAATAAAAACGGGGAACAAGGTTCATTAACAGCTACATATACCGAAGCAAATGGTCATTCTTTTGTCAGACAGGAAGACAGCATCGATTATGAGAATCTGACCACTGTGAAAAATTTTCCTGATCACTTTAACTTCAACAACGCAACTATTACCTGGGAAGGATGGATTGAACCCCGAATATCGGGAGATTACAAATTCAACCTTTATTACGCAGGATACACCACCGTCTATATGAATGATTCATTGATTGTCCCGGAACGCTGGCGTACGGCATGGAATCCAAATACATATCGTTATCAGATTCACCTGACAGCCGGTAAACGGACTCGTCTTAAACTGGTTTGGCATCCTGACGGAGGTATTTCGTACATCGGACTAAAAGCATTGTCCATTTGTCCGATAGAAAAAAATGGCAATATCTCATTCTGGTCTGAAATTGGGGATAAAATTGATTATTACTTTATAGATGGCAACTCACTTGATCAGGTGATCAGCGGATACCGCACCATTACGGGAAAGGCAACTATCATGCCAAGTTGGGCAATGGGTTACTGGCAAAGCAGGGAACGCTATAAAACGCAGGAAGAACTTTTGTCGGTGGTAAAAGAGTATAGGAAACTCCGGTTACCACTGGACAACATTGTGCAGGACTGGTTCTACTGGCCTGAAAATGCATGGGGCAGTCATAGATTCGACAAGCAACGGTTCCCCCATCCTACCGCAATGATTGATTCGGTTCATTTGATGCATGCACATATTATGATCTCAGTCTGGCCAAAATTTTATGCAACCACCAAACACTTTAAGGAATTTGCCCAACATGGCTGGATGTATATGAGAGCCATTCATGACAGCATCCGGGATTGGGTTGGAAAAGGTTATGTCGGTTCTTTCTACGACGCATATAGCCCCGGAGCACGAAAACTTTTCTGGGATCAGATCAATGCAAATCTCTTCAGCAAAGGGATAGATGCATGGTGGATGGACGCTTCCGAACCGGATATCGAATCAAACTCCAGCATTACATACCGCAAAGCATTGATGAATCCGACCGCTTTGGGAAGTTCGGATAAATACTTTAATGCGTATGCATTGATGAATGCCAAAGGTATCTATGAAGGACAGCGGACAACCGATCCCAATAAGCGGGTATTTATATTGACCCGTTCGGCTTTTGCCGGGTCTCAGCATTATGCAGCAGCTACCTGGAGTGGCGATATTGGTACCCGCTGGGAAGATATGCAGGCACAAATCCCTGCCGGGCTTAATTTTGCTATGTCGGGGATTCCGTTCTGGACAATGGATATCGGAGGATTCTGTGTGGAACATCGTTACGAAACTGCGAAAGAAGGATCCTCTGATTTGACAGAATGGAGAGAACTGAATGCCCGATGGTTCCAGTTTGGCACATTCTGTCCGCTTTTCCGTAGTCACGGACAGTTCCCTTATCGTGAGATTTATAACATTTCACCTGTCAATAGCCCTATATATAATATCATGGCATATTATGACCGGTTGCGATATCGCCTGATGCCTTATATTTATACCCTGGACGGAATGACCTATTTGGATAACTATACTATTATGCGTCCCCTGGCGATGAACTTTGAAAGCGATTCGAAAACTTTTGACGTGAAAGACCAATATATGTTTGGCCCTGCTTTGATGGTATGCCCTGTGTATAAATACCTGGCACGCACTCGTGAAATATATTTCCCCGCATCGGCAGGATGGTATGATTTTTATTCCGGCCAATATATTACAGGAGGAGAAAAGAAACAGGTAGAAGCGCCTTTATCACGGATGCCGCTTTATGTGGCTGCCGGCGCTATTTTACCTATGGGGCCGGTGATGGAATATACCCGTCAGACACCTGCTACAGAACTGGAGATACGGGTTTATGCCGGATGCAACGGGCTATTTTCTCTTTATGAAGACGAAGGTATCAATTATAATTATGAAAAAGGAGACTATTCCAATATCCCTTTCAGGTATAACGATAAAACAAAGACCCTGAGCATCGGCGACAGGATAGGCAACTTCAACGGAATGCTCAAAAATCGTATTTTCAAAATCGTATTAATTGATAAAAAGGGAGAATCAAAACCGGTATTAGTTCACTATAATGGGCACAAAGTAGTTGTATCTATTTGACAAAACAAGATGTGATTGTTGATTTTTGCATAGGGATATGTTGTATGCTCGCACCCATATCCCTTGCATTTTTTCAAATGGATGATGGGAAATCACTGATTATTTTGATCATGATATACAAGACCATTATCTATACAGTTTGGCAAAATAATATAACAATTAGTTTGAATGATTGCAATTTATGAATACCTTTGAGATATAAAACAATTCTGTTCATCTAAAAATAACAGGAAGATCAGGAACAGTTTATTTTACTATCTCAATTTCTAATTTGTTAACGTATTAAATGATCGGAGTATGAAAAATGTGGTACAGTTTTTCTTTGTGGTAAGTTGTTTGTTTATGTCGGTTTCGTGCCGGTCGACAGGACATGTACGGCAGGTGAATAATTTTGATGAAGGGTGGCGGTTTCATTTAGGAGACACGCTCAATGCGCAATCCCCAACCTTTAATGATGGCATGTGGCGTAAACTTGACCTACCCCATGACTGGAGCATCGAAGGCCGTTTTGACAGGAACAGTCCTGCAGGTGCCGGAGGCGGCTATCTCAACGGAGGTCTGGGATGGTACCGGAAAACCTTTACACTGAGCCCATCCCAAAAAGGGGAAAAAGTATTTATCGATTTTGACGGCGTATACCGCAACAGCACCGTATGGATTAACGGGCATGAGCTCGGCTTCCGCCCCTATGGTTACATCTCTTTCCGGTATGATCTCACACCCTATCTCCACTGGGACAAACCCAACGTGATCGCCGTGAAGGTGGACAACTCGCAACAACCTAATTCCCGGTGGTACTCGGGGTCGGGCATCTATCGTAATGTTCATTTGGTATTTACCCATCAGGACCGCTTTGCCCACTGGGGCATTTATGTCACCACCCCGGAAGTGAGCCAGGCCAAAGCGACAGTAAAAGTACAATTCCAAACCAAGGTAGAACCCACGAAAGAGCCGGTTACTATCCAGGCACAACTCTATGATGCACACGGGAAACTGGTAGCCTCAGCAAAAGCAATTCCCGTTAAGGACACCCTGAATGCCACTACGATAGAAATTAACACCCCCCACCTGTGGTCAACAACAGACCCTTACCTCTACACTCTGGTCTCTTCACTTTATGTTGGAAACAAAATAGAGGATCAGGTAAGCACCAGTGTAGGGATCCGTTATTTTAATTTCGATGTGAATAAAGGCTTTTCCCTGAACGGGAAACCGATGAAGATCCTGGGCGTATGCGACCATCACGACCTGGGTTGTCTGGGAAGTGCCGTCAACAAACGAGCAATTGAGCGTCAGTTGGAGATATTAAAAAACATGGGCTGCAATGCCATCCGTACCTCCCATAACCCCCCTGCACCGGAACTGCTGGATCTGGCCGATCACATGGGGTTCCTGATCATGGATGAAGCCTTCGACATGTGGATGATTCACAAGACGAAATATGATTACTCACGCTACTTTGCCCAATGGCACAAAGAAGACCTGAGTGACCAGATACGCCGTGACCGGAATCATCCCAGTGTTATCATCTGGAGCGTGGGAAATGAGATACCTGAACAGGCTGCCAAGAAAGGAAGTCCGGAAGACAGGGGAGCTGCTATAATGAAAGAGCTGTGTTCGATCGTCCGCGGTCTGGATGACACCCGCCCTATTGTTACCGCCAACAGCAATCCCGAACCCACAAATCCATTGATTAGCTGCGGGGCAACTGACCTGATAGGAATGAATTATCATATTGAAGACTGGCTTACCTTCCCCAAGGTATATCCGGGGAAGAAACTCATTATTACCGAATCCACTTCAGCACTGGAGACCCGTGGATGGTACAGGATGCCTTCTGATTCAATTATCCGGGTACCCAAAGAATGGAATATACCCTATAGCACGCCAAACCATTTATGCTCAGCTTACGATAACACATCTGCTCCATGGGGATCGACACACGAAGAAACATGGAAAGTTGTGAAAGCCCATCCCTACATATCGGGAATGTTTATCTGGACAGGATTCGATTACATCGGGGAACCCACTCCCTACACATGGCCATCACGCAGTTCCTATTTCGGGATCATTGATCTGGCCGGCTTCCCGAAAGATGTTTATTACATGTACCAAAGTGAATGGACACACAAGACCGTATTGCATATCTTCCCGCACTGGAACTGGAAGCCCGGACAAATGGTGGATATCTGGTGCTATTACAACAATGCCGACGAAGTAGAGTTGTTCCTTAACGGGAAGTCACTGGGGAAACGGCATAAAACAGGAGATGAACTCCATGTAATGTGGAGCGTGCCCTTTGAACCGGGGGTTCTCAAGGCTGTCTCCTACAAGAACGGCAAGGCGGTGAAAATGGTAGAGGAAAGGACGGCAGGGCCAGCAGACCATATTACCCTGGCGGCAGACCGGAATTTGATCCATGCCGATAACAGCGACCTGTCCTTTGTTACGGTAAAGATAACAGACAAAAACGGAACCATGGTGCCGACGGCAGATAATCTGGTACATTTCACCGTTACCGGGCCTGGAAAGATCGTAGGCGTAGACAATGGCAGTGAGATTGACCACGATCCGTTTAAGGCAAATTATTGCCATGCATTCTTTGGAAAATGCCTGGTAGTGATCCAATCGACCCATAAACCGGGAGTCATTCATTTGACTGCCACTTCGGAAGGATTGCCAGCCCGGAATCTGCCTATTTTCAGTAAATAAATTACGCCATAAGAAGCCTGGGACTTTTCAGAATCAGGCTTCTTATTTTTGAACCAATTTTACATCCATAATTATGATAACATCGGCATGCGAATTTCATGCAACCATAAAAAATAAATTATGATCGCATGAACGCCACAAAAGCAACTCTATTTTGTATAATCCTGTTTGTCGCGACTTTCCTTCAGGCTCAAACGACACCCGGATTACTTCCTTTGATTCAAAATCCACAGGGACGTCATTTCATGTCGCTTGACGGGAAATGGAACTATATTCTCGATCCGATGAATAACGGACTCTCTGCAAACGGATATTTTAAAGAGCCCCATGTGGATAATAAGACTACGTTTAAAGAGTATGACTTTTCAACATCGCCCACTTTGAATGTTCCCGGGGATTGGAATACCCAAAATGCCACATTGCTGAATTATGAAGGAAGCATGTGGTTGAAAAAAGCGTTTCTGTTTCATCCGCAATCCGGCATGCGTTATTTTATCTACTTTGGAGCAGTAAATTACCGTGCTATTGTCTATCTCAACGGGGAAAAGATAGGAGAACATATCGGGGGCTTTACTCCCTTTAATGTAGATGCTACATCTCAATTGAAAGAGGGCGAGAATAGTCTCATTGTATGGGTTAACGATACACGGCAGGCAGATGGTGTACCAACCTTGAAATACGATTGGTTTAATTATGGAGGTATCACCCGTAAAGTGCGTTTGCTCGAAGAACCCGCAACATTCATTGAAAATTACAAAATACAACTGCAAAAAAAGAGTCTGCATCATGTGGCAGGTTATGTTCAACTCAATGGAACAACACCCTCGCAGGCAGTTACGGTTTCTATTCCGGAACTGAAACTTGTCCGGACATTTACCACTGATGCAAAAGGATATGTGGCTGTTAATCTTAATCTTCCTGCTAAGCAACTAATACTCTGGTCTCCTCAGACCCCTAAATTGTATGAAGTCACTATTGCGACAAAAGATGACACGGTAAAAGATGACATAGGCTTCCGAAGTATTGAGACACAAGGGCGTGATATTTTACTCAACGGGAAACCTGTTTTTCTGAAAGGAATCAGTATTCATGATGAAGCTGCCTATCGAAACGGACGCATTTTTTCAGCTTCCGAGAGTAAGATATTGCTTACCTGGGCAAAAGAACTGGGATGTAATTATGTACGGTTAGCACACTATCCTCATAACGAAGATATGGTGCGTACAGCCGAAAAGATGGGGATTATGGTATGGGAGGAAGTGCCAAATTATTGGGATATTGAATGGAATAATCCAGAGACTTATGCCAATTCCCTGAATCAGGTCAGTGAAATGATTTCGCGTGACCAGAACAGAGCGAATGTCATTATTTGGTCAATGGCCAATGAAACTCCTCAAACACCTGCCCGAAACCGGTTTCTTTCCAATCTTGTAGATTATACCCACACTCACGATAATACACGCCTTGTCAGTATGGCCATGTTACGGGGTGATAAGTCGCATAACCTGCTTTCGGTTAATGATAGCATGGCCAACAAGGTGGATGTTATCAGCTTTAATGAATATGTGGGTTGGTACGAAGGAGACAACAGTCGTATTGATCAGGTTAGCTGGCAGATTGATTACAACAAACCATTAATCATCAGTGAATTTGGAGCCGGTGCTGTTGCCGGGTTGCACGGATCACCTACGGAACGGTGGACTGAAGAATACCAGGCTGAGTTCTACCGAAAGACCTTGAAGATGATTGATGAGCGTATGCCTAAAATTGCCGGAATGTCTCCATGGATTCTTAAAGACTTTCGTTCTCCGCTACGGGTGTTGCCGCATATTCAGGATGGATTCAATCGTAAGGGACTCATTTCTGACCAGGGCCAAAAGAAAGAGGCATTTTATGTATTACAGGCATGGTACAAGCATAAATAAGAAAGTGACCTTCTATGAATACAGGGTTAAGTTCCATTTGACCAGATGCCTTCATAAAAACATTTTTTGACTGAACTATAAAAAATCATTTTGAATCATCGCTTATTTAATTGACAAATAATTATTTGCTTGCTTTTGTGTAGAAGATTAATAGAGGTGTACTTTTACCTGAATAGAGAATTTGTAGAGTATATATATAATGACAACCAGAAAGAGGAAAATTATTTTTGTTTCGTTATTTGATTTTCGATACAAAAGCAGGAGTTGTGACAGACGAATATCTGTGTATAGACGAATGAACCGGCAATCGTTCCTGTGAAATCAAATTAGAAAAGGAACAAAATGTACGGTATTATGTAGATTGAATGAGAAAGACGAAATATAATGTATTAACCCAATTTCAAATTATGAGAAGATTATGAAAGCAAGGAAATTACTAACCGGGATCACCCTATTAATGATTGGATGTATGTCATACAGTTTTACACCGCCACAAGAGGTTTCTCCGTACGAAAATCAAATTACACAATTGATGTCAAAAATGACATTGGATGAAAAGATTGGGCAAATGTCCCAATTTGCCATTGATGTGTTGCTGAAAACGAAAGACAATGTTCCTGTAGAGCCAATTGAACTCGATACGAACAAAGTCAATTATATTCTGGGCCATTTAAAAGCAGGATCGATCCTGAATGTACCTGCCGGCGTAGCTCAAAAGCCTGCTTTATGGGAAAAGATCATATCTGAAATGCAAAAAGAAGCAATCAAGGCGACAGGAATCCCTATGATTTATGGAATTGACGCCATTCATGGCGGAACATATTCGCGTGGTGCAACACTGTTCCCACAAGAAATCGCAATGGGAGCTACGTTCAACCCGGAACTTGTTTACAAAGGTGCCGAGGTAAGTGCTTACGAAACAAGGGCATGTGATATTCCATGGAGCTTTTCTCCTGTACTTGATATGGGACGGATGCCGTTATGGCCACGTATGTGGGAGACATATGGAGAAGATACCTATCTTAATTCCACAATGGGCGTAGCCTGTGTAGAAGGATACCAGGGAAAAGATAGAAACAAAATCGGCATGGACAATGTAGCAGCTTGCCTGAAACATTATGTCGGATATGGAGTTCCCGTCAGCGGTCAGGATCGGACACCGGCCATGATTCCACAAATCGAACTTCTTGAGCGGCATTTGAAACCCTTTGCAGAAGCAATTAAAGCCGGCGCACTTTCCGTAATGGTCAATTCAAGTATTGTCAATGATTTACCGGTACATGCCAATCATCATTTGATTACTGATGTATTGAAAAATGATCTTCATTTTGATGGTGTGGTAGTAACCGACTGGCAGGATATCAACAATCTTTACGTGCGTGATCATGTTGCTTCCAGTAATAAAGATGCCATTCGCCTGGCTATTAATGCAGGTATCGACATGGCGATGATTCCTTATGATCCTTCATTCTGCAGTGACCTGAAAGAACTGGTTTTAGAAAAGAAAGTTTCCATATCGCGCATTGATGATGCAGTGCGTCGTATCCTGCGATTGAAATACCGCCTGGGATTATTCTCAAAACCCACCTGGAATATCGCACCTTATACACAATATGCCTCCGATGCTCATCAAAAACTGGCTGAAGAAGCTGCTGATGAATCGATTACTTTGCTGAAAAATGATGATCATATTTTACCGCTTTCAAAGAATACCAAAATTTTGCTTACCGGTCCAAATGCCAATTCAATGCGTACGCTTAACGGTGGATGGACCATCTCATGGCAAGGAGATAAAGCAGATCAATACCTGCCAAACGGCATCACAATTCTGAAAGCGCTTCAGGAGAAAGTAGGCAAAGACAACGTCATTTACGAACCAGGCGTTACATACGATATGAATGGGCCATATTATGCCGAAAACAAGCCCGACTTTGCCAAAGCCGTTGCAGCAGCTAAAGATGTCGACGTGATTGTTGCCTGTGTTGGTGAAAATTCTTACGCCGAAACACCCGGGAACCTCAACGACCTGCAATTATCAGAAAATCAACAGGAATTGGTAAAAGAACTTGCAAAAACAGGAAAACCCATTATCCTGATTCTAAATGAAGGCCGTCCACGAATCTTCTCAGGCATTGAACCGCTTACAAAAGCTGTGCTCGATATCTACCTGCCCGGAAGTGAAGGTGGATTAGCATTGGCTAATATCCTGTTCGGGGAGGTAAATCCTTCAGGTCGTTTGCCATTTACGTATCCCAAATATACTAATTTACTTACAACCTACGATTACAAACCCTGTGAAAACCGGGCTACAATGAATGGAACTTATTTTTATGCTGCTAACAACACTGTTCAATATCCTTTTGGATACGGATTAAGCTACACTACGTTCGAATATTCCGGTTTGAAGGTGAATAAGACACATTTCTTGCCCAATGATGAATTAATCTTTACTGTGAATGTGAAGAACACCGGTAAAGTAGCCGGTAAAGAGACTGTTTTGCTCTATTCATCGGAAGAAGTTGCCTCGATAACACCCGATAACCGCCGCTTGCGAGCATTTGACAAAATTGAACTTGCCCCGGGTGAAACCAAAGTGGTCACATTAAAAGTGAAAGCTTCTGATCTTTCGTTTATCGGATTAGATCACAAGTGGCATCTCGAAAAAGGTGCGTTCGACATTCATGTCGGCAGTCAATCCTTGAAAATTTATGCCGACACCACTAAAATCTGGCAGAACTACCTGAAAGAATAAGCTTCTGATTCTTCCTATTCTGTTGTTCCCTTTATTCATGCAATACTCCTCATCTCTCCACTAACCAGAGAGATGAGGAGACAACAGAATCATCCGTTCTTTTTTCCCATTACTTTGATTATTTATCTTTTGCAGCCAAATTCATTGCTTTGCAGCTCATTCCATATACCATGCGTTATCTAAAAGAAATTCTGTTAAGTGTCTTTTTTTCTGGCACATTCATCATTTATTCACAACAAAAGCTCCCTGTTTATCTGGACGTCACAAAGCCCATCGAACAACGGGTGGAGAATGCTCTTTCCCTGATGACTACCCGGGAAAAAGTCGATTTATGCCATGCGCAATCAAAATTCAGTTCAAAAGGTGTCCCCCGTTTAGGAATTCCTGAACTATGGATGGATGATGGCCCGATGGGAATCCGGGAAGAAGTCTATTGGGATGAATGGAACGGAGCTCATTGGACCAACGATTCCTGCACAGCATTTCCTGCCTTAACCTGTTTAGCCGCTACGTTTAATCCGAAGATGGCTTATCTGTATGGAAAATCAATCGGAGAAGAAGCACGTTACCGTAACAAAAGCGTTTTGCTTGGCCCCGGCGTAAATATTTACCGGACTCCTTTAGGCGGACGAAACTTCGAGTTTATGGGAGAAGATCCTTTCCTTGCATCGCAAATGGTTGTCCCTTATATCAGAGGCGTACAGTCAAATGGGGTAGCTGCCTGTGTCAAGCACTTTGCACTCAACAACCAGGAGACATGGCGTGGCGATGTGGATGTGAATGTCAGCGACCGGGCGCTACATGAAATCTATTTGCCGGCATTCAAAGCAGCCGTAACCAAAGGGAAAGCATGGGCGATCATGGGTTCCTACAACCAGTTCCGGGGAGAACACTGCTGTGAAAATAATCTCTTGTTGAATAAGATACTGAAAGGCCGATGGAAATTTGACGGTGTGGTGATTAGCGACTGGGGTGGAGTTCATAATACCACTCAGGCGGTCAATAACGGACTGGACATTGAAATGGGGACATACACCAACGGATTGACAACCAACAGCTCATTTTCTTACTCGGACTATTATCTTGCCAATCCTTATCTTAAAGGGTTAAAGGGAGAAAAGTACAGCATAAGTGGATTGAACGACAAGGCCCGCCGGATCTTGCGCCTTATTTTCCGTACGGCGATGAACACGCACCGTCCGTGGGGAAGCTTTGCTACGGCAGCTCATGCCGAGGCAGACCGCAAGATAGCCGATGAAGGGATTGTGCTATTAAAAGATGAAGATCATATTCTCCCAATCGTTTCCAGTAGCATCAAAACTATCGCTGTCATCGGTGAAAATGCTACCCACAGAATGACGATAGGAGGAGGAAGTTCATCATTGAAAGTAAAGCAGGAAATTGTCCCTCTTGAAGGGTTACAAGCCCGTTTTGGCAACGAATATACACTGCTGTATTCTATCGGATATAGCTCCGAAGTCAAAAACAGTGCCGAAGCCGATTCCTTGAGGCAAGCTGCCATCAATGTGGCGAAGAAAGCCGATATTGTCCTTTTCATCGGAGGTTTGAATAAAGATCCTCACCAAGATTGTGAAGGGACGGATAGGTTGTCATACGGATTACCTTACGGGCAGGATCAGTTAATCGACAGTCTGGAGAAAGTCAACAAGCATGTGGTAGTTGTTCTGGTCAGTGGAAATGCAGTTGCCATGCCGTGGGCTAACGATGTGCAAGCCATTGTGCAGGCGTGGTATCTTGGTTCGCAGGCCGGTAACGCCATTGCCGATATTCTCAGTGGTGATGTCAACCCTTCGGGGAAATTACCTTTCACTTTCCCGGTGAAACTGTCTGATTGCGGGGCGCATTCTTTCGGCGCCATCGCCTATCCTGGCATCGACAAGAAAGAAGTGTACAAAGAGGGCATTCTGGTAGGATACCGATGGTACGACACGAAACATATCCGGCCATTATTCCCATTTGGTTTCGGACTTTCCTACACCACATTCGCCTATTCGAAACCCGAAGCCAGCCGGCACGAGTATGCTTTGAATGACACGATTCATGTCCGGTTCAGATTGACCAACAGCGGGAAAAGAGCCGGAGCCGAAACCGCCCAGTTGTACGTAAGCAAACCCCAATCGAAGGTCATGCGCGCCGAGAAAGAATTGAAAGCCTTTCAGAAAGTATTCTTGCAGCCCGGAGAAACAAAAGCTGTCATTTTATCGGTACCTGTAAAGTCCCTGGCCTATTATGATGAGGCAAAAAACGGTTGGATAGTCGAACCCGGAGCTTATAATTTGTTATTGGCAAGCTCATCAAGTGATATTAAGGGAGAAGCAAGTGTAGTGGTGAAGTAATCCTCCCATGCATCGAAATAGAAAATGAATAACATCATAACCCTTTCCCTTATTGATGTAATATCATTAAATCCATTCATCAGGATTATAGGTCATTATAAAACATGAAACAATGCAAATTAGAATTGATTCGGCAAATAATTTAATCCATACATACTCATCATGAAACGTATTTTTATTTGGTTCCTTTGTGCTGTCCTTTCTCTTCCCCTATCTGCGCAATGTTATCCTTTTCAGAATCCCCAATTACCGGACAGCGTGCGGATCAATAATCTTATTTCATTGATGACTTTGGCGGAAAAGGTCAATGCATTGTCAACATCTTTCGGTGTGCCTAGACTTGGCATCCGTGCTATAGGCCATTCCGAAGGCTTACATGGCATGGCGCTCGGAGGACCAGCCAATTGGGGAAGCTATGGTTCTCCTAAACCTGTTACTTATCCTACTACCATCTTTCCGCAAGCCTATGGTTTGGGAGAAACATGGGATACTGCGCTCATTCGCAAGGTAGCTGATGTGGAAGCAACGGAAGTACGATATTATGTACAAAATCCGAACTTCGAAAAAGGAGGGCTTGTTGTGCGGGCGCCCAATGCCGATCTGGCGCGTGATCCTCGCTGGGGCAGAACGGAAGAGAGTTATGGGGAAGATCCTTATCTTACTTCATGTATGGCTGTTGCATTTATAAAAGGATTGCAAGGCGACAACCCACGCTATTGGAAAACGGCTTCATTGATGAAACATTTCATGGCAAACAGCAACGAAGACGGGCGCGACTCTACGTCGTCAAATTTTGACGAACGGCTCTTCCGCGAATATTATGGGTACCCATTCTATAAAGGCATCACTGAAGGCGGGGCGCAAGCCATAATGGCATCCTACAACTCGTGGAACGGCACACCCATGTGTGTCAACCCTGTTTTGAACCATGTCGTGCGCAAAGAATGGGGCAATCATGGCATTATCTGTACCGACGGCGGCGCACTGAAGCTGCTCATTACTGCACATCATGCCTATCCAACATTGGCACAGGGAGCGGCTGCCACTATCAAAGCAGGTGTCGGTCAGTTTCTGGACAATTACAAACCGGCTGTTTACGAAGCGTTGCGAAAAGGATATATCACTGTGGCAGACATTGACAAGGTATTAAAAGATAATTTTTACGTTGCTCTCCGGCTGGGACTCCTGGATGGAAATCAAACCAAAGTGCCTTATGCCAATATCGGCGTCACCGATACGGTAGCTCCCTGGCGCAGCCCGAAGGTGCATCAATTCGTGCGGCTCGTTACTGCTAAATCGATCGTATTGCTCAAGAACAATGACCATTTGCTCCCGCTCGATTTGCATAAAATCAAATCCATTGCCGTCATCGGCCCGCGGGCAAACAGTGTGATTCTCGACTGGTACAGCGGGACACCTCCCTATAGAGTGTCAGTATTGCAGGGAATTAGAAATGCCGTCGGAAAGAATGTCATCGTACGCTATGCACCATCCGACCAGATGGATGAGGCGGCCAATGCTGCAAAAGCGTCCGATGTAGCCATTGTATGTATAGGGAACCATCCCTATGGAACCGATCCGAAATGGATGTATTCGCCTATCCCAAGTGACGGGCGCGAGGGTGTTGACCGCAAAGCCTTATCGCTCGAAATGGAAGACCTGGCCAAAGTAGTTTATAAAGCCAATCCCAATACCATATTACTCCTTATTAGCAGTTTCCCCTTTGCCATCAACTGGTCGGAACAACATCTGCCGGCTATTTTACACGTCACACAATGCAGCCAGGAGCTAGGCAACGGCGTGGCAGATGTCCTGTTCGGAAAGGTCGACCCTGCCGGACGCACTACACAAACATGGGTAAAATCTATTGCCGACCTCCCTCCAATGATGGATTATAACATTCGCGACGGACGTACCTATATGTACTTTAAAGGGAACCCCCTTTATCCTTTTGGCTATGGGCTTAGCTACACTACTTTCGCCTATTCGCATTTGAAAACAAATGCTACCGTTATACATCCCAACGACACCTTGCTGGTCTCAGTTGCTATAAAAAACACGGGAAAATATGACGGAGATGAAGTCCCTCAATTATATGTATCATTCCCCGATTCAAAAGTATCCCGTCCCATGGAAGAACTCAGGGGATTTCAACGCGTTTTTATCAAAACGGGAGAAACAAAAACCGTCACCTTCCCGCTGAAAGTTTCCGATCTTGCCTATTGGAATACAACCAAACATGCCTTTACCATCGAACCTGGCAAAGTAATCCTGAAAATAGGCGCTTCATCAACTGATATACGCTTGCACAAGAACGTGAAAATAGACAATTATGAATGACCATTCCCTATTATCATATCTTGAATGTAAAGAATTTATATGCCATTTCATGGCCATAAATCTCACACAATATAATTCATATCTTTGTATTAAGTTTTAATATGAAAGCTATTACGTTAATATTTATTCGAACAGATATCCTCCTAACATCGCGACTTGGCTATGTTACCAAAAAATATCAATGAAAATGAGTTGAATGATAATAAGCAATCATAAACCATTACTAATCGTATGAGAACACATGTACTTGTCCTGCTTGCCTTTGTTGCAACCGGTTGTTTTGCCCAGGCTCCCTTTAAAAAAGGATATTTCATAAACAATAGCAACCAAAAGACAGAATGTTTGATCAAAAATGATGACTGGAAAAATAATCCGAAGTCATTTGAATATAAGATCAATGAAAGGGGTGAGGTTAAACAGGGAAATCTGGCTACTGTCAAAGAGTTTGGCATAGATGGTTATTCAAAATATGTAAGAACTTCTGTCAATATCGATCGTTCTCCAATGTTAACATCCGATCTTTCCAACACACGAAATCCTGTTTGGGAAAAAGATACATTGTTTCTGAAAGTGATTCTTGAAGGGAAGGCCTCTCTTTATTATTATGATAATGGATACATTGTGCGATTCTTCTATTCGGTGGCAAGCACTCCTATTCAGCAGTTGATTTATAAAGAATATCTGACAGGTGAAACCGGAATAGCGACGAACTCCGATTATCAAAATCAATTATGGTTGTATGTCAGGGCAAAAGGAGCAACAATGAATTCTATGCGTTATATCTCGTACGGCGTAAGTGATCTGGAGCATTATTTTAATAAATATAACACCGAATATTCGGGAGCATACGCATCTGCACAGTTCGAAACAACGCAGGATATACAAGTCCCAGTAAACATAAGGATCACCCCAGGAATCGACGTTACATCATTAGCTATTGAAAATAATTTTGTTGGCTCACCGCGATATGCAGATTATGGACATGCATCAGTATTTAGAATAGGATTGGAAGGAGAATTCCTGTTACCATTTAATCATCATAATTGGGGTGTTGTCATTGAACCGGCATATCAATTGCTTAATGCACATCCTAAAGGCTCAAGTTCCACCGTGCATCTGAGTTTTGTTGAATTTCCGGTAGGACTACGGCGTTATTTTGTCTTTAAGAACTGGAAGCTATTCCTTGATGGCTTCTATACCAATGATTATGGACTGACATTCAATTCCAACTTCCAGGTAGATCCTTTTTATTTTGAGACGCCTTACAAAATAAAAAGAGTCGGTGGAAGTTTTGCTATAGGAGGAGGATTCGGTTATTCTCTGCTTAGCGTGGAACTCCGGTATTATACTTCTACAAACTTTCTGGATAATTATATTAATTGGGACTCTAATTACAACAGAGTAGCCCTTATAGTTGGGATCCGGATATTCGGAACAAGGACAAAATATCAGAAATAACGTATTTATCCTTAGTGATTTAAGTAGGAAATAATATTGTAAATCTTCCCGATTGAAATCAATAAAGTTCCTCTCTTGTGTTAGAGGAATTTAGGGAACGGCTTTAATATTGGGATGCACATGTGCCTCAGTATCTATGTATTTTGGTCCATTCCAGGAAAGATTTCTGGAATATCATTGTTTCTTGGGCAGAGTTAAAGATTACCGGATGAAGAGAAACGATCCCTTTTCCTCCCTTTCCCGCGTCATGGAACAATATTCAAAAAATGCGTATCTTTGCCACAAATTAAGTGCTTACTATTCATGCAATCAACATACAACAAAGATACAGAAGAGACAGGAACGCCTGCTCTTCCTAAAAAATTATACATTGAAACTTATGGATGCCAGATGAATGCAGCAGATTCGGAGGTTGTGGCTTCCATCCTGAAAATGGATGACTACGAGCTAACCGATCAGCTGAACGAAGCGGACGCTATCCTGATGAACACCTGTTCCGTGAGGGACAATGCAGAGCAGCGTGTCATCCACCGTTTGCAGCAGTTTGACAGCCTGAAAAAGAAAAAGGAACGGTTGATCGTAGGCGTTATCGGCTGTATGGCCGAGAGGGCAAAAGAAGATCTCATCAATCATTATGGTGTTGATGTAGTTGCCGGCCCTGATGCCTATCTTGATCTTCCGCATCTGATGCAAAGCGCGTTGCAGGGCGAAAAAGCCATCAATGTGAATCTCTCCACAACAGAGACGTATAGCAAAGTGCTTCCGGCACGTATTGGGGCTTCTATTTCGGGATATGTTTCCATTACGCGGGGATGCAACAATTTTTGTTCTTACTGCATAGTGCCTTACACCCGGGGGCGCGAACGCAGCCGTGATGTGGAAAGTATTTTGCAGGAAGTGGCCGATTTGCAGCAAAAAGGATACCGCGAAGTGATCCTCCTGGGGCAAAACGTGAACTCTTATTTGTCGCGTCAACCCGATAGCAACATTGATTTCCCCGCATTGCTGAAACTCGTTGCCGAAGCAGCTCCCGGATTGCGTATCCGCTTTACAACATCACATCCCAAGGACATGAGCGATAAAACACTGGAAGTTATGGCGGCTTATCCGAATTTATGCAAAAATATCCACCTTCCCGTGCAGTCAGGAAGCAATCGCATATTGCACAAGATGAACCGCAAATACACACGCGAGTGGTATCTGGACCGTATTGCAGCTATCCGGCGGATCTTACCTGAAGCGAGCATCACGACGGACGTTTTTTGCGGATTCCCGACAGAGACGGATGAAGATCATGAACAGACCCTTTCATTGATGCGTGAGGTGGGTTTCGACGCCGCCTTTATGTTCAAATATTCGGAAAGGCCGGGCACTTTTGCCGCAAAACATTTGCCGGACGATATCTCCGAGCCGGTAAAAGTGAAACGGTTGCAGGAGATCATTGATTTGCAAAACCAACTCTCGGCCGAAAGCAACAAAGCAGCTATTGGCAAAACCTTTGAGGTGTTGGTGGAAGGATTTTCAAAAAGGTCGCGTGAACATTTCTTTGGAAGGACATCCCAGAACAAGGTGGTTGTTTTCCCCAAGGCGGGTTATCACATCGGCGACCGGGTTGAGGTACGCATTACCGATGCTTCGTCGGCAACCCTCCAGGGAGAACCCATAATGCATTCATAATTATTTCAAAACACTTGAAGAGTCATCAGATATTGCCGTAAAACATTAAAAAACACAGCACAAATGAACAAACAAATTTGGTCGAAATCAGTACCGCACCTTGTGGCAATTCTTTTTTTCATTATCGTTTCTTATATCTATTTCAGTCCGGTTATTGAAGGAAAGGTCGTGATTGGCCATGATAACCAGACATGGGCGGGCATGTCAAAAGAAACAATGGATTATAATGCCACCCATAAAACGCCTACGCTATGGACAAACAGTATGTTTGGCGGAATGCCGACCTATCAGATTGCAATGAAAACACCTGCCGACGCAGTGAGCTTCATTTATTCCTTTTTTACGGTTTTCCCACGTCCGGTTTACTACCTGATATTATATCTAATCGGTTTTTATATCCTAATGCTTGCTTTGCGCATCAATCCGTGGCTGAGCATGATAGGTGCGGCGGCGTTTGCTTTTGCTTCATATAATTTTATCATCATTGCCGCCGGACATAGCAGCAAGGCGATTACAATTGCCTACATGGCGCCTGTGATTGGCAGCGTGGTGATGGCTTTCAGGGAACGACGATGGCTCGGGGCAATATTGACTGCTATCTTCCTGGGACTGGGCATTAAAGCAGGACATTTCCAGATTGTCTATTATGTGCTGATTATTATTCTTATCCTGGGCATTTCGGAACTGATTTACAGCATAAAAGACAAACAGTTTGGTGACTTTCTGAAAACACTTGGCGCATTGGGCATCAGCCTGGTGCTGGCTGTAGGGATTAATGCCACAACGTTGCTTACCACTTATGAATATGGCCAGTATTCGATGCGGGGACAAGGATCATCGGCCTCTCAAAATCACCAGAGTAACAAAGGCGGACTGGATAAGGATTATATTACCCAATGGAGTTATGGGATTGGAGAAACATTAACATTGCTGATCCCCGATTTCCGTGGCGGTGCAAGCGATGGAACATTGACGGAGAATTCGGCAACGGGTCAGAAGCTCGACGCTTTGGGAGCGGATGCTTCACAGATAATGAGTACTCAAAAATGGCCGCTTTACTGGGGGAACCAACCAATGACCTCAGGCCCTGTTTATGTAGGGGCTATTGTTTGCTTCCTTTTTGTCCTTGGATTGTTTTTGGTGGAAGGACGTTATAAGTGGTGGCTTCTGGCAGCTACTATCCTGTCTGTTATGCTGGCATGGGGTAAAAACTTCGGACTGATGACAGACTTCTTTATCGATCATGTACCTATGTATAATAAGTTCCGAACGGTATCCATGATTCTGGTCATTGCCGGATATACCATGCCGATTTTGGCCGTGTTGGCCATACAGCGTATTGTGAAGGGCGAATATGATCAGGAAAAATTCAAAAAAGCGCTTTACTGGTCATTGGGCATCACGGGAGGTCTGAGTTTGCTTTTTGCGCTGATACCTTCGCTGGCCGGTAATTTTATGTCACCGTCAGATAACCAGTTTACCGGAAATTATGCTTTCCTGCAAAACACATTGCCAATAGACCGTGAATCGTTGCTTCGCTCTGACGCGTTCCGTTCGTTCATCTTCATCCTGTTGGCAGGAGCTGCCATCTGGTTGTTTACAAAAAAGAAAATCAATACCTCATGGCTTTACATCAGTCTTGGTGTTTTGATTTTACTTGACATGTATCCCGTCGCAAAACGCTATCTGAACGATAGCAACTTTGAATCGAAGACAGTTGCTGCAAGCATTAAACCCAGTGTTGCCGATAAAGCCATTTTGCAGGACACAACGTATTATCGTGTGCTGAATTTATCGGTAAGTCCGTTTAATGATGCCTCGACTTCCTATTTTCATAAGAGCATCGGAGGTTATCATGGCGCAAAATTGCGCGAATATCAGGATTTGATAGACGCACAACTGATTCCTGAAATTGAATCCATCTTTAGTTCGTTCAAACAGGCCAAAACAGCAGCAGACATACAACAGCCCCTGGCAGCACAGGTAGTGTTGAATATGCTTGATATGAAATACCTGATCTACGATCCGCAGGCTCCCCCGATCCTTAATCCATATGCTAACGGAAGCCAATGGCTGATCCGGAAAGTCGTTACGGTACCCGATCAGGCAGCTGCCCTTCAGAAAGTAGGACAGATTGATACCAAACATGAGGCAGTAGTGACACAATCTGTGGCAACTACTCTGCCATCGTCATTCGGGAGCGATACTACAGCTACAATTACCCTGCAGAAATATGAACCCAATAAACTGGTCTATGATTATCAGTCAAAGAGTCCCCAGATTGCTGTCTTCTCGGAAATTTATTATCCCAAAGGATGGAACGCTTATATTGACGGGAAGAAGGTGCCGTTTGTCAAAGCAGATTACCTGTTGCGCGCAATGGCGCTTAATGCAGGTCAGTATCAGATTATGTTCCGGTTTGATCCGAAATCATATTCACTTGGAAATGCCATTTCGATGATTTCTTCTATCCTGTTGATCCTCTTTGTGCTGGGTGGTCTGTTTTTGCTTTTCAGAAAATGCAGGAAAAAAAGAGAACAATAAACGATTGATTGGTTAGCTTCGGATAAATAACAGACATAAAACGCTATCTTTGCAGGCGTGAAACCAACCCGGTTTTCGGGAAGGATTATTCTGAAGCATTTACAGGAAACACGGTTAAAGCAGAAAGAGAATGTCACATCGTGCATCAAGGCAAAAAAAGCGGTTTTTTAACTTGCATGTTATCTCCACGATAAGTATTGCATTTGTACTTTTCCTCATAGGACTCATCTCCATACTGGTTATTATTGGGAATGATGTATCAAACTATGTGAAGGAAAACGTGAACATGTCAGTTGTCATCGAGGATAGCATTTCCCCGCATGATTTGCAGGTGGTGCAGCAATTGATTCAAACAATGCCTGGTGTAAAATCCTATGAATATATCAGCAAGGAGCAGGCCTTAAAAGATCATATCCGCGATTTGGGAGAAAATCCTGCCGATTTTCTGGGCTACAATCCTTTGCTGGCTTCTTTTGAAGTGAAACTGACCTCTTTTTATGCTAATACAGACAGTGTGTCCCATATCGAGAAACGGTTGAAAAAATATGCCGGCGTGAAGCAGGTTATTTACCAAAAAGATATTATCCAGCTGGTAAATGATAATTTAACCAAGACAGGCTATTTCCTGATGGGGATAGCGGCTATTCTGATCTTTATTTCGACGGTATTGCTGAATAATACGATCCGGTTGAGTATTTATTCCAAGCGGTTTGTGATTAATACCATGCGTTTGGTAGGCGCTAAGGCATGGTTTATCCGCCGGGCGTTTGTGTGGCGGTATTTGTGGAACGGACTCATTGCCGCTGTAATAGCGCTGGCGTTGCTTGGTGTTGCTGCCTATTATGTTCAGATTGCCCTTGGCGTCAACTTTAATCTGTACAACCTTCGTGTTGAGCTGATGGTTAGCGGGGTAGTAGTCCTGTTCGGATTGCTGATCAGCTTCTTTGCTGCCCTTTTTGCCGTAAACCGCTATATACGGATGCGAACTAATGATATGTATTTTATTTAGTCCATAGTATTTACCAAAACATTAATACTTTCTACTGATGAAACAGACAAAACAACCGGTAAAAACCGATGAAACGCAAAACCAGAGGGATTTTGCCCTGGGAAAGACCAATTGGATTTTAATAGGCGTTTCTGTGTTTATGATCATTTTAGGTTTTCTTCTCATGACAGGCGGTAAGTCAGGATCGGTATTTAATCCGGATATTTTTAGCACACGACGCATCACTGTTGGCCCAATGATTTCTTTATTTGGCTTCTTATCTATGTTCTTTTCTATCATGTGGCGTAACAAAAAGGAGGACGAGAATAAATGACCTGGTTACATACCCTCATCTTATCGGTTATAGAAGGCCTTACCGAATTTTTGCCCGTTTCATCAACTGGTCACATGGCTTTAGCCGGAGCTTTTATGGGCATTGATAAAAACGCTTTTACTAAATTATTTATTGAGAATATCCAGTTTGGAACCATTTTATCGGTGGTTGTTGTGTATTGGAGAAAATTTATTGACTTCAAAAGCTGGCATTTTTATCTCAAATTAATCCTGGCATTGATTCCTTCTGCTGTGGTTGGTTTGTTGTTGAAGAGTTATATCGACAACGCCCTGCAAACTCCGTTGATGATTGCGTTTACCATGTTCGGAGGTGGCTTTGTCCTTTTGTTCGTTGACAAATGGTTCCTGAATCCAACGATTCATTCCGAAGAAGAAATTCCTTATAAAAAAGCATGGATGATCGGTGTGTATCAGATATTATCGGTTGTGCTTCCCGGATTGAGCAGAAGCGCTTCGACAATTATCGGCGGGATGCAACAAAAACTGACGCGTAAAGCCGCTGCCGAGTTTTCGTTTTTTCTTGGAGTGCCTACCCTGGCAGGCGCATTTGTAGTAAGCTTTTGGGATGCTTATAAGAAAACTCCTGAATTGCTGACGCACCATAACCTTATGCTGCTCGCAGCAGGTAACTTTATCGGGTTTGTGGTAGCTATCTTTGCCATCAAAGGTTTTATTGCTTATTTAACCAAACACGGATTCAAATTTTTCGGCTATTACCGTATTATCTTCGGTTTTATCATTATTGTACTGTTACTATTGCACGTCCACGTTGACTTTTAATGCGATACGAAATTTTTTTACATGGATTTTATCGAAGGAGAAGTTCTTTATTTCAATAAACCCCTGCATTGGACTTCATTTAGCTTAGTCAACAAAATTCGTTGGTTAATCAGTAAACAGCTTAAAGTCAAAAAAATAAAGGTAGGCCACGCCGGAACGCTTGATCCTCTTGCAACCGGCGTGATGATTCTTTGTACCGGGCGGGCCACCAAACTGATTGAATCTTTTCAATATCAGACAAAAGAATATGTGGCAACGCTTTTTCTGGGCGCCACTACGCCTTCATTCGACCTTGAAAAACCAATTGATAAAGAATATCCCACAAGCCATATCACAAGAGAATTAGTAGAGACTAAATTGCAACAGTTTATTGGCTCTATAGAGCAGATTCCACCCGTTTACTCCGCCGTGAAAGTGGATGGGAAAAGAGCGTATGAATATGCACGTGAAGGTGCCGATGTAGAGCTGGCTTCAAAAACGCTGGTCATTGACGAGCTGGAAATCCTTGCTTTTGACCTGCCTGTCTTAAAACTTCGTATCGTGTGTAGCAAAGGAACTTATATCCGGGCTTTGGCAAGAGATATCGGGCAAGCACTCGACAGCGGAGCTCATCTTACCGAACTTACACGCACACGCATTGGAAATGTTACCATTGACCAGTGCATGACGCCGGAGGATTTTGAAAAGTTCCTTAAATTACCACAAAAGGAGCCCTAAAGTTTCCTTGTTAGCACATTCTCAGTCAAATGTTACGGTAATTTAACCGTTTGTCTATTGACATTGCCTATCTGCAAAGCGTACTTTTGCACACAATTTGCTGTTTTGTAATCTCATCTGTGATCTATTCTAATAAGCTTAATCAAATAATCGCGAGATTCTTTATTATCTAATTAATTCATATTATGAAGCTTTCCCAGTTCAAATTTAAATTACCTGACGAATTAATCGCCCTCTATCCTACTAAACACAGAGACGAATCACGCCTTTTAGTCTTACACCGAAAAACCGGAGAAATTGAACATCGCTATTTTACCGATATCCTTGCTTATTTCAACGATCAGGATGTATTTGTTTTTAATGATACACGGGTATTTCCTGCCCGTTTATACGGGACAAAAGATAATTCCGAGGCAAAAATCGAAGTTTTTTTGTTGCGGGAATTAAATCATAACCTGCGCATGTGGGATGTGCTGGTTGATCCTGCCCGTAAAATTCGTGTCGGGAACAAACTTTATTTTGGACAAAATAATGAGTTGGTTGCCGAAGTCATTGATAACACAACCTCACGTGGCCGGACTGTCCGTTTTCTGTATGATGGTGAATATGAAGACTTCCGAAAGACCCTTTATGCTTTGGGAGAGACTCCTCTTCCCCGTTTTATTCAACGGCAAGTTGAGCCGGAAGATGCGAGTCGCTATCAAACGATTTTTGCCCGAAACGAAGGTGCTGTCGTTGCTCCCACTGCAGGATTGCACTTTAGTCGCGAGTTGATGAAACGTCTTGAAATTTTAGGCGTAAACTTTGCTTTTCTAACGTTGCATGCCGGTTTGTGCAATTACCGTGAAATTGATGTTGAGGATCTGACCAAGAACAAGATGGATTCCGAGCAAATGTTGCTTACCCCGGATACTGCA